>JAFGCA010000483.1 GCA_016932895.1 Sedimentisphaerales bacterium | reverse complement strand
CGGGTGACCTCGTAATAGAGCCAACCGCGCGAGGTCGGCAGCGCCCGGGGCGCCTGCCGCAAGGGTTTGAGGCTCAACCCTTCGGCGCCGAATCGGAACAGGGCGTCGACCTGCGGCGCGCTGCCCAGCTTCCAGTCCAGCCCACCTTTGCCCGTCAACAACTCCATGCACATCTGGTCGCTCAGATCCGCCCCGTGCAACACGCCGACGAACCATTGCCAGTCGCTGCCCAACCACTTGGGATTCAACGCGACCGACATTCCCAGACCCTCGCCCTGGAAGTACTCCTGTTCGTATTCGTAATCGGGCAGCGAGTTGAGGAGGAATTGGATCTGCCGGCGGACGACGTCGAAGATCCGGTACAGGTCGTCGTGGTCGTACCGCGGGAGGTCCACCACCCGGCGCTCGGGGCCGAAAATCGACAACTGCCCGACGATCCGGCAGCATTCGGTGTAGGCGTCGAACGGATGGACGCCCCGGGCGAACGCCAGGACGTTGAGCGTGGCGTAGCCGCGGTTGAGTTGCGCGAGCATGAACATGCGGTCCAGATCGCCCGGCTGCTGACTGGCCAGCGTGATCCCGCGGCTGAGCACCTGGGCCGCGAGGATCTCGATCTTCTGGCCGATGATGTCGTAGATCGCCCGG
Organism: Sedimentisphaerales bacterium; assembly: GCA_016932895.1. The sequence continues at coordinate 2,728 of JAFGCA010000483.1, read as the reverse complement.
ACCATGTCCCGACCCAAGGGCGGCCAGGCGTCGCAGGCCAGCACGGGCGGGAAATACTCCGGGTCGATCCTCGGGGTCGCCCCCTTTTCCCCCGCCCGGCGCAGTTGCACGATCGGCAACAGGTCGTAGCCCGACGTGTCCTGCGTCGAGAGCATCAGCCGGACGTTCAAATCGCGAAACCGGACTTCCTGGTCGTTGCCGCCGGAGCTTTCGTCCTGGGGTGATTGCACGCGCTGGACGTAGCGGCTTTTGCCCGGCTCGTCCTCCGGCGCCACGTTGACGCTGCCCATCTTGAGCTTGGGAATGGCCAGAAAGACCCGAACCACCGACTCGCGGTCAAATGCCTCCTTGAGGTCCACCCGATCGGGCCCCTGGCCCGGGGCCAACGCGACGAGCGTCCCGTCGGTCATCCGCGCGTTGCAGGAATTGAGTTGCACCTGATGATTGGCGATGGCCTCCTCGCTCAGTTCCACGGACCGCAGCCCGTAGTGGTAGGCGTGATCCCATTGTTCGCATGCGCACATCGCCTCGGCCCAGTGGCGATCGGCTGCCTGGAAGTGGTGGGGGCGCAAAAAAAGCCCTTCCGACCAATGCACCGGTAGATTGCGCATCCGGACTTCCTCGCTGACGTTGAAGGTGGCGGCATACCCTCCCGGTTGCCACACACGAGTGCTCGGCAAGGGATTGTGTCGGGAGATTTCGTATCGAGCCTACCAACACCCGGCGACAAACGCAAGAGGGGGGATAGCCCGGCGACTGGGGGCGAGAGACCAAGAACACCAAGCGAGTCTCTTTCCCCTCTCGGAGAGGGAGCATCGTGGAACGGTGTGGCGGCTCAAGAAGGGACGGCGACGCCCTCCAAGAACCACCGGAAACAGGGCGCATCGCGTTCAGCGCGCCGACACGGTGGCCTCGCCCTCGGCCGAATACCCGTACCGCTCGATGAACCCGGCCCAGCGGCGCGTGATCTCGTCGTGCAGCTCGGGTGACATCTCGTAGCGGTTGGTCTTGTAGCCGGCCTGGGCGGCAACGTACGCCTCCAACTCGGGCTGCACCTCGTCGAAACCACTCAGCTCGAGCGTGTCGTAGACCCGGCGCATCTGCCCCAGGACGTCCGGGACTAGGTCCTCGTAACGAACCTCGCAGAACCGCGACGGGGTGATCAAACGACGGTCGCGTTCGAACACCTCGTACATTCGGTTGAACGTGTCAAAAACGTGATCCTCGAGGTTCGCGTACCGCGGCACCTGAAAACCCCAGTCGCGGTACAACCGACGCCAAAGGTTGAGCGTCGACGGGAAGATCACGTATGGATCGCGGACGATGTGCACGAATCGCGCGTCGGGGAACAACTCCAGAAGGGGCTTGATCCGGCAGGTGTGCGCCGGCGACTTCAAAACCATCCGCTTGGGCGTGCGCAGCGTCAGGCACTTCAGAAACCACTGCAAGCTCTCCTTCCAGTGGTCCAGTGCTTCCGGCGAAATCCCCTCCAGGTCAAGGTAGTCCTGGTGCTGTGGCGGCCGGTTCGGAAACGCCATCGTCAAGTATGGCGACGGGACCCCCATGTTGCACAGCGCGAACTCGTCCTCCTGCGGGTGCTCCCAACTCAGCTTCATGTTGTCCATCGGACGCCGCGACGGCATCAGGAACCGCAACATTCTCGGGAAGACGCCGCCGGTCAGATAGAAGTGGTTGGGGGCGAAGCACGAGAAGTTGTCCGGGTAGGAGTGCCGCTGGTCGAGCACGAGCAGTTCGTGCAGCAACGTGGTGCCGCTGCGCCAATGGCCGAGGATGAAAATGGGATGCTGCTCGATCTGGGTCTGGCGGATCTTCGCTCCGTAGACGAGCTCCTGAATACCCCATAAAGAGGTGTTCACCACCGACAAGCCGGCGTTGATCACCGCCATGGCGAAGCATTTCGGGGAAATGGCGAAGTGGTTGGCGGCGAACAATCGGAAACAAGCGGACACGCCCATGCCGTTCCAGAAGCGCGGGATCCAGAATCGATCCTTGTACCCCCCGGTCGAATTACTTCCCGTGGTGGCCTGGCTGTGTGCCATGACGTCTCCCTGGTCGGCTGGGGGTCGGCTGGGAAAAAGGGGGACAGGTGCGCTTGCCGCCTGGCGGGACAGCATGCGCCGGTCCTTACCCCAGCAAGCGCGGCTGCCCCCCTTTCTTGCCTGACTGGCGCCCGTATGCTACCAGCTTCGGCCCGGACAAGGCAAGGCGTGGTTTTTCGTCAGGCAATTCGACCTGGACATTCGGAGGCGTTTTGGGTACCTTTCGCCCTCTTTTCTTCTACCGTCAAAGAGCATTCCAGACGGCCACGACATCCGGAGCCACGGATGGCCACCGCCACCACACCGCGCGTCAGTTTGCTCGGCCCGCTCGACCGGATACGCGATCTGATCTTGCCGATCGGGATCGTGGCGAGCGTGTTGGTGATCATGGTGCCGCTGCCGGCGTCCTTGATGAACCTGCTGCTGGCAGGAAATATCACGGTTGCGATAATCATTCTCTTGACGACGATCTTCGTCCGCACGCCGCTGGAATTCAGCATCTTCCCGTCTCTTTTGCTGGCCACCACGCTCGCGCGGCTGGTTTTGAACGTCGCCACAACCCGATTGATCCTCACCCGGGCGGAAACCGACGGGATGTTGGCGGCGGGGGGGGTGGTTAAGGCATTTGGCGAGTTCGTCGCGGGCGACAAGATCGTCGTCGGGTTGAT
>JAFGCA010000009.1 GCA_016932895.1 Sedimentisphaerales bacterium | reverse complement strand
AAGGACCGCTACAGTCCGTGGCAGTACGAGTGGAACGTCTTCATCGAGAGCATTCGCAAAGACCGCCCGCACAACGAATTGAAGCGCGCGGTCTATTCCGACCTTACCTCGATCATGGGCCGGGCCGCCTGTCACACGGGCCAGATGGTCACCTGGGATGATATGATGAAATCGCGCTTCCAGTTCTGCGATTACCTCGACGACCTGGACTACGACAGCCCGCCGCCGGTCTTGGCCGACAAGGACGGCTGGTTCCCCGTCCCCATCCCCGGCAAGTGGACGGAAGTGTAAGGATGAATCGGGAAGCGTCGCTCGTGAAGCGACGGTGGCAACGAAATACGCTTCGCGAGATACGCTTCACGCGATCAAGGAACGGCTTGATGAGATGTTTTCGAGGGCTCTGGACGTCGGCTCCGAGCGGGGATACCACTATCTCGGCAGTGCCCGGATCTACTACCGGATGGGCAAGGCGTTCGGCGAAGGCATGATCGAGTTGCTCGGCAAGTAGATCGGCCGGCGTGCGTTCGGCGTATCGTTGCGAATGTCACGAGCCGGCTGTCCCGCAGGCCCTACCGGTCCGGGGGCAACGATGCGTGTCGCTGTGGGTCCAAAGCGCGTGACGCGGACCGGGACGCCTTTGGGCCGGACTCTGGCGGCAGCTCGACGATCCGCGGTCGGGGCCGGACAGGTTGCTCCTGCGCCGGCAGGGACGCGCGTTTGCGGCGGGCCGACTGGATGGCACGCTCCATATTCGACCGGAAGGCCGCCACGGAGAAGCGCCGCTGCACGGTGGTGCGGGCCGCTTCGCCCATGCGCAGAGCGCGCTTTCTGTCGTCGAGCAGGAGCCGGGCGTAGCGGCGCAGCTCGGCGGGATCGTCGGAGACGAAACCGTTGACGCCGTGCTCGACGACCGAGGTGGGATGGCGGTTGCCCAGAACGGGCAGGCCGGCGGCCATGGCTTCGACCGTGGCCATGTTGAAGCCGTCCTCCAGTTCCGGGTGCGCCGTGTGGATGTAGAAACGGTGGGTCCGCAGCAGGTCCTTGAGATGGTCCCAGTCGCGAGACGGAGCGGCGCCAGCCAGTCCTGGGTTGTGGCCTACGATGCGAACCGGCGTTCCGGCGAAGGCCTGCTCGTGGAAGTCCCAATGGAGGAACGTCCGCCGCCGCTGGATGAAGTTGGCAATGCGTAGGCCGCACGGGATCTCGCCCGAGCAGGGCCCGTAATCGCCCGGGTCCACGCCAAAGGGCACGATGTCCCCAGCCGTGCCCCAGGAGTTGCCCTTCAGGTGCGAGACGGCCATCACGTGCGTCCCGCTGAGTTGTGCGTACCGGTGCAAGAGGTCTCTGGCTTCTGCGGCAGACAATCGGGACCGCTCTTCGATGATGCGCGCCTCGACGGGCAGGTGATGCACGAGCAGACGCGGCTCGGGGCGCTCCTTGACGTCGAGCAGGTCCGTGGGATTATGGGCGATGATGCAGGCATAGCGCCGGGCCCGGGTCCGGGCTTCGTCCAGCGAGATGATTCGCCCGCGCGCCGGCACCGGACGGACGTGCGTGTCCCAGCCCGGCGTGTATCGTCCGGGCAGACCACAAATGATGTCCAGATCGTAGTCCAGCACGTTCAGTTGGTGCACCCACGCCTCGTGGCAGTTGAACACGAGCAGTCGCGGACGATTGGCGATCTCCATGCAGCCTCCTTGCAGGTCTGTGTTGTGTCACAGGGCGACCCGTCACTGCAGATCCACCCTTATAGGTTTCGTCACAATCAGACGATCGGCCGCACATTTTTCGCACTGTCGAGCGAATTTCCCCTGTCCGGGCCGCGTCCCGCGACACGCCGGGTGGGGCCGGACGGGACCGCGTGACACCGGACGCAGGGCCGGGAAGTGGCGCGCCGAGACAAGGCAGGGCGCCGACGTGTCGGCCGCGAACAAAAAAAAGAGGGAGACAGCGACCCCCCCATGGCTTGGATGTCGGTCTGCCGCCCCCCCTGGAAAAGAAGGAAGGAGTATCATGAGCAAATTGTCTATTGCGTACTCTTCCAATTGCCGTCGTCATCCAAAGTATACGTCACGTTTGGGCCTCAGCCAAAAAAAGCGACGAGGATTTTTTGCCGGGAATTGCGTCTGCTCTTTGTCGCGACCGAACGGGTCGGCCCGTCGCTATCGGCCCCGGGCAGTGTCTCTCTTTCGCGTGGAGAGCAGGATCAGGTTGCGTATGGCCTCGGTGTCTCTGGCGTCGAGCCACCGCTTCTCGAAATCACCTTCCTGGGCAATCTGCGCGATCGCCATCAACGCGCGGAGATGGTAGTTCCTTTCGTCTCTACTGCCGGCCAACACGAACATGATCCGGACCGGGTCCGGATTGTGAGGGAAGTCGATGCCATCCCGGGCGCGGACGAGCAGGATGTCGAACTTGCTCTGACCTTCCACCACGATGTGCGGTATCGCGAAGCCCGGCTGAATGACGGTGCCGCCTTCGGCCTCGCGCTGGAGGAATTTCTCGAACAGCGCCTCTTCATTCGTACCCAGTCGCTTCTCCAGGATGGCCGAGACGTCGCGAAAGACGTCGTCGGCGCTCTTGTGCCCTCCTACGTCCAGGATATCGCACTCTCGAATGAGCCGGTCGAATCGATCTTCGATAATCTCGTCCCGCTCCAACAGGATGTCGCGAAGCTCGCTTTCCAGGGTCACCGTTTTGAGCTCCCGGTCGGTAACGCGCTCGACCACGTGCATCACCGCCGAGGCTCTGCCGGCCCTCTCCCGGATGTAGAGCCAGAACCAGGCCACGCTCAAGCTGACGAAACCTGCGGAAATCAACAGGGGGATCTTGCCCATATCGACGATCAGAATGCTATAGGAGACGATCGCAAAGACATGGGCGTAGGGATACAGCGGCGATTTGAACCGGGGCCGGTAGCTTTGGATCCGGCCCTCACGCATCATGATGACACTGATATTGACCAGAATGAAGAGGATCAGCTGGAGGGTGGAGGCCGTCTTCACGAGCTTCTCGATGTCGAGGAGAAGGATCGCCGCGACCATGAACGCGCCGGTGAGAAGGATGCTGCGGTGCGGAGTCTTGAAGCGCGGGCTGATGCGCGAAAGGAACGGTGGCAGCAGGCGGTCTCTGCTCATGGCCATGGGAGCCCGCGACGCCGCCAGGATGCCGCCATTGGCCGTGGTCACAAATGCGGCAACGGCCGCCAGCGCCAAAATGACGAAACCGGCGGTGCCCATAAAGGTCTTTGCCGCCAACGATATGGGCAAATAGCTGGTCGCCAGCTCGCTGCCGTCCACGACGCCGATGGTAACGATGATGACGGCAAGATACAGCACCGTCACGACAAACCACGCCAGGATCATACCGAGCGGCAAGTTCCTTCCGGGCCGCTTCACTTCCTCGGCTACGCTGGCGACCTTGGTCAGACCCGCGAAGCTGATAAAGACCAACCCCGCTGTCGACAATACCGTCGGCCAACCGACATCCCGGAAGCCCTCATATCGGGAAATCCGCACGCTTCCGGCGCCCAGGAACGCGAACAGGATGAGAATCCCCAGCAACAGCACCACCAGCAGGAGCTGAAATCTGCCGGTATGTCTGACACTGACGACGTTCATTGACGTGAACACGACACAGCAGATCACCGCGATGCCTTTGAGGTGCCATGGGCTCAACTCCACGGGCAACAGCATCGGCACGATGACCTCAACGAGCAGAGCCATGCCGACGATCGCAAAGGCGCTCTTCAGCGCGAGCGAAAACCAGCCGGCCAGGCCGCCAAACAGCCCCCAGATCGATCCCAGACTGCGCTCGACAAAAAAATAGGCGCCACCGGCCTTGGGCATGGCGGTGGCCAGCTCGGCCTGGCTTAACACGCTGGGCATCATGAGGATGGAGGCCAGAAGGTAGGACAATACGACGGCGGGTCCCGCTTTGGCGTACGCGATGGCGGGAAGGATGAACAATCCCGAACTGATCATCGCACCGGTGGCCACCGCGAAAATGTCAGCCAAACCGAGCTCTTTCTTCAATGCAGCCATTCGATCGTCCTGTGATTCAAGGCAGCGGCGTAGGCACCTTTGCGCCCCTGCGGATACTGCTTCGCTCGGTCCTCTTCGCAATCCCGATCCGACAGCCCACCGCGTTTTGCGATACCCGGTTCCGCCACGCCGGTTTTTCGGCACGGCGTTTCCGGGGCGACGCCAATTATAGGGGTATGCAGGGCCAACGACAATAGGCTGTCGAGGCGCGGGTATGTGCTCCGGACTTTGAGATTGGGCGGCGGTGATCCGGAATTCTCTGCCCGTTCGCTACAGCGTACGCTTGCGCTGACTCAGAAGGACGACATCGCGCAGGGCCTGCTCGTTTCGGGCACTCCTCCATTTGGCCTCGAAGTCCCCGTTCTGCACGATCTGGGCGATGGCCGAGAGGACACGAAGATAGAAGTTGCGCTGGTCCCTGGATCCGGCGATGACGAAGAGGGTTCGGATTTCAGGGGCCTTTTCCGAGAAGCGCACGCCCTTGCGGCAGCGCGCCAGGAGCATGTCGAATTTGTCGGTCCCTTCGATGACGACGTGCGGTACGGCGAGAACCGGGCTCAGGACCGTGCTGGTGTCCTTTTCGCGGTCGCGCAGCAGTTGCAGCAGGGCGTCGGGGTCGATGCCCACACGGGGCCCCAGTTTGCCGGCGGCCAGCCGGAAGAATTCTTCCAGCTCCATCTTCCGGTCAAGGTCGAGGACGATACTGCTCTCGACGAGGGAGTCGAAACGATCCAGGGCGATTTCGTCCCTCTCGCGGACGATGGCCTTCAACTCGCTTTCCAGCGTGCCGTCGATCAGCTCCTTGGCCATGATGCGGCTGACCAGGTGCATCAACGCCGAGGCCTGCTGCGTCTTCCTTCGGCCGTAGAACCAGTACAGGCTGAAGGCCAGGACGATGACCAACGCGGTGATCAGGAACGCGTGCTCGCCCATCTCCAGAACGACGAAAGAAAGGCCGAGAATCGTGGCCAACTGCACCCAGGGATACAGCGGCGTGCGGAAGCTGGGCCGGTAGTTCTGAAGGCCGCTCTCGCGCAGCACAATCACGGAAAGGCTGGCGAGGATGTACCCCAGCACGAACACGGTGGAGGCCGCCTCGACCAGGATGTCCAGCTTCACGAAGAGTGCGACCGATATCACGATGCCCGTTACGATAATCGAGATATGCGGAGTCTGGAAGCGGGTTCCGACGCGGCTCAGCGATTGTGGCAAAAGCTGATCTCGGCCGAGCGCAAAGAGGTAGCGCGATGCCGTCATAATGCCGGCGTTGGCCGTAGTCAGGAAGGCCAGGGCGGCGGCGACACTGATGGCGACTCGCCCGGCGGGGCCGGAGAACACCGCGGCCGCGTCGGAGATCGGGGTCAGGGAGTCATCCAGTTGCTCGGGGCCGAGTACACCGCTTGTCACCAGGATCATCAGCGTATACACGATGATAATTGAGGACAGGGCCAAAACCATTCCGAGAGGAATGAGCCGGCCTGGTTTCTTTACCTCGCCGGCTACACTGGCGACATTCATCAGGCCCCCGTAGGATACGAAGACAAAGCCGGTCGTGGAGAAGACCGCCTTGAGCCCGTACGGGGCGAACGGCTCGAAGTGCCGAACGTTTACCGCCGGAAGTCCCCGGACGATGAAGTATAGCATCAGCGCCAGCAGCCCGATCACGAGGACCACCTGAAATCGGGCGGCTTCTCGGGCCCCGGCCAAGTTGATCAGGACGAAGACGAGGCACAGAAGCGCCCCAATGAAGTACTCGTTCAGCGGGATAAACGGCGCGACCAGCACAGCCAGGCCGACAAGCGCAAAAGCGCTCTTGAGCGACAGACTGAACCAGCTCAGAATCCCGGCTGCGGTCCCCATGGCGGGCCCCATCGCCCGGGAGATGTAGAAGTAATCGGCGCCGGCCTTGGGCATGGCCGTGGTCAGCTCGGCGATGCTCAGCAGCCCTCCCATGGCCAGCAGACCGGCCAGAGAATAGGAAAGGATGACGGCCGGCCCGGCCCGGGCGTGCGCCAGGCCCGGCAGGATGAACAGACCCGAACTGATCATCGCGCCCGAGGCGATCGAGAAGATATGCAGCAGACCCAGTTCCTTGGCCAATCGCATGTGGCGTTTCACCTGCAAAGACAACATTCTCAGGTACGTTCGTACGTATGATACGCCGAGGCATCATACCGGGTTTGGGAGTCTCGGATAAAGCCTTTTTTTGTCCGGCCGTCAGGGCAATGGCACGAAATCCGTCGTGGCGATCTCGGGCGATGACGCCGCCCGAAAACGTGATATTCCTGTTGACTTATGTGCGGGGAAAGCCGACAATATTGTCGGAGCTTTCGGGGCCCCCACGGCTGCGAGCAAGGGGGCATCCGGACGAGTGCAGTGAGGTTCTTTCGAGAGAAAGGAGCGAATGCGGTGGGCTCCAATGAGACGAGAGGAGAAGATCGGAGCGTCCGTGAACCTGCGCCACAGCGGGGTGTCGGTTCCATCATCCACCATTCCCTATCCACCGTCGGTTCCCGCGGTTCCACGCTCGTCGAGCTGCTCGTGGTAATCGCGGTGATCAGCTTGCTGATGGCGATCCTGGTTCCGGCGGTGGGTCGGGCGCGCCGGCAGGCCCGGGCGCTGGTCTGCCGATCCACCCTGCGCCAATGGGGACAGATCCTCGCGGCGTACACGACGGAGAACAACGGGCGGCTGGCATGCGACCAGTGGGGTACAATGACGGCTTTGTGGCTCTTTCGGGGAACGATGCCTGTTGGGAACGCCGACCTGACTCAGCGTCCCTTATCCCTGTCGGTCGACACCGAGCCGATCCGGTGTTGCCCCACGGCAAACGAACCGCCCCCCGAGACCAGTGGTGTATACGAGGCTTGGCATGGTGAAAACGACATGAAGATTCTCGATCTTAGGTTCAGGCACACAGATGAGACCTTCGGGGGTTGGGAGATCTTCTATCCGTCTCCATCCTTTCACGGCAGCTACGGGTTCAACGAGCGGTTGCTTACCGGCGAGTTCGTCCCTTTCCGGCCCCACGCGTGGCGGCGGGAATCCTTTCGTGTGATTGACATTTCGGGGCGAGAGAATATTCCAGTGCTCCTTGATTGTGCCTGTCCCGTCGTTTGTGCTGAGCCCAATGACCCTCCGCAGCAGGAGATCGGCAGCAGTCTCTTCGGAATGTGGAGCGTTTGTCTGAACCGCCACAATGCGTGTGTCAACGCCCTGTTTTTGGATTGGTCTGCGCGGCGGGTCGGCCTCAAGGAGTTATGGACCCTGCAGTGGGGGCCCAATTTCGAGACGCGTGGCCCGTGGACCCGAGCCGGCGGCGTCCAACCCGAGGATTGGCCCCGGTGGATGAGGAACTTCAAGGATTTCTAAGTCCGTTGTTCTCGTGTGCGGGGGCACATTGGCAGTTGACTTTTCGCCCTTCTGCCGGTAATCTGGCGCTTTTGGAATACAGCCCCGACTATGGATGGTGGCCGGTTTTCGCGTGAGCGGCACCCCTTTTGATCTTTCGGCAATCCTGTTCGGGTTGCGGTGCTGTCCGGGATAGAGAGAAGATAGAGGATATGAAGGAAACAGAGCAACAAACTAAGGACCGTTTTGAAGAGATGCCGATTCTTGACGAGCTCAAGAATTCGTATCTGAACTACGCCATGAGCGTGATCGTTTCGCGGGCGCTGCCGGACGTGCGCGACGGGTTGAAGCCCTCGCAGCGACGGATCCTCGTGGCGATGAACGACCTGAACCTGGGGCCCCGAAGCACGCATCGCAAATGTGCCAAGATCGTCGGTGACACCGGTGGCAACTACCATCCGCATGGCGATCAGGCCACCTACGGTACGCTCGTGCGCCTGGGGCAGAACTGGAACATGCGGTGTCCGCTGGTCGATCCGCAGGGCAACTTCGGGAGCATCGATGCGGACCCGCCGGCGGCGATGCGGTACACCGAGGCCCGGATGGCGGCGCCCGCCACGGAAATGCTCCAGGACATCAACTACGACACGGTCGACTTCGTGCCGAACTACGACGAGACGCGGACCGAGCCGGTCGTGCTGCCTTCGAAGTTCCCGAATCTGCTGGTCAACGGCTCGACCGGCATCGCGGTGGGGATGGCGACGAACATTCCGCCTCACAACGTCGGCGAGGTGTGCGACGCGCTGTTACTGGTGATCGACGATCCCAACTGCGGATTCAAGGACCTTATGAAGGTCCTGCCCGGACCGGACTTCCCGACGGGCGGGATCATCTGCGGCCGCAAGGGCATCGTGGATGCCTACACCACTGGGCGGGGCCATCTGAGAGTCCGGGCCAAGGCGGAAGTGGAATCGACCAAACGCGGCAGAGAGCGCATCATCGTCACCGAGATTCCGTACGCCGTCGTGAAGACCACCATCGTCTCGAAGATCGCCGATTGTGTGCACAGCGGGACCATTCCGGAAATCGCCGACGTCCGCGACGAGTCGGACCGGCACGGGCTGCGCATCGTCGTGGATCTCAAAAAGGACGCGGACGCGGAAATCGTTCTCAACAAGCTGTACCGCTACACCTCTCTGCAAACAACGTTCGCGATTGCCAACATCGCCCTGGTCAACAACCGGCCGGAGGTGCTCAATATCCGGGAACTGTTGGATCACTTCATCGAGCACCGCAAAGAGGTAGTGCGACGCCGCAGCCGCTTCCTGTTGAAACGCTGCCGCAACCGCGCGCACATCCTCGAAGGCCTGATCCTGGCCATCAGCGATATCGACGAGATCATCGACATCATCAAGCGCTCGCCCGACACCCCGACCGCCAAGCTGAATTTGATGAAGAAGCCGCTTCGGTTGGCGGAAAGCGCGACGCTTCGACAGCTTTTGCCGGAAGCGTTCGTCAAGGCCAGAAGTGTGGGCGAACATTTCCTGACCGGTCCGCAGGCCGACGCCATCCTGACCATGCAGTTGCAGCGTCTGACCGGTCTGGAAATGGAGAAGCTGGCCAAGGAATACGCCGGCTTGGTCGAGCAGATCGAAGGGTACGAGGCCATTCTGGCCAATGAGAGCATCCTGCTCGATATCATTCGCGAAGACATTCACGAGATCAAGGACAAGTACGGCGACGCCCGACGGACGCAGTTCAGCGCCGAGGCCGAGATACTGGCGGTCGAGGATCTGATCGCCGACGAGGACGTGATTGTCACGGTCAGCCACAGCGGCTATATCAAGCGGATGCCCACCGATACCTACCGGCGTCAGGGACGGGGCGGCCGGGGCATCATCGGCTCCGACACCAAGGAAGGCGACTTCATCCAGCACCTGTTCGTCGCCTCGACGCACGATTATCTCCTGATCTTCACCGATCGCGGCAAGTGTTACTGGCTGCGGGTCTACGACGTGCCCAGCATGTCCCGGCAGAGCAAGGGACGCAGCATCGCCAACCTGCTGAATTTAGGCAGCCAGCGGATTGCCTCCATCATCGCCGTCAGTACGTTCGAGAGCGAGTCGGAGGAGGCCGAGCGACAGTTGGTGATGGCGACGAAAAACGGCCTGGTCAAAAAGACGCGGCTTTCGGCGTACGGGAATCCTCGCGCCACGGGAGTCATCGCCATCAATCTCGACCCCGACGACGCCTTGATCGGCGTGGACGAAACGACCGGTGAGAACCATATCATTCTGGGCACGCGCGAGGGCATGACGATTCGTTTCGACGAGCAGGAGGTGCGCTCGATGGGCCGTGTTTCCCGGGGGGTCCGAGGCATCAAGCTGCGCAGCGGAGATGAGGTCGTTGGGATGGTGATCGTCGAGGAGAAGGCCTCGTTGTTCACGGTCTGTGAGAATGGGTACGGCAAGCGCACGGGCATCGACAATTACCGGTCGCAAGCCCGCGGCGGCATGGGCCTGAAGAACATCAAGACCAGCGCCCGCAACGGCAGCGTCGTGGCGTTGAAGGCCGTGCAGAGCGGCGATGACCTGATGCTCATCACCGCCAACGGGATGATTATACGCACGGGCCTGGATGAGATTCGCTCGATCGGACGCAACACGCAGGGCGTGCGCCTGATCAAGCTCAAGCCGGGCGACAAGCTGGTCGCGGCCGAGAAAATCGCCGCCGAAGAACTGGAGGCTGCGGACGAAGAGCCGGAGACCGGGGAAAAGTAGGCCCCGTTACACCACCGGACCGGCGCGCCGCCTTCCATGACGCCGGTCGGGCAATGAGCTGCGGATACGAATGAGTGATCGCATTTACGTCATCGCGGGCAAGGCCGAATCACTGGTGAATGTCAAGTGCCAGGAGCTTCTTGACAGCCTCCTGACGCCGGACGAACGCATGACGGGCCTTCTCTCGGTCGATGGCAGTGACGCGGAAATCTCCAACGTCCTGGACGAGCTGCGAACCGCGCCGTTTCTTACCAGCAAGCGGGTCGTGGTCGTCAGGGGAGCCGACGAATTCGTGTCGAAGAGCCGCGCGATTCTTGAGAAGTACTTCGAGAAGCCGTCCTCCACCGGCGTCCTGGTTCTGACGGTATCGAGTTGGGACTCCCGAACCCGGCTGGCCAAGCGTCTGCCGAAGGTCGGCAAGCTGATCCAGATCGCCGAGCCCAAGCGCTGGGAATTGCCCCGGCATCTCATGCAATACGCCACCGAGATGCATAACGTCAGACTCGCCAAGGACGCCGCCGGTCTGCTCGTCGAATTGGCCGGCGAAGAGCTGCCCCAGCTCCACAATGAAGTGGACAAGCTGGTTCTGTTTGCCCGGGGCGAGAAGGCCGTCCGGGTCGAGCACGTCGAGTCGCTGATCGGGCATCAGCGCATCTACGGTGCGTTCGAGGTGATCGACGCGGTCATCGCCGGCAACTCGCGCCAGGCGGTGCAGCGCCTGCGCAACATGTTCGAAGAGGACCGCAGCGCCGAGTACACCGTCGTCGGCGCCTTCGCATTTCACGTGCGGCGTATGTTCAACGCCAAGGCGCTGCTGGAGAAAGGCACGAATGCCGAGCAGGTCGCCAAGCGCCTGCGGATCTGGGGGAACAAGGATCGGTTCTTCGCCCAGCTCCGGAGCGTTTCGCTGCCGCAGATCGGGGTGTTTCTGGAGGAATTGGCCCACATCGACTACGCCGTCAAGACCGGGCAGACGCAAGCGCCCGTGGCCATCGAGCAGCTCGTCCTGCGACTGGCCGGCGCCGGCAATACCGCCCGTTCCTTCCGCCGCGCGTAACGCACATTTTGCCCCTCGCCCCCTGTCATCCCCAACGCTGTGAGGTGAGTCCTTGACCCACGCGTCGCCTCATCAGAATAAGGTTTCTTCCTCTGCCTGTGATACGGATTAGGAAGAATTCGTGGGCGGTGTCCATTGAGTGCGACAGATCGAACAGAGTCGCTGGGGCGTCAGTTGATTCCAGGCGTTGCTGCAGCGGCGAAACAGATCATCGCAATCCTCGTAAACGCGATTGCTCAGGTAGTGGCTGCGGAGAAAGGCCCATAGCCGATCACCGGGGCCTCGTGATCGTCGAGAGCCGGCAGAATGCTTCGATAGCGGTCTCGTTGCTTGGCATCCCGTTCTTGACGACTCCGCTGTTGCAGTTGTCTCAGGTCTTCTGGGTGGTGCAGCGTCACCTGCATCTGACAGATCCTCCCGTTTTTTCGAGAGTATGTCAGATCTCGGATGTTGGCGCTGCCCTATTCTAACAGGCGCGCAAAAATTCTTCCTATTGCCCGAGCCCAATGGAGAACCGGACACCATGTTGCGTAACGGACTGCCATTCCGGACTGTCTCGGGAAGTGGTGCGTTTCCAAACAGATTTGTCCGGAGTCTGTATCACCTGCCGTCGAACAGAATCAATCTGGCACAACAACGTCGTACCTCGGTTCGTATCCCCGATGCCAATATTGCTGCCACAACTCCTCCAACTCTACGACGGCGACATGAGTATCGACATAACTCAGATTGATGGCACGCCTGTGTCGGGCGATACAATATCTGTGCATACTCGCTATCGATCCGTTATCGCCATCGAATGAGTTGGACGGAGGCGGATCGGTACTCCTGGGCCACGCATCGACCCACATCCCATCACCGAACAAAGGAACATCAGGTCGAGCATCAGAAAAGCTCTGGTAATAGTTGGCGTACGCCGGCGCGCTCACATCCACTTGATAGTACCCGGTTGGCTGAAGCCATGAATTGATCGTGTAGCTTCCTTCCGCATAACTTTCGCCGACGCCACCCCACCAGAAGGCCCAGGACCGAGTAGCCGTACCCCGCTGCAACGATTCACCGTCGGCCCGCTCTGTCACGGACGGGCAAATGATGACTTGCATAACACCTTCGAAGGCAGCCTGGGGATCATCCTCGTATTGCTTGTCTCCGAGAAACGGTGCGATCAAATGGAACCAATAGGGCTTTCCAGGACCGCCAACTCCCATGACTTTGCCGTCATAGTTCTCCGTGTAGCACACCATTCCGAGCGTCTGCTGTCTGAGTTGAGAGGAGCATACCACTCTCTTGGTTTGCTGCCGGACTCTGCCCAAGGCGGGTAGCAGAATGGCCAGAAGCAAAGCCATGATTGCAATGACGACCAGTAGTTCAATCAGGGTAAAAGCACGTCGCCTGTTCATCGTTCACTACTCCTTGCATCCAACCTGTCAACTCCGGCCAGATTCCGACTCACCCATGAACTCTCACACCACTGTCGAAAAATGTCAAGCACTGGTTGTCTTGATGCGTATCCCCCAAAAGCGTGGCCGGAAGAGACGTTGCAGCGAGAACGGATCCAACGCCTGCGGTCGCCACGCCCCCGAACATATGAACACAGATGAACCTCTTACTCGATCAACTGGACCGTTGCCCACAGAGTCGTTACATGAGGGCTGCCGGATCCGCTCATGAGTGTGGTCACCTGAGAATCCGTACCGCCGCCGTCATCATCGTCATCTACAGCCAGCGCGATGCCCATGTAATCACCGGCTGAAGGAACAGCGCCCAACAGGGTAGACCATGGAAGTTTCACTTCAATCCGATAGCCGCCTTCGGTCACAGCCACGGCAGACTCCACGCCCAGCAGACTGTCCTTGCCGGGATCATCGTTGAAATACCATTCCACCGGGGCGACCGCACCCGGTATCCAACTGAAGCAGTACTGGTAATCGTTGATCCCGTCTGTGCCCTGGAAACCTGGGCCGCCCGTAGTCTTGCTGCCGTCCGCATCGACAAATACTTCAATACGGTCGTCCTCCCATCCATTGGCCGAGTCCTGCACCAGGGCCTCGTCATTGACATCGACCAGGACATACAGACTCTCAGAATCCCAAAGCACCTGCATGGATGCGGAACAGTCAAGTTCAGACTCCAGTTCTACTCCACTTCGCAAGGCATCGGTCGGATAGGCCTGTGCCGCGTCCCAAAGCGCGTCGATCTGGCCATCGATCACCGGTTTGCCCGCACCGAGAGCCGGAATGTCAAGCACTTGTATCAGCAACCGGATATCGTCCAGATAGAGCGTGCCATTCGCATCGGCATCTTCAATTCCAATGCTCAGACTTTGGACGTTGGTGAGATCGAGATCGGCCGGTACGGCGGCAAGGTCGATATACATCTGGATCCAGTACTCATTCCGAAGGCTATCCCCAGGTCCTGCATAAGGGATCTTGGTATCGTTGATCTTGACATACATGTTCCCGCTGTTGGATTGCCCACCATAGACACACAGAGTCAGGGCCTTAATACCATTAGCAGTCCAGTCCTGAGGCGTTTCGAAGGTCTTCGTAGTCTCGGAATGATTGGCGTAGCCCTGCTTGTTGTTGTCATAGTACAACGGCATCGACTGATTGCCGCCGCGGACGATCGTTGTTTCCATGATCGTGGTGTAAGGCGTCCCGTCCGACCAGATGTCGTGGCCGACGGACGCCCCGGTGAGGTTGCCCGGATGGCCCGGTTCCGGCTGGGTGAAGCCAACGCCGTCGATCCACACCTCGAACGCACGCGATCCGACGTCGTTGGTGTAGCTCTCGAAATCGTCAATCCCAATGTAATCACGGGTAGTGAAACTCCACACCGCGCCTTTGACGACTTCACCGGTATCACTTACCCCATCGATCCGCCAAAAATAAGTCGTAGCGAAATCCAAGCTCGGCTCATAGCTGTTCGCGTCCTGCGCCGGACTGATCAGGAGAATGGAGTCGGCATCCGCAGTGTTCACATCATCGAAAGAGGTGCCGAGATAGACGTGGTTTGTGGCGGCTGTCCCACCCGGTGTCCAAGCTAACTTGGCATCATGGGCAACATCGCTCGATCCTGTTGGCGGATTCGGATTCGATGCTTCCGGTGATAGACTCCGGCCGGCCGGGAGTATCTGCACATACTCCCCTTCGTACAAATGCACAAAATCAAGCCATACGGGAACGGTGCCGCCTGAAGCTATGTCGAGTTTGCAGATCGGTTGGGTGCATTCACCGGTGGCACTATACTCGGCCCATTCCGTGGTTAGGCTCGGATCGACATTGCAGAAAGGAGGCCCGGAATTATCCTCGCCCTTCAGGAGCACGCCAACGCTGCGAGGCTCGGCTGCCTTGGCCCAGAAACTGAGGGTGTAGGTTT
>JAFGCA010000482.1 GCA_016932895.1 Sedimentisphaerales bacterium | reverse complement strand
CTCAACCCGCCGCGAATTCCTCAAGACCGCCGCTGCCGGCTGCGCGGCCGGGGGAATGATTCCGTATGTCTTTGCCGCCCAGGCGGATGAGGCCGCGCCGTCGTCGAAGAACGACCGGCTCCGGTTCGGCGCGATCGGGATGCGCTACCAGGGCACGGTCATCGCCAAGCTGGCGCTGCCTTACGGCGACGTGGTGGCCATCGCCGACGTGGACCGGGCGATCGGCGAGAAGGCGAAGGCGGACTTCGGCGGCAAGGCCGACTTGGTCGAAGACTACCGGAGGATTCTCGATCGCAAGGACGTCGACGCCGTGACCATCGGCACGCCCGACCACTGGCACACCAAGATGGTCATCGACGCCTGCCGCGCCGGCAAGGACGTCTATTGCGAAAAACCCCTGACGCTCACGATCGACGAGGGCAAGCAGATGTGCCGCGTCGTCCGCGAGACCGGCCGCGTGCTGCAGGTCGGCAGTTGGCAGCGGAGCGACCACCGGTTCCGGCTCGCCTGTGAAATGGTCCGCCAAGGCCGGATCGGCAAGCTCCGCAAGGTGACCGTCGTGCTGGGCAAGAACGTCACCGGCGGCCCGTTTGCGGTCGAGAAGCCGCCGGCCGAGTTGAACTGGGACACGTGGCAGGGCCAGACGCCCGACGTGCCCTACATCAAGGAACGCTCGCACTACACGTTCCGCTGGTGGTACGAATACTCCGGCGGCCAGATGACCGACTGGGGCGCCCACCACATCGACATCGCCCAATGGGGCATGGGTACGGACCAGACCGGCCCGGTCGAAATCGACGGCAAGTGCAAGCTGCCCGGCGTACCCAACGGCTACAACGTGGCGGTCGACTACGGCGTGGTCTATCGTTACGCCAACGGCTTGGAGATGGAGGTTCTCGACCACGGCCGCAACGGCGTGATGTTCGAGGGCGAGCGGGGCCGAATCTTTGTCAACCGCGGCACCGTCGACGGCAAGCCGATCGAGGATCTCAAGGACAACCCGCTGCCGCGCGAGGAGTTCAAGATCTACGCCCACGACAATCTCACGCGCCCGGCGCGATTCGGCAAGCACGACGCGATTCTCAACCAGATGGGCAATTTCGTCGACTGCATCAAGACCCGCAACGCCCCGGTGTCCGACGTCGCCGGCCAGCACCGCTCGGTGAGCGTCTGCCACCTGGGCAACATCTCGATGCGCCTGGGCCGCAAGCTCGCCTGGGACCCCGAAAAGCAGCTCTTCGTCGGCGACGACGAGGCGAACACCTGGCTGAGCCGTCCGCAACGCAAGCCGTACCAGATCGAGGCATGAAAGGTTCCAGTTCGCGGCGCGATCTTCGCCCCGAAGGGGCCTGGTTCTCCCAGCCCAGGGCAACGCCCTGGAAGCCGGGTGCGCCGCTCACGCGCTCCGGGCCAACGGCCCAATGGTTCCCCGCGGAACGGTTGGCCCGTTGGGCCGAATCGACGATGGGGCGTCCTCAACTCCCCAGGGCGTTGCCCTGGGCTGGAAGAACATAGGGCCTTCGGCCCAACGCAAGGAAGAGGGGCTTCTCAGGTCGCTGATCGCCAGCTATCATCGAGACTGATCCTGGAGGGGCAATATGCCATACTTCATCGTTCAAGGCCGCGGAAAAGACTCCGGACGAAAACGCAAGCCGATACAGATCTTCGCGAAGGATCGGAATTCAGCCATTGCGAAGGCAAAGAAGCAGGGTATTGTGCCGGAGGCGGTAGTGCTGGTGCAGGTCACACATTTCCTCTTTGATGTGGCGGGTATCAGCCATCGCAATCGGGATGGAACAGAGCGCCAAGCCATCGTGAAGCGCTGTCGCGCCGGTGAAACACTTGTGTTCGAACACGAGGTGGACAATCCGCACGACGTTCATGCCACTACGATTTCTCGAGAAAACGGTGAGCAGCTAGGCTACGTTCCAGCGGTTTTCGCGAGCCAAGTAACTGAATGGCATCGAATGAACTGCCGCTATTCCGCTGCTGCCGTGCAGACCGTCCCACTTGGAGAGAACAGAACGCTGTGCACTGTACAGGTATGCGTCTTTCTGGCGCTCCCGGATGCTGCTTCAGAGGGCGTGACACAATACGTGTCTGAAACGCTCGTCAAGGTCAACCCACAGTGGCGAGTGGAGCGACTATTGCCGAGTCGAGAGATCGGGTCGCGTCGTTGGGTGCCTATGCGACAGTCGCCCCGAGACTCCTCGGGGCGATTCAGCTACACGGGACGCCAAATCACTGCGACGTCGGAGTCGCACGTGCGACAACGGGTCAAGGACACGGGTAAGAACGGTTGTCTCTTGCTCGCCGTAGTACTTGCGGGTCTGGGCTATGTGCTATCCGTTGTCGGAACGTCCTTGGCGCAATTGGGGCGGCAAGTGCTCACATTCGTAGGAGGCTAATCGAATCGCAGAGACAAGCCAAAGCAAGGCCAGAATCAAACGCTTTCGGTCGCGCGAAGTGGGTCTTTCACAGTGTGCCAAGACGGGGGGGAGGCTTCCGTCGCTGACCATTGGCGCACCAGTTTGCTGTAGGTAAGTTCTCAATAACCCCGTGATTTGGGGTATGCGTACCTGGGCGCGCGGGGAGCGGCGAGGGGCGCGCGGACGGGGCGGTGTGGGCGAATGGAAGAGGCGGATACGATACGGTATTGAGGGGCTACGCCTGGTGTGCCGCGTGGCGTATCAACTCGGGCAAGGGAAGAACTTCATGCGTTTTGCGTGTGCGATCCTGAAGATACCGCCAAAAGGATATGCCCAGCTTGCGGCAGGTCTTCTTCAGGCTGATAAAAGTGTCGCGGCAGCGCCGGCCCAATTCGCTTCGCGTGCCGGCGCTGATCTTCCGCCTCTTGGCCCACTCTCGGATGTCGCTCTCCGAGAGGTTGTTGTGCAGCGGGATCTCCGGCCGATCCAGAACCAACAACAGATCGTTCCGCTTCTGGTGAATTCGCCGCAGGGCCTCGTTCAGGTCCGCGAAGCCGGTCCGCCGCTGGAACAGCCGGTCGAAGTCCCGCTCCAGCGCCGCCTTGCGCCGCGGCGTCGGCGACTGGCGGTATGTCACCAGACGCTGGTAATACTTCCACACCGCATCGCGGACGCCGTCGATCGCCTCTTGTTCCCGCGGACTGACGGGAACGAGCTTGCGGATGCTCCGCTCGGCGTGCAACCAGCACAAGCCGTGCAGGAAGCCCAAGATCTTGAACTGCCCGGCGTCGTCGCTCATCAACGGCTGGTCGACGTACAACTCGTGGTGCATCAGCGTGCCCACCAGCGCCGCTTCGGTCACGATCCGCCGCGGCTCGTCGCCGCGGATTTTCCAGGCGGCAAGCTGCCGCTGCCAGGCTTTCTCGTCGGCAATGATCCGACCTCCCCGGCGGACCACGCCGGCCAGCCGCGCCCGCAGTTGCAGCGAAAGGCCCTGGGTTTTCGCGTAGATGAAGGCGTCTTCGTTCCACATGTACTCCTGGTGCTCGGCGGCGAGCAGCTTCAGGAAGTTCACCCGGCTCTTGCTCGGCGTGGTGGTGAAGGAGGCGAACAGCGGGTTGGCGATCACCGTGGTGTAGGCATTCTTGCCCAGGTGCCTCGCCCCCGTGTCGTCGGCCTGAAGATAGCGCGACACCTCCCGCGCCGCCGGCAGCAGGGCGTCCTTCTCCTCGTGAAACGACTCGTGCCCTTCCGTCAACAGACGGTTGATCTCACCCGCCGAGATGTCAATGCCCAGGTCCAAGAGTTCCTCGTGGATCAGCGGCTGTGTGACGCCGTTTTGATGATGCTGATAGAGCACGTAAGTGCGGAGCCCCGCCCCAAAGTGCCCTTCGACGTTCGCCGGCAGCGGGGCCGTCCGGCTCGTGCCGTCGGGCAACAGATACCGCAGCCGGCGATAACGCACGTTATGGGCTTCGATCTTCAGGTCCTGGACCACGAAGTCCTCGTAACCGTTTTGCCGCATGCCCTCGGGCAGCCCTTCCACGGGCAGCGGGATGGTCTCGTGGATCTCCAACTCCCGCGTCTTCTCGCG
>JAFGCA010000481.1 GCA_016932895.1 Sedimentisphaerales bacterium | reverse complement strand
TTTCCCAGAGCTGATCGGCGTTCATCTCGCCGAGGCCTTTGAAGCGTTTGATCTCAATGCCCTTGCCGCCGATCTGGCGGACGGCCGGGCAAATCTCGCCGAGGCCGCCAACCTCGTAGGTATCCTCGTCGTGAACGAGCTGGAACTTGGTCGGAAGCGACTCCCCGGACTCAGCCTTTTCGGCCCTCAGAAGGAAATCCCTCAGATCCAAACCGAAGTCTGCCTTGAGCTTCTGATTGATCTGGTTGATGCGCCCGACTTCGTGCAACTCCTCGCCGGCGACAGCCATTTCCGCTTCCGCATCACCGTTGCCGTCGCTCTCGCCGTCGTCATCGGCGTTCTGCTGCCCCAACTCGTCGAGGCGTTTCTCGTACCCGGCGGCCTCGTAGAACACCTCCTCCTGCCCGGTGTGCCGAATGATGTAGCATGGCAGTCGCTGCCCGTCGTAGCGGGTCTTGATGAACTCAGTAAATCTGATCCCGCGTCGATCGAGCACGACGATGATCCGCTCGATGTCGGCCAGGGCTTTCACCAGATCGCGCAGCTCCTGGCCCTGTATCTTCCGCGGTTCGGATGTGCCAGAGTCCCGCTTGTCGCCCGGGGCGTCCTGACGCACGATCAGTTCCGTATCCTCGAGGCCTCGCGTGATCATGCGCCGGCGCATCTCATACTCGCTGAGGACGTACTCCGATTTTTTCCTGCCTTTGCGCTTGACCTCGTAGAGCGGTGGCTGGGCGATGTAGATCATGTGGTGATCGAAAAGCTGCGGCATCTGGCGGAACAGGAACGTCAGCAACAAGGTGCGAATGTGCGCTCCGTCGACGTCGGCGTCGGTCATCAGGATGATCTTGCCGTAGCGGCATTTACCCACGTCGAACTCGTCGGTGCCGATCCCCGTGCCTAGGGCGCTGATCATGGTGCGAATTTCGTCGTGGCCGAGCATTTTTTCGAGGCGGGCTTTTTCGACGTTGAGGATTTTTCCCTTGAGCGGGAGAATGGCCTGGATATTTCTATCGCGTCCGGCCTTGGCCGAACCGCCCGCTGAGTCGCCCTCAACGATGAAAATCTCGGTGGTCGTCTTTTCCTTGCTGGCACAATCCCACAACTTGCCCGGCAGGTTGGCGCTGCTCAGGGCGCCCTTGCGCCGGGTCAACTCCCGGGCCTTGCGGGCGGCCTCTCGCGCCGCGGCGGCTTGAATCGCTTTGTTGAGGATGCGCTTGGCCTCCGGCGGGTGCTCCTCGAGATAGTGCCCGAGCTGCTCGTTCACCGTCGTTTCGACAAACCCGCCCACTTCCGGATTCGTCAGACGAACCTTCGTCTGCGCCTCAAAATGCGGGTCCGAAAGCTTGACCGCCACGACCGCGGTCAGACCTTCCCGCAGATCGTCGCCCGTGGTGCTCTGGCCCTCCTTAAGCAGGTTGTTCGTGCGGGCGTAGTAGTTCATCGTTCGCGTCAAGGCGGTCTTGAAGCCCGAGAGGTGCGTGCCGCCGTCAATGTTGCGGATATTGTTGGCAAACACGAGGACGTTCTCGTTGTACCCGTCGTTGTATTGCATCGCCACTTCGCAGCTCAGCATTGAGTCCGGGTCTTCCTTGCTCATGTACAACACATCGGTATGCAGCGTGTTCCGGGCCTCGTTGAGGTGCTTGACAAAGGCTTTGATTCCCTCGTCGAACTTGAAGACCTCTTTCTTGTCGCCCCTGTCGTCGCGGAAGGTAATGCGCAGTCCGGCGTTAAGATACGCCAGCTCGCGAATGCGCTTGAGCAGCGTATCGTAGACGAACTCGCCGTCGCCGAATATCTCTTCGTCCGGCATGAACGATACCTTCGTGCCGCGCTTGTTCGTGGCGCCGAGGATCTTGACCGGGCCGCGCGCCTTGCCGCGTTCGCATTCGAAATGGTAATGCTGGCCGTCGCGATAGACGTCCGCCTCCAGCCACTCGCTCAGCGCGTTGACCACGCTGATGCCCACGCCGTGCAGACCGCCGGCGACCTTGTAGCTGTCGGAATCGAACTTGCCCCCGGCGTGCAGTGTCGTGAGGACCACCTCCAGGGCGCTCATGTTCGCCTCCTTGTGCATCTCGACCGGAATGCCGCGGCCGTTGTCCTCCACCGTGCAACTTCCATCGGCCTGGATGCGCACGACAATATCATCGCACACGCCGGCCATCGCCTCGTCGATCGAGTTGTCCAGCACCTCGTAGACCAAATGGTGCAGGCCCCCGGTGCCGCGGTCCCCGATGTACATGTCGGGCCGCTTGCGGACGGCATCGACCCCCCCGAGAATCTTGATGTTACTGGCGTCGTACTTATGAGCCTCCATATGGCCCTCAAATATCAATTATCAATCCCTGGTTCCAATTTTCATTTTTCTGCGCTGTGATCGTTGCGGCCCGGATCAGCGTGCCATCGTCACCTCGATCCGCCGCAACCGCGCCGCCGGACAAAGCCGCCGTAACTCCTCCAGAAGACCGGCCTTACACAACTGCAACTCGTAGACGTAACTCGAACCGTCGGCGACGACCTTGACACACCCATTCGAGACCGACGCGACCCGGCACTTCTTCTGCAAGCTCGGCGGCAGCACCCGGGGCAGCACCTCCGCAACCGTACCGCCCTCCACCGGCGGCGGGCCCAGCCGTTCGACGAAACCGCCGAGAGCGTCCCCGATCGCGCAGGCTTCGCGCTTCGGCTTTCCACCGACGCCACGCTCACGGGCCGGCCCGTGATAATCCCCTGTCGCAGCCCTGTGAAACACCATATTCCTCGAATTCTTCATTCAACTCAAACTCGGTTCCCCCCGCGATAGCCAAGAACCGGTCCTGCACACGCAGCACCCAGGTGTGACCCCGCCCCAGTGATAACGCTCGCAGGCCGCCGCGATACGTTCGCGTACCGACGTCGAACCTACCCTAAATTAATCGGCATCAACACATACAAGAAATCCGCGCCGCCCTTGACGACACCGGGACGGTCCGGCTGGCCCAACTCCAGCACGAAGTCGGAGCTTTGAAGAACCCGCAACACATCGATAAGAAACTGCGGGTTGAACCCGATATCAATGGCCTCGCCCCCGTACTCAACGGGCATGCTGATCTCAGCGGCGCCGGCCTCCGGAGACCTGCCCGAAAACACCACCGCCTCTTTCCCGACTGAAACTTTGATCCCCTTCGATTCTTCGCTCGTCAGCAGGGCCGCCCGGCGCACCGCACTGAGGACCGCCTCGGTCGAAAGCGTAAGCTTCTTGTCGTAGTCGCTGGGAATGATATCCTCATATTTTGGAAAATTCCCCTCGACCAGGTTCGAGCTAATCACAACGTTCGCGCAGCGGACCAAAACCTGGTTTTCAACCAGCTTGATCGCCACGCTCTCTTCGTCATGCGAGCCGACTTTTTCCAACAAAGCCATCGTCTTGGCCGGCACAATGATCTTCAGCGCGCCCAACTCTTTCTGCGGTGCCTGTTCCAGCAACACGCGACACCGCGCAAGCCTCCGACCGTCCGTAGCGACCAGCATGAGCTTTTTGCCCTGGACTTCCCAGAGCACTCCGTTGATCGCGTATCGGCTGCTCTCTTTAGCAGTGGCAAAGAGACACTGCTCAATCCCCAACTGCAGTTGCTCCAGGCGAATCGACAAATCCGCCTCGCCCGGCCCCAGCGACGGCACATCGGGGTACTGCTGCGGCTCTTGCCCGTAGATGGTGAACCGGCTGTCCGCTCCCCGAATTTCACACGTATTTTCGCTGGCCTCCAGGACAAGGACATCGTCCGAGCTCTCTCGCACAATGGCCGCGAGGCGCTCAGCCTCCACGACCACTTCGCCCTCGCGGTGTACTTCGACCTCTGAAACGTGATAGTTGAGGCCCAGCTCAAGGTTGGTAGCGCAGATCCTGACTTCCTTACCGGCCGCGGTAACACGGACGCAACGGAGAATCGGCTTGGGGGTGCGGCTCGGCACGACCGAAGTCACCAGGCCCAGCGCCTCGGCCAGCGCCGCACGGTTAAAACTAACCTTCATGCTATCCCTCTACGTTTTTGTCTTCCAATAAGGCTCAAGTCGTACGTTCCGGAACCACGAAACAGCCGCTCAGTCTACACGCTGTTCGCCGCCAAAACAACTGTTTTCCGGCAAAAAGCTGGATGGGGTGGTCCCTGGAGCGATCCGCCTCACCGGGCGGTACGCTCTGACGTTGTCCTGCCCGTGTGGCGTATGAATTATATTATTTAAATACCAGTTGTAGTAATAGTAATCTTATAGGCGGTTGGATTGTTGCGCCCGCCGGCGGTGCTGTTGTAAATGCTTTTGTGGTCGGAAGATGGACCGGGGGAACCGGTCTTTGTCTTTGTGGAAAAGCTGTGGCAGGTGTTGTTACGAGGCTTGACAAATGCGGGTTTGGACAGTAGGTAAGGGGGTTTGCCGTCTCTGGTGTTACAGGAAGACACGGGGTAATTGACAGGTTATCCAGAATCGCGAGGCCAGGACAAAGGCGCGGGGAGAAAAGGTAGCACTCTGGGCGACGGAGGGCGTAAACCAACGCAAGTGCCAAGCGAGGAGCAAAGAGCAAGGGGATCCGGGGCACGATGACACTGGGCTATTCTGAGAGTTCGAATAGAGAAGGATGGACATGACGAAACAATCAGAGGCGTGCGGCGACGAGGCGGGCCTGCATGTAGGCTTTGACATCGGCAGCAGCTTCGCACACTACGCGGTTTTACGATCAGACGGTTCGGTTGTTTATTCTCCGCCTCCGTTGATGCACTTTGCCAACCCGTTGGGTGCGCTGCGGGAGGCGTGGGAAGATGTCATCGGGCGTTTCGGGCGCAGTGCCATGCAGAGCACGGCGCTGACGGGCAGTGCCACGGCCTCGTTCCCGCGCGTCATGCCGGGAGCAGTGTACGTGTATGACAGCGTGGCAGTGCCGAAAGGCGTTGAGGTGATCGCACCGGAGGCGCGCTATGTTTTCCACATCGGCGCGAAGGACTCGTATTTCTTCAACCTGGCCGTCGTTGGCGGTCGCCGTGTGATTCGGGAATGGCGGACCGGGACCAAGTGTGGCGGCGGCTCGGGCATGCTGGTGGAGAAACAGTGTCGCAGACTGTTCGAGGGCGAAGTGGCGAGCCCTGAATTGGAGGATAGTGGCTCTGCGGCTGATGAGAGTGCCCGGCGCGCTGTTGCCGCGCGCAATCGGAGGCGCTTGCAGGAACGTCTTGAGGAGATGCTGCGACGGGCGGAAGAGGAGGCCGGGCAGTCGGGCGAGCCGAGCGAGTTCCTGGCGCGGTGCGGCGTGGTTGTGCAGTCGGACTTGATCCACAAGCAAAACGAGGGGGCCACGCGGGTGGACAACCTGGCGGGGCTTTTCAAGACCGTGGCGCGGAATTACGTCATCGATGTGCTCGGAGCACGGAAATTCTCGTCGGCCACCCCGGAGCAAGAAGCGGTCGCGACCGGTGGAGTCTTCCGCAACGATCGCGTGCGGGCCAATCTCTCCGAATTGCTGGGCGTGCCCGTTGCGTGCCCCGAGCACCATCACAATGTCGCGGCCATTGGGGCGGCCCTGAAGGCAATTGAAGAAAACAGCTCTTTCGTCCTGGCTGTCGAGCAACTCGACAAAGTGGCTGAGTACAGCCGCCGGAAGCGCGCTTTTGCCCCGCCGCTGGCGAAGAGTCTCGGCCAAGTGCACCAGCGAGATGAGGATCTCGAGGAGACGGTGCCCCCGGGTACGGAGGTCGTTCTGGGAATTGACGGCGGCAGCACAACCACGAAAGGCGCCCTGGTCGAACTCAAGACGGGCAGGCTTCTGGACAAGCTCTACATCAAGACGCACGGGAATCCCGAGGAGTCGCTGAAGCGCGTCCTGCGGTATCTTAGCCGGCACAAAGACAACGTTGTGGTCAAGGGAGTCGGCGCGACCGGCTCGGCGCGCAAGCTCTACGAGAAAATTCTCATGAGCAAGAGCAAGGCCGCCGATCTCGCCGAGCGGGGCCTGGTTGTGAGCGACCGGGTCACCGATGAGATCACCTGTCATGCCCTCGGCGTCAAGCATAACAATCCGGAGATCGACACGATCTTCGAGGTGGGCGGTCAGGACATGAAGTTCACGAGCTTCGGCGCCGACGGGACCGTCAAAGAAGCGAAGATGAACTACAGTTGCCAGGCCGGCTCGGGTCAGACGCTGGAGAACATGGCGGACGTGATCAATCTCGACGTGGAAAACACGCTGCAAGAGGCGGCTCTGCGTGCCGAGCGCGTCCCGCTGATCGACTCGACCTGCGGTGTGTTCATGGAGATGGACGAGAACCGGCTGATCGCTGAGGGATTCAGCCGGGAGGAGATCGCCGCGGCGATCGTCCGGGGCACCGCGGCCAGCTATTACTACAAGTTCGTCGGTGGGGCGCAGCATTGCGGCGACAAGTGTTCGGCCCAGGGAGGCCCGGCGCTGGGAAAGGCCTTCCTGGCGGCGCTGGCCCAAGTCACCGAGAAAGAGATTGGAGCCTATCCGCACCGGGAGATGTTCGGCGCGTGGGGGCAGGGCCTGGATATCATCGGGCACATCAAGGAACTGGAGAAGCAGGGGCGCCCGTACGGAACGGCCTTCCGCGGGTGGGGGCTGGTCGAGATGGCCTTTGACAAGCGCAAGGTGATGTGCCGGGCGCTGTTCGGCGAGAAATCCTGCGGCATGCGCGACTGCGAGCTTGAGGTCTTCCGCATCGAGGATGATGAGATCATTACCGGCGGATTCTGCCCGCGCGGCAATTCGGAGGCGGTCAAGAGGCCCAAGACCAACTACGTCGACCGCTATCACAAAATCTACGAAAAGCACTTCAAGGAGCAGGGCTGTCTGCTGAAGGAGATCGCCTCGGCCCAGCCGGACGCCCCCACGGTGGGCATCAAGCGCAGTATGGCCACCCTCGGGGAGAAGGGGATCTGGAGCGCCGCGCTGCTGCGAAAGCTCGGTTTCTACCCCGTGGTCTCGCCGCGCAGCGACAAGGAGATCGCGAAGATCGGGGTGGACAACTCGCGGACGGAGTTTTGCATTGCGCGCAAGCTGGCCACAGGCCACGCGGCGGTCCTCAACGACCATCCGGATGTGGAGTATCTGTTCAATCCGAGCTTCATCGAGCAGCGGCAGGAAAAGCCGCCGCACCTGAAGTACTGCATCTATACCGAGTCCGAAGGATACGTGCTCAACGACGTGCTTTCCCTCGACAAGAACAAACAAATCAACCCAATCCTGCACTTTGGCGACCAGCCCCTGCTGGTTCGTCAGATCAAGCTGGAGTTCGAGCGACTTGGTTTCTCCCTGACCGAGGGGCGGATCAAGGCGGCCATGGCGTACGCCGATGAGGCCGAGCGCCGCTTTAGGGCGGATCTGCACGTCGAGGGAGACAAGTTCCTCCAACGCATCGAGAGCGACAACGTCAAGGCGTACGTGGGTATCGGCAGGGATTACGTTCTTTTGGACCCGGAGGCAAGTTCCAACTCCGGGGCGATGTTCTCCCAGGTTCGCGGGCTTGACTACATCCCGCAGCAATTCCTCGAGCCGAAGTTCAAGGATGTTGCCATCGATGGATTCGTGGACAATGAATTCTGGGTGCAGAGCGTTAAGATCCTGAAAGCGAGCGTGTTTGTGGCGGATCATCCGAATCTCTTTGCGATCCGGATGATGAATTTTGCGTGCGGTCCGGACAGCTTGAAGATGTACCAGGAGGAGCGCATCCACCAGGCGGCGAACAAGCCGTTGCTGGTTCTGCTGACCGATGCACAGACGAACAACGCACCGTTCGTGACGCGCACCGAGGCGCACGAGCGGGTGGTGAACCAGACGCGGCCGGTGCGCCTGAACCTGCGCAAGCTCGAGGTGCAGTCGGGCGATACCTACGATCGCCGCACGTGGCTGATCCCCTATATGGGCGACGCCAGTCATATCGCCACCGCCGGCCTGGCCTACTTCGGGATTCATGGTGAAGTGCTGCCGACCAATACGCAGCGCGGCTACGAGGTCGCGCGCAAGCACATCTACACCGAGGTTTGCTACCCGCTCAAAGGGGTCGTCGGCGACGCGATCGGGTATCTCCAGCAACAGATTGAGCAGACGAGCGTCGCAGATGTGGAAGATCGTTTCCTGGTGATGCTGCCGACGACCAGCGGGCCATGCCGGTTCGGCAAGTACAGCGAGGTCCTCCGCGAGTGCATGCGGCTCGAAGGCCTGGAGAAAATCCCCGTCGTCGGCCCGTCCTCCGAAACCGATTACATCGATATACCCCTGCCCAGCGGGATCGGCGCCAGCGACAAGATCAAGATGCAGCAGATTCTGTTCAAGGGAATCCACGCGGCTGATCTTCTGGAGGACACGCTGCGGCGTTTCCGCCCCTACGTCCAAGACAAGGAGGCGATGGACGCCCTCAAGAAAGAGAGGCTCGATGCCCTGGGAGAGGTCATCTCGGCCGGCGCCGAAACCGATGAGCTGGTGCGGTGGGGAAAGGAAACGGTGGCGGCATTCGAGGCGGCCCCCCGTTGCCATCACGAGCGGTTTCCGCTGGTGCTCTACATCGGCGAAATCTACATGCGGCAGCACGATCCGTATACGAACTACGTAATCCGCCAGCTTGAAGACAAGCAGTTGGAGGTGGTGCGCGACCCGATTACCGACTGGCTGCTGTACATCAACCGGATCAACCTGCGCAACGCCAAGGGCGACGCTGCCCTGGCGGCGAAGTCGTTTCAGTTCGGGCGCACTCTGGCCGCGACGCGCAAGGCCGGCAAGTCGGTGCTCAAGGGTAGGTACATGGCGCACGTCAGCGAGAAGCTGGCGGCGCCGTTCCACGAGGTTCTGGCCGGGCGGCATGTGCTGCCGCACCCGATGGAGATGATCGAAACCCTCGAAGCCAACCACGAGGGGCACGGCAACATCCAGGGCGAGTCACCCGTCACGACGGGCATCGCGTACTACTTCATGCACGAACTGATTCCACCGCACGGCGACGCCTGCGTCTCCGGCATATTCCACGTCGGGCCCTTCACCTGCATGCAGGAAGGGGTCGCCACGGCCAAGATCGAGGCAATGGTCAAAGAGCACCGTAAGAAGAAGCCGGACCTGGTCTTCCCGATTATTCACGCCTTCTTCGGCGATTCGCCGAACGCGAATTTGGCCGCCGAGATCGCCGTCTTCCAGGAGCAGTGCTACCAGAAGAGAGATCTGCTGCGCGACGGAGGCCAGCGTTCCGGGCAGAGCCGACAGGCGATCGTGGAAAGCGCCAGCAAAGCCTCCCGGACGCAGAACCAGGCGCCCGCCGAGCGGTAGCGGTCTCTACTTCTTGCCGGGTCGGGCGTGCGTGATCTTCAGCACGAGCGGGTTGGGCCAGCGCGTGTTGTTGTAGATCCGCTGGGCCCGCATGGCCGAGACATGGAGGCCGTCGTCCTGCTGTGTCCAGCGCGTTTCGGGATCGGCCTTGGGGTTGTACTCCAGGACTCGGCCCGACTGGCCGAGAACGCTCACGGTGCTGCGGTCCGTCGCACGCACGCTCTGTAACGTGAATTCCTTGCGCTGCCCTTTCTTCCAGTCGGGCAGCTTCGTCAGGATGGCGTACACGGTGTCGGTATCCCTGGCCCTGGTGAACCAGATGTCTCCTTCGCGGATGACGTGCCAGGGGCGGATTTCATAGATGGCTTCGCGGTTGATGAACAGCCACAGGGCCATCTCGCGAATGCGGCGCTCCTGCTCGAAGGGGATGATCCCATCGGGCTGGGGGCCGATGTTGAGCAGGAAGTTGCCGCCTTTGGCGCGGATATCGATGAGCATTTCGATCAGTTGCCCGCCGGACTTGTAGTCTTCGTTGGTTGGTTTGAACTGCCACTGCGTCCCGAGCGTGTAGCAGGCCTCCCAGGGCCCGGGCATGGGCTCATCGGGCGTCTTCTGCTCGGGTGTTTCCATTTCGCCCCGGGTGATGACGAGATTCGGTTGCAGCTCCCAGGCCAGTTCTTTGAGTCCGTCGGGCTGCCCGTCGATGAACAGCGCGTCGACGGGGCCGTAGTGGGTCAGCAGTTCGCGGAGCTGGGCCTTGTTGTGGGCCATCAGTTCGGGATTGTTCACCGGCAGCGCCTCGGGCCGGCGCCGGCTCACGTCCTTGCCCTGCTTGTGCAACATCCAGAAGTCGTCGGGCGAGAAGTAGAATCCGACGCCCACGCCCTGACGACGGCAGGCGTCGACGACCTGGCGAGTGATGTCGCGTCCGTACGGTGTGTTCATGATGTTGAAATCGGTCGTCCGCGTCTCGAACATGCAAAACCCGCTGTGGTGCTTCGTCGTGAAGACGACGTACTTCATGCCCGCGACCCTGGCCAGGCGGGCCCACTCGTCCGGATCGAAACGCTGGGGATAAAACGTTTGCGGAAGCTCGTTGATGAACCGGTCGAGGTAGTCGTCTGACGCGCCGACCATCGAGTGACTGATCACCGAGCCGAGCTGCGAATCCACGCTCCAGTGCACGAACATCCCCAGCGCCTGATCGATGAACCACTCGGTGCGCTGCGGCTTGTTGCCGGCGGCCGCGGTCCCACTGACAGTGACCAGCACAAGGACGGAAAGTGCCTTACGAATCGTCATATCGGTTTCCTTGATGTGGTTTGCATATGTTGCTTGTTCATTCGTCGGGAGGCAAATCGCTGTCTTTCTGCGGGGGCAGCGTGTTCTGGGCGGCCACGAGGCGCTCCTTGCGCAGGCGGACGCGCTGCTTGGCGTTCTCGTAGCGTCGTTTCTCCTCGTCCGTTTCGGGGCGCAGCGGCGGCGCGGGCGTCGGCCTCTTCTGCTCGTCCAGCGCGACCATTGTTAAATGCGCGGTAGTGGCGACGGCCCTCTCGCCCGTGCAGGGATTCTCCCGCGTGACCCGGACGCCGACTTCCATGGAGGAGCGGCTGACGTAGTTGACCGCGGCCTGGAGGACGACCTGGTCGCCGATGCGTATCGGGGCCTTGAAGATCAGCGAGTCGATGCCGGCGGTGACGACTTCCGTACCGCAATGCCGCTCGGCTGCCATCGCCGCGACCATGTCGATCCAGCCCATGATCGCCCCGCCGAAAGCGGTTCCCCGCGGATTGGCCTGCTGCGGCATCACCAGATACCGCGTCTCCACCGCACTGTCACTCGGCGTTTTCCCTTCTTCGTTCGTCATAACCCCATAGTGTCCCGATAGCAGCCGGCGAAGTCAACCATAAGGCAGAATTTCGAGGGCAGCCCACGGTGGACCGGAGATCGGTGGGCGTGTCCGTGCCTATTGCGGCGCGGGCGCTGGTTGGGGGGTGGAGAAGTCTACGGTGGGGACCTCCGTTTGGGCCGGTCCCGTGGCTTCGAAGTACGGTTTTTCTTCGACGCCGACCTTTTTGCAGAACCACGCGCCGAAGAGTTCGCGGGCGTAGGTGTTCAGGGCCTTGGCCGCTTCATTATAGCGCGTGCGTGCCACGGAGACGCGGTTCTCCGTGCCTTCAAGCTGGTCCTGAAGCGCGAGGAAGTTCTGGTTGGATTTGAGGTCGGGGTACGCCTCGCGCAGCGCCAGCAAGTTGGGCAACAGGCTGGTGAGCATATTCGAGGCCTGGATCTTGCCCTCGGCGTTCTGGGCGTTGAGGTACTTCGTGCGGGCCTCGGCGATTTGACCGAAGACCGCGCGTTCCTGTTGCACTACGCCCTTGACGGTGTTGACGAGTTGGGGGACGAGGTCGAAGCGGCGTTGAAGCAGGTTTTCCACTTCGCCCCAGGCGGCATCGACGCCTTCATCGAGGCGGACGGCCTTGTTGTATCCGGCCTTGTACCAGCCGAACAGGGCCAGGCCCAGGAAGAGAGTAAACACCAAAAGCCCGATGACGATGATCACAGTCAGTGAGCCTGCCGAACCTTTATTTCTCATCTTATGTTCCCTTCCCAGCGTTGTTTTGTGTTTTCGTGTCTACCAGCCGCCGCTGGCGCCTCCGCCGCCGAAGCCTCCGCCTCCCCCGCCGCCGAAGCCACCGAATCCGCCTCCCCCGAATCCGCCAAAGCTTCCGCCGAAGCTTCCGCCGCCATAGGAACCACTGCGTCCGTACCCGCCGGAGCGTCCGAATCCGCCGAACAGCAGGGGCCAGAAGAGCCACCCGCCCATGCCGCCGCGCCTGCCGCCGCCGCCCATGCCTCCGATGAAGAAGATCATGATCAGCAGGAAGAACAGCGAGCTGCAACAAGGCAAACCGCCACGGCGTCCGCTTCCGCGGCGAGCAGGAGCGCGCTGGCGCGGCAGCGTCGGCATCCCCGTCAAGGTCACGCGGGCTTCGGTTGCGATCTTCTGCACGATGCGCAGGTTGGCCTCGTATATCCCCTGGCTGTAGTCGCCCCGCTTGAGATAGGGCGTCAACACCTCGCGTCCCGTGCGGCCGGAAAACTGGTCGGTAACGAAACCCTCCAGGCCGTAGCCTACCTCGAAGCGCCAGCGCCGGTCTTTAAGGGCCAGCACGAAAAGCATGCCGTTGTCCCTGCCCTCCTGCCCGAGCTTCCATTTCGTGTGAGCCAGCTCGATGGCGAACTGCTCTATGGGCACCCCTCCGGTGGTTTGCACGGTCAGGACGATGTACTGGGCGCCGGTCTTTTGTTCGAGCTCCTGGAGGACGCCGTTGAGAGCGCGCTCGTGGTCGGCGTTGATGACGTTGGCGAGATCCTCGACGTACGTTCGCGGCTGCGCGGGCAATTCGGTCTGTCCGAAGGCCGACGCGCCGAGCAGCATCGCCAGGACCAGCACCGATTCGAGTGTCGCAAAGTTCTTCTGCATGCTCATAGCTCCAGCGCGTCCACGGTTGTCGCCAAACGCTCGACGGCGGTGTAGATCGATTCAAACGCGGTTTCGATGTCGCTGCCGGCCAGACGTGGCTTCTCATAGCGCCAGCGCTGGACCGTGAGCACCGCCTCCAGCTTGACGTCGAACGATCCGGCGCCCTGGCGGAACGTCGCCTCCATCGTTTGAGGCCTGTCGCTGTCCTTGAGCCAGAGCATGGCCCGCAGCAGCGGCGCCAGACCCTTAGCCGCGGCGATCAACACGTCACGCACGAGCTTGTTATTACCGGCGGCGGCGATGTAGCCCTGCCGCAGCCGGATGAGCGTGGCCTTGAGCTCCCGCTCGCATTGGAGCCGCACGTCCTGCTTCGCAAAGCGCAGCGCCTCGAACGGATCGGCGCCCAGCA
>JAFGCA010000480.1 GCA_016932895.1 Sedimentisphaerales bacterium | reverse complement strand
TGGTTTGCCAGGTATCAAAAAGAGCCCGCCGGTGGAGAGAGTTCCTGAAGAGATCTCTCTGCCGGCGGGCTCTTTTTTTGTGGTGCCTGAATGAGGATGCCAAGGATGGGAAGAGACGACAGAAAGATAATGATCAACAAAGAACGAATCCCGGACGGGTGGTTAGGGTATTTGCCCCAGATGCTAGGGCTGCAATTCAAGCAGCCTGGGGTAAACACCCCAGCCGCACGGCGGAAGAGGAACCTCGACCAACGACAACCCCCCAACAAAGAGCCCTCCTGGCTCGCGGCATGTCCGCCGGACTGGAGGGAACAAGGGTACTGGCCAAATCAAGCGGTTTTGTGCCCAGATGCAGTGCCCGGGTGCCATGCTCAGACGCCGCCCAGGAAGCCGTCCCCTGGTCGGGCAGTCTGCCGGCGGCGGATGAGCATGCTGGCGATGCCATCCCGAACAGCATGCCCATCCCTCGCTGAAGCGACGTCTGGGCATGGCACCCGGCAGGATGCACGTCGACCGGGCGGGAGGGAACGAGAGCACAGGCTAAATCAAGTGGTTTTGAGCCCAGTTCCAGCGCCCGGGTGCCATGCTCAGACGCCGCCCAGGAAGCCGTCCCCTGGTCGGGCAGTCTGCCGGCGGCGGATGAGCATGTCGGCGCTGCTATCCCAAGCAGCATGCCCATCCCTCGCTGAAGCGACGTCTGGGCATGGCACCCGGCCATGCCGAACAGCATGCCCATCCGCCGCTGAAGCGATGTCTGGGCATGGCACCCGGCCGGACTGGAGGGCCACGCTCCGTCGTGGCCGCGTCATTCGGTGCACCCGGCCACGACGGAGCGTGGCCCTCCAGTCGTGGTGTGTTACTTCTTCGGCGGAACTTAAAAGAGAACGCATAAGAATCCCCTGGATTCCAAGGGTTCATCCCAAGTCACGCTTCTTTCAGCTACACCAAAACGCACCACGCGGACCGCCTTTGTACGCGCAAGAAACCCATACCTGGCATTAGCAAAGACCACCTGACCGGGTCACGCCTCATGCCAGTTTGCCCGCTCCAAAGCGGCGCAAATCGAGGTCGTGGAGACGGCCAACACTGCCTGTGCGCGCTGGTTGAAGAATCAGACATCCATGGCATTGACACTTGAACGTATGATCCCTGCAAGAACGACATCATGGATCGACGGTACGGTCGGTTCCGCAATCAATAGGGTTGCGCGGTTTGGCCGGAGTGCAAAGCAGAACAGGGGACTTACGTCCCCCGCTCGGTTCTTCTGGTGAAGTTCCCCGCTCGTCTACTTCCGGCGTTGGCTGGCCTTCTGCAACTTCGGTTGGGGGCGTTTCTTCCACTTGGCGACGTCGGACTGGAGGACTTCGATCGCTTTGCGGAGTTGGCGGTCGGCGCCGGTGGAGATTTCGCAGGGGCGGGGCCAGAGGAGGTGGTCGGGCACGGCAGGGTTCAGTTCCATGTCCTGGCCGTCGGGCAGACGGAACCAGCCGCGAAACGGCACCCGGAGCGTGCCCAGGTCCATGATCTCGGTCGCGCCCGTGCTGATGACGCCGCCGGCGGTGGGCACGCCGACGACCTGGCCGCGCTGGAGGTACTTGACGGCGTGGGTGAAGATCTCGGCGTTGCTGAAACTGTTTTGGTTGCACAGCACGACGATCGGCTTGTCCCAGGTCGCGAAGACGAACCGGTCCTGCGGGTAGCCCGGCCCGCCGCCGCGGCCGACGGTGATCGAGTGCTTCGGCTGGGTCAGCACGGTCAGCAGATGGTCGGCGACGAATCCGCCCTTGTTGTTGCGGACGTCGATGACCAGGCCGTCTTTGCCGGCGCCGGCGGCGTAGACCTCGCGCTCGAAGCGGTAGAAGTCGGGCATGTTCATCACGGCGATGTGCAGGTAGCCCAGCCGGCCTTGGGAACGCTTTTCGACTTCGCGGCGATTGGCCTGAACCCACGCTTCGTAGCGCAGCTCCCGGGCTTTTTCATAGTCGATCGGGCGGAGCGAGACGGTTCGCTGCTTGTCCTCGGAATTGCGAACCAACAGGCGGATGTCGCGGTCCAGCGAGCCGTTGAGGACCGTGGTCAGGTCGATGTCGGGATCGACCGTCACACCGTCGATGCTCAGGACCGTCTCGCCGACGTGGACCCGGCTGGCCACGTGGTCGGCCGGACTGCCAGGAATGACCTCGGCGACTTTCAAGCCCGGGCCTTGGTGGGCCGGATCGAACCGGAGACCCAAGTGGGCGGTTGTTTGGGTCCACTGCGCGTCGGGATTCGACCCGTGGTGCTTGTGCGGCATGAACTTCAGGTGCGAGCCGTTCAGTTCGCCCAACATCAGATGCATGACCTGGGAGAGTTGGTCCATCGTGGCGCACCGCTGGGCCACGGGGGCGTACTTCCGGCGGATGGCATCCCAGTTGCGGTTGTTCAACGCCCCGTCGTAGAACGAATCGCGCATCGTCCGCCACGCCAGGTCGAAGGCGACCCGATACTTCAGACCCCGGTCGATCGCATAGCGGATCGAAAACGGGTAGTCCTTCGGTTGGTAGTCCTTGCCCTTGTTTGCAGACCAGAGACAGCCGGGCACTTTGTTGCTGCGCCAGACGATCTGGTCGCCGTGGGCGATCCACCGGGCGTGGGTGCCGGTCCGGGTGCTCAGCAGCCTCGGCTTGAGATCGCCCGGCGGGCTGATCGTGTACGTGCCGCTTCGGCCGTCGATCGTGGCGGTGAACGCGAGCCGCTTCGAGTCGTGCGACCAGAAGAGATGCGTTTCCTTGGCGTTCGGGATCGAGACGCGGCGTACCCGGCGGTGCAGGCCGTCGAAGTCGATCGTCGCCGGCTGCGACGACCCGCGTTTCGACTTCCTGCCCCGGGCCTTTTCGATCTTCTCTTCCGCCCGGCGGACGCGGCGGTCGTGGGCGTTGGTCTCGTCGTCGCTTTTTTGGAGGTAGACGAAGCAGATGTCCACTTCGTTGTCCAGGCGGCGGCCCGTGAAGGCGATGGCCCGGCCGTCGGGCGACCAGACGGGCGATTCGTCGTCGTCCGGATGGCGCGAAAGGTTGACCGGCTCGCGCGAGCCGTCGACCGGGGCGATCCAGATGTCGCGGTTGAAGTCGTCATCCTCAAGAGCATAGACGAACCAACGGCCGTCGGGCGACCAGTCGTAGTCGAGCTTGCTCCACGAGGAGACCACGCGGCGCGCTTCCTTCCCGTCGGACCGCATCACCCAGAGGTCGCCCCGTTGCTTCAGAAAAGCAATACTCTTGCCGTCAGGGCTCCACTTGGGATAACGTTCCGTCGCGGCGTCCTCGGTCAGCCGCGTGAGGGGAAACCGCTCGTTCTCCCACCAGCCCTTGGTCGCGTCGGCTCGGGCGGCCGTCCAGACGTCGCTCTGGCCCTGGGCGTCGCTGACAAACAGCAGGGTTTTGCCGTCGGGCGAAAAGGCCGGGCAGCGTTCGCACTCGGGCGAGGTCGTAACGCGGCGGGGCTGGCGGAGTTCGGTGTCCATCACCCAAACGTCCCCTTCGGCCGTGAAGGCCACCTCCAGGCCGTCGCGGGTGAACGTCACCTCGTCGGCCCGGCGGAGCCATTTTCGGATGACCGGATCGACGGCCCCGTCGGTCGGACAGTCGATCGCCAGGCGGACCGGTTTCGATCCGGGTTTCGTTTCCAACCGATAGAGATCGAAGAGGTGCTGGAAGACGATGGTCGAGCCGTCGCGCGAGAGGCACGGCGTCTGGACCGAATCGTCGTCGAAATGGGTCAGTTGGCGCTTGCCGCCTCCGCCCAGGTTCTGATACCAGAGGTTCCGCGCCCCGTCGCGAGCACTCGTGTAATAAAAACCCTTGCCGTCCGGCCCCCAGAGCGGGCAGCGCGCGCCCGTCTCGTCGGAGACGACCTGTTTGAACGTGCCCTTGTCGAAATCGTAGAGCCAGATCTGCGCGGCCTTCGAGCCGTGGTAGCCCTTGCGCCATTCGTAGACGCCCTCGC
>JAFGCA010000479.1 GCA_016932895.1 Sedimentisphaerales bacterium | reverse complement strand
TTCGCGAGGATATACGAGTTGGACATGTTCGCCTGCCTTCCATTCGGGCCGGCCTCGGTGGGGCGCTGGAAGGCAGGTCAAACTAGCGTCGCCACCGGGACCGTCTCGCGGGCCGTCGCCCGCACCCGTCGTATTCTCTCACCGCGTTACGCGTAGTTCAAGTTGGTGGGCAGTATTGCCCATGCGAAAACTGACTGGCAGTCAGCCCCTCGCGCGCGCCCGCGCGTCAGAGACGATGCCCGTGCCGCCGGCGCAGCGCCATCGGACCACCGATCGCGAACAGCAGAAGCGCGGTAGGCTCGGGCAACACAACCATCCAGGCTTCGGTTGATCCGCCAGGCCTAGTGCCGTACCCGACTATCCTTAGCCCGTCAGCCGAGATGCCCGTCGCATTGGTCAGCGTCCAGCTTGTCAGGTCCACGCCAAGACGATTGACGAGAACGCTCTTGAGATTTCGCATGCCTTGTGATTCGTCCCAGATAAATGCCTCGTAGCCCAAGGCGGATTGATACCGCCCCACCACGACTGAACCGTCCGCGGAAACGTCCCAAGCCTCGCTATAGACCGCAAGTCCGCCAGGCAATCCACCGAGGCTTTGCATGGCAGTCTGTTCTGTCCAGCGAAATGCCTCACTCGCCAATGTCGATTCGCTCCATCCCACGACGGCGGAACCGTTGCCCGAAACGCCGAGGGCGTAACTCCGAAAGCCCCCATCAGGCAAATCACCGAGTCCGACCATGCCTCCACCTGCAGTCCAGCGGAACGCCTCTATTCCCGAGCTTGAGATGCCCTGTCCCACCACAACTGACCCGTCAGCAGAAACGTCACGAGCGTCGCTCTCAAACGCGCCGCCGGGTAGGTCGCCGAGAGCGACCATGCCTCCACCTGCAGTCCAGCGGAATGCCTCAAGCCCCGAACCCGTCCATCCGCTTCCCACCACAACCGAACCGTCGGCGGAAACACCGAGTGCCTTGCTGGAGAACAAACCACCGGATAAGTCGCCGAGGCCAATGATGCCGCTTCCGTCGGTCCAGCGGAACGCCTCGCCCCCCGAGCCTGATTCGCTCCATCCCACCACGACTGAACCGTCAGCAGAGGTGCTATAAGCGTCGCTCCGGACTACTCCGCCAGGCAAATCACCGAGCCCCACGATGCCCCCACCCACCGTCCAGCGGAAAGCCTCTCCCCCTGAGACCGCACTGCTCTGGCCAACGACAACCGAACCGTCGGCAGAAATGTCACGAGCGTAGCTCTCAACCGGGCCACCGGGCAGATCTCCAAGGCCTTGGAAGCTGGCCTGTCCAAGAACAGAGTTCGTCGAGGTAATTGCCAAGCCCAGGGCAATGCCCAGCCCAGTGGCTTGTTTGGGTCGCATCGCTTTTCCTCCTCGATAGGCGGTCCAGAAACGAAAATAGAGAGCCCGCCACAAGGCGTCTCTCTCGCCCGATCAATGACTTGTGCTCAGCAGAAGGAAAGCCGTCTGAAGTGCCTTCTGCCCCCGCTCTCCCGATGACTATGAGTGTCACCGATGGACAGTCGCGAATCAAGCCTTGGGGGCCAAAACCTCCCCCTCGCGCGTGCGCGCGTAGAGACGCACAACTTTTTCCTGCTGCGCCCTTAACCCTTTACCTGGTGCAACCCACAAACCAGAAATGAGACGCGCGGGGTTAATATGTGCGGGGCCAGGAAATCAGGCCGGGGGGGCTGGTAAACATTTTGCCGGCTTGGGGCCCCCTTTTGGCCGGCCGGATTGCGCCAAAACCGACCCCCCCCCTCAAAATCATCCTAACCCGTGAAAAACTCTGCGACGCTGACGCCACGGTCCACACTTGGCCGGTCCTAGAGATTTCATCCCCCTTCCCCGGTGGTGTCGTGCCCGGCCAGCAGCCGGCGGATGGCTTCAGCTCGTTCGGCGTCGGTCAGCGGGAGCCGGGCGAGCATGGCCACGGCTTCGGCGAAGTGCTCGCCCACAGGTTCGGCGTCACAGGGCTGGTCAGCCGGTGTTCCGGCCGGCGTGCCGGTGTCCGATGATCCCGCCCTGGAGTCGTCAGCCGGGCGGGATTCCGGGGCCTCGCCCGGCGCCTCTTTCGGGCGTGAACCGGCCGGATTCGCTGCGCTTTTTGCTGCGCCTTGTTTCGGAATGCGCGCTTTTTGTTGGGGTTTCTTGCTGGTGTTCGAGTCCTGTAACGCCCAGTCATGCAAGTTACGTGAGCCCGCTCAGACTCCTATTCAAATGGGCCGCCGCCTGATTGGATGGGCAGAACGTCCCATTCATGCGTGAGACACCCCCCTTCTGTCTCCCAGGGTTTCCAGTTTGCCTTGTTCGACGCATTGTACGGGATGACTGACAAAGGGAGACGTGCGCCGGGACGGGCCGAAGCGGACGGCGAAAGAGTTGGACTCGAGCCCTTCGCCCTTCGCGACACCGTGATTGTGCCAAGCGTCGCATGTCCGGTTATACTGCCGGCCGAAAGTGGGGCCGTGGGCCGCCGGAGCAGGTTGAGCGATGGCAACCTCGACATCGCCTATTCTCAGATTCGATGGTATTTCGAAGTTCTTCGCCGGCGTGACGGCGCTGTCGGGCGTGAGCTTCGAGATTCGCTCCGGTGATTGCCATGCGCTGATGGGCGAGAACGGGGCGGGCAAATCGACGCTCGGCAAGATCGTGGCGGGGATTCACACCGCCGACGAAGGGACGGTGTACCTGAACGGCCGGCCGGTGCGGTTCACGACGCCGCTGGATGCGGTGCGGGCCGGCATCGGAATCGTACACCAGGAACTCTGCTTCTGCCCCAACCTGACGGTGGCTGAGAACCTGTGCCTGGGCCGACTGCCCTCACGGCTCGGCTTTGTGAACCGGCACACGATGCGTGACCGGGCGCGGGCCATGCTGGCTGAGATCGCCGCGGACATCGATGTGGACATGCCGATCGCCGACCTGTCCACCGGCCAGGAGCAGATGGTGCAGATCGCCGGGGCCGTGGGCACGGGGGCGCGGATCCTCGTGATGGACGAGCCCACGAGTTCGCTGGCCTCGGCCGAGACCGAGCGGCTGTTCGAGCTGGTCGATCGGCTGAAAGCGCGCGGCGCGACGATCATCTACGTGTCGCACCGGATGGAGGAGATCTTCCGGCTGTGTGACCGGATCACCGTGCTCCGCGACGGCCAGCACGTCGAGACGGCCGACATGGCTGACATGACCATGGACAAGGTCGTGCAGCGGATGATCGGCCGGTCGATCGAGGAGTATTTTCCCGAGCACCTGGACGCGGCGCCGGGCGAGGAGAAGCTGCGGGTCGAGCGGTTGTGCTCGCCGGGCAAGTTCGAGGACATCTCGCTGAGCGTCCGGGCGGGCGAGGTGGTCGGTCTGGCCGGCCTGGTCGGCGCGGGTCGGAGCGAGGTCGCCCAGGCCATCTTCGGCCTGGACCGCGAAGCGAGCGGGCGGATCGTGGTCAACGGGCGCGACGTGACGATCCGCTCGCCAGGTCAGGCGATGGCGCTGGGGATCGGCTATCTGCCCGAGGACCGCAAGACGCAGGGGCTGGTGCTGTCGATGGGCGGGCGGGCGAACTTGTCGCTGCCGATTCTGGATCGGCTCAGCCGGCTGGGTTTTGTCCGCACGAAGCCCGAGCGGGCATTGACCAGCCGGTACTTCGACCGGTTGCGGGTCCGCACGCCGGACATGGATGCGCCGGTCTGGTCACTGTCCGGGGGCAACCAGCAGAAGATCGCGATGGCCAAGTGGCTGGCGAGCCAGTGCGGCATTCTCCTGATCGACGAGCCGACCCGCGGCGTGGACGTCGGGGCCAAGGCCGAGATCCACGCCCTGATCGACGATCTGGCTCGGGAAGGGACGGCCATTCTGCTGATCTCGTCGGAGCTACCGGAGGTGCTCAATCTCAGCACGCGGATCATCGTGCTGCGGGACGGCCGGCAGATGGGCGAGCTGGCGCGGAGCGAAGCCAGCCAGGAGGCGCTGATGCGTCTGATGGCGGGCGTGGAAGCGGTACCTGCATAGCAGGGGCGCCCGTACCCGGCGTTCTGAAAGCCCCTGCCCGCTGTGACCGCATGGGAACGCCCACGTCAAAGGAAAGTCGATATGACCGCTCGCTCACACTCGCGGCTCGTCGTCAGAAAGCAGCATTCGCTGGAAACGTACAAGAGGAACGATGGCATGCGAGGGTTGATGCGCACAGCGCTGATCGTCGCGGTCGTGCTGGCTGGCTGTGACGTCGAGCCTTTCTGGCGGCGGGGTCGGCAATCCGAGCCTGCTCCGAAGGCGCCATCGAGCGCAGCCGGAACTCCGCGCCGCATGACGCCGGTTCCCGAACCGACGCCGGCGACCGGCGACCGGCTCGAGGGCGTGGCGATTCGTCTTGACGGCCAGACGCGGCTGACCCTGCGCGGCGCCGTTAGCCGGGGACGCGATACACCGATCAGCTATGCACTTTTTGCTCCGAGCGCCGCTACGCAAGCGGCGGGGCAAGAGGGGACCACAACCCAACCGGAAGGCGTTCGCGAGCGGTACCTGCTCAAGCCTGCTGAAGGCGCGGACGCGCCGATCGAATGCCAGATCAGCTACGCCAGTGCAGGTGAGGCGACGATCACGCTCTCGACGCCGGGCGTACTGCCGGATATTCAACTCCTGGGCGTCACGCCGTCGCTCACGCTGCCGGTTCGCTACAGCCAGCCGGACGAAACCGACGTCATGCAGTCGGCCCTTGGCCGCGTGGCCGACGAGCGAATCAATGCCTTTCTTGATGCTGCGGCTGGCG
The DNA here is from genome assembly GCA_016932895.1 of Sedimentisphaerales bacterium. The sequence continues at coordinate 259 of JAFGCA010000479.1, read as the reverse complement.
ATGTCTTCGCCATCGACGGTGAGGTGGAATACGAGCTGGCCCGCGACGGGACCGTTCTCCGAATCGTCCCGCCGGAACCTCGGCGGGGCAACCAGGTGGTGGCCAAGCTGGCGCTGCACGCGGGTTGCATCGAGAAGGGTCCGCTTGCCGTTGATCCTTTGGTCATTGGCACGTCGGCGAGCGGCGCGCCGGCCGGCTGGAGCGCCTGCCGGGGCGGTTCTGAACTGACGGACGAGGACCTGTTGCGGGTTGCGCGGTG
>JAFGCA010000478.1 GCA_016932895.1 Sedimentisphaerales bacterium | reverse complement strand
GTTCCGCTGCCGCCGCCGTACTGCGCCGAGGCCGCAGAACACAAAACCGTCAGGAGGATCACACAAGCCAGAATACGGCAGACGTCTCGCTGCCGGGTGGAGCCGTCGTACAAGTGCAGTCTTTGCATGGAAGCCATTTCGGTCCTCCCTCAGAATGCGGCCGGGGCAGAACGCAGCGCCGTATAAGCACCGTGCCCGTCACTTGGTACAGACGAAAACCGCCTCTCTGACGGGCCGGCACAACACGCGTAGCCCTCCTGCCTTTGCTATAGTACGGTTCGTCGGGATTGATTGTACCACATCGACCCATGCTCTGTCCAGATTCCTCCCGCGACAACGCCGCACGATCGTTGACGCGTTGTGGTACCAGGCGTACAATCTCCGGCCAGAACGTACGCGGCAGATTCCTGGCCAAGACACAGACGAGCCCGCTTCGCACGCAGTGGAATCCGTCTTGGGGATATCGAGGCATCACGTATATGACGGACAAAACGCCGGTTGAGGGCATATTTTCGGTCTACAAGGAAGCGGGGATGACCTCGCACGACGTCGTCGATGCCGTGCGAAGGTGCACGGGCCGCAAGAGAGTGGGGCACGCCGGAACTCTCGATCCCTGCGCCACCGGCGTGCTCGTGATCGGCGTCGGCCGCCCCGCCACCCGGAAACTGGGCCAGATCACCGGACAGGAAAAGGAGTACGTTACACGCGTCAGGCTGGGGGCCCGCAGCAGCACCGACGACCGCGAGGGCGAGATAGAACCCGTGAGCTTCTCGGAACCTCCCTCCTCTCAGCAAGTGCGCGACGCACTCCTGCGTTTTCGGGGCACCCTCCTGCAAAAACCGCCGGCCTTTTCGGCCATCAAGATCGGTGGCCGAGCCGCCTACAAGCTGGCGCGGGCCCGCAAGCCCGTCGACCTGCCGGCCCGTGAGGTGGAAGCGAAGGAGGTCGAACTCCTCGCATACGCCTGGCCCTTTGTGGACATCCGGCTGGTGACGGGGTCCGGTTTTTACGTGCGGTCGCTGGCTCGCGACCTCGGTGAGATGCTCGGCACCGGAGGCTACGTGGAGGAACTGGAGCGAACCCGCGTGGGCTCCTATACCAAAGACGACGCCGTGCGCCTGGCCGATCTGGACAAACCGGGCCAACCCACCTGACCCATGGATGCGGCGGCCACATTGTCCGTAGCCTTCTTGAGTGATTTCCCACCGAGCGACCGACTCTATTTTGCCGGCGCCGTCACCACAAATTGGATATTCGCAGTGGTGTTCGGGTCAATCTGGAAATTGCCTTCCTCTGGACTGTGGAGATATCGTCCGTTGACCTTCACATTCTCGAACCGCACATTGCGCACGCGGTGCTCCGCGTCCCAGCCTCGAATGACGTTCGGTCGCTTCATGGGACCGTCGACGGAAATGTTGCGAAACACGAGATTGGAGATTTGCCCCATCCCCCTGCTGGAGTCGGCAAACTCATTCTGGTCGATCGTAATGTAGAACAGCCGCCAATCGGCATTTTCAACGCGAATGTCCTCGAACAGGTAGTCGCTCATGTGGCCGCGGCCTCCGTGGATGGCATCGAAGACCGCCTCGTTCCGGTTGTCCCACTGGTGCTCGACGCGGATCACGTCGATATTGCGAACGTGGAAGTTGCTGTTGTCCGAGGGCATGTTCCAACTGATCTGAAACGGGGCGCCGTTTTCCATCTGCCAGATCACGCAGTCCCGGACGACCATATTGGATTGGTAGAGCTTGACCGCGTCATCGTTGACCTTGAAGAAACAACCTTCGACGAGACTGTGAGAGCCGGTGCAGACGCCGTCCGTGCTGAAATACCAGCCGATCATCTTGACGTTTCTGACGGTGTGGTGCGAGCCGCGAAGTGAGATGTTGAAGTGCGGCGAGTTGATCAGCGTGACGCCTCCAATCAGGACGTTCTCGGCCCCGCGGAAGCGGATCAAATGATCGCTCTTGCGCTCGAATTGCTCACCGGAGAGGATGCCGCGGCCAACGATTCTGATCTTCCGCGCGTTCTGGCTGCGCAGACGCCCCTTCACATACGCGCCGCCGGCAAGGTATACGGTCGTGTTGGACCGAACGTCGTAGGCGTCCCCGATGTCGTGCAGGCCCGGGCCGAAGTACGCCACGTTGGGATCGTCGCGAGACGGAACGTCCGTTTCGAGTGGATCGGCAAAAACGAGCATCGGATGCGTGATGTCGTCGTCAAACTCAACGGAGACCTTTCGCGGGCGGTCCAATCGGAAAACCACGCCGTCGGGCTTGATCTCGGGCTGGATGCCATAGCTGCCGGGCAGAATCCGGCACGTGGCAAACGAGCCCTTCAATTTGGCCACTTTGACCGTGACCGGCCCGGAGAACGAGAACGTCGTCCATGACGTAGTTTTGCTGCGATTGCTTCGCCACTGCGCTTTCGTCAAGTAGACGAAGGATTGCTTCGCCCGACCGTCCTGCGTCACCTCGACGGCGTACTGGTCGGAGACGGCAACTCCCCCAGGAGCTGGATACACAACCACTTCCGCCCCGCCGGTCACAGCGAACGACAGCAGCAGACCGACAATCAGTGCCAAAACGTCGCTTCTCACCAAATCACCTTTCCATCAATGCGTCTCACCGGCTTCTCTCAAATCGATACGTCCCCACATCTGACAGAACCAGCGACGTACGTCTTTCGCCCGGCGTCTTTCCTTTCCACCGCCCATCCATGGCAATTCTCAGCGGATCGAGCGGCTTGTCCTTGAGCACGAGGGTGATTTCGTCGCGACCGGCCGTGACGTCCATCCGCACGTTGCGGTACAGAAGATTCTTCAGGCCCATGGTCGGGCAGGCGTCGGGAACCCGGGGCGAAATGCGCAGCACTCCCGCTGGCTTCGCCTCAAGGCCGAGGAAACCATAGACGACGATGGACGGCACCAGGCTGCTCTCGAAGAACTCATGATCAATCCCGAGCCCGCCGGCGGTGCCGCCACCCTGCAGCGTCGTGCCGCGCTTACCGCCTTCGTAGTACTTGCGGTATCCACCGGCCGCATGCACGTCGCTTTCCCACGCCAGGATCTCCGCGAGACGTCGCCAGCAGTCATCGGGACCGAGGGTCCTGAGCCGGGCCCAAAGATCGTAGAAGCTAAAGCCCAGCACCGCCCCGCCGTCCTGGACCTGTCCGCCCCAGGGGATTCCCTCGGGCGCGTGCCAGCCCTGGCCGTACCAGTCGATATTGCGCAGCGTCGTGGCCCGGGGGCCAAAACGCCAGTGATAGATATCCGCTCCCCGGGAGGTGTCGCCTTCCACGATACGCCTGCCGTCGATCCAATCCATAATGGATTGCGCGTGCTGCCTGTCGGCCAGGCCGTACCAGATGGCGTCCAGATTGAGGAACGTATAGCCGTAGTCGTAACGCCGGCCTTCCTTGTCGATACTGGCGAAGAACCGGCCCGTCTTGTCGTTCCAGAACAACCGGTTGGCCGTCTCCTTCACCTCCGCCGCATGGGCGCGAAGCTGCTCGGGACTCATCTTCAGAACGCCCTGCGGCATGTCCCAGCCCGGGTTCTCGGCAATGGCCTCCTCCAGATCGGCCATGGCCACCGTAGTGGCGTAGTACTGATTCGTCGCGTACAGATCGTCCCAGCCGAAGGGCATCAAGTCCCAGTAGTTGTTGCCGATGCCATGGCCACCCCGCAGCACCGCTTTGCCGTCGGCGTCTCTGGTGAAACCGGCCAGTCCGCCGTGCCCCGGCCAGGGGTTTCGAATGTGCTTGTGCTCCAGGCCGCCCATCACCGTTTGCTGATAGCGCAGCGCCAGGCGCAACCGGTTGATCTGCCGGCGGAGAAAATCAAGGTCGCCCGTCCAGTTGAAATACCGCCAGCTCGCCAGTATGAAGATGGGATTGTTGATCGAATGGCGCGTATCGTAAGCGGTGAAGAACGAGTCGATCTCGAACCGGCCCTGGGCTTGCCCGGCGGCCAGACAGATGCGAACGCGCTCGATCGTGCCCTTCCAGGCCGGGTGCCGGTACATGGGCATGATGGAATGGAAACAATCGCGCGACAGAGGCGTCTTGTCCGGATAGAAATAGACCCGCCGATCCGCTCCGAACTGCGTCTCTCCTTCGCGGAGCCATTCCACATAGGAAACCGCACGTCCCTTGGGATCGTTCGCCGGTTTCCACCGCAGTTGCAGGTAGGGCGCATTGAACGCATCAATGCGGTAGCCCTGCGGCGTCGTGATCGTCGGTGACGGCCCCGTCGCTTCGAGATGCCAGCGGTCGTTCTCGATGCCCAACGAGCGAACGTTCTCGAGAGCCCACAGTGACGCCGCCTTTTCACCGACGTACTCGTCGCGGCCCCAGCCTCTAAGCGCGTTGCCGGCCCAGCCCGGGACCTTTTCCAGCGGCTGGAAGTGCCAGCCGAACGTCTTGCCCTTCACCCGGTCCGGATGGTTGTCCGACTGGGTCCACAGCGGAAAAGGCCACCCGTCGTCGTGAGCGTGCGAGAAATGCTGGTGGGTCAGGACGTACCCTTCGTCATCCATCTGCATGCCCAGCAGGTGCTCGCGGTGCACCTCCTGGATCGTCTTGTCCATACCGCGAGGCTTGGCGTTGCCCAGCCAGACGTCGGCGGTGAGCAGGTACTCCTTGTTGAACAGCGTCAGGCCGTTGCCGAGGCGGTGGTGAAAGTGATACCACAAGTAGTGGGTCAGGAGTTGTGCCTGCTCGCTGTGTCCCGAAAACTCGAAGCGGGGAAAGTCCGCCGGGACGCTCTTCATCAATTCAGTGACGACATCCTGGCTCTCGTTCGGTGGTTTCGAGCCGTCTCCCGCCCAAGCGTCTACCGTCGATAGTGCGAGTGACAGTATCGTTAATGCGCCAACTGTTGTCCTCATGTTGCATGCCTCATTTCAAGAAATATTGATCTGCGTCACAAGCGCAGCAGACGTCAAAGGATAGCCGCGCGCCGCCCCGCACGCAACCGGCAGCCCCGAAACTCTCCGGTCCAGGCGGCTTGCCTGTTTACACCGGCGGATGCTCCTCGGCGAGGATGTCAACGACGCTCTCGTCATCCCGCCGACGACCGATCTCCGGGTAGGCGCGCATCAGGTGGAGGGCCAGCACGGTGGAAAGGACATAGCCGATGGGCATGAGCTTGAGCACAAACCCGGTCCCCATCCGGTCGGCGATGGGCGCGAAAGCCAGAAAGACAACGTCGGCGATCCCCCAGGTTCCGCCGACGATAAAGGCCATGCGGTGACCTAGATTCAGACCGCTTGCCTGCCGGGCGAGCGTTATGGTCAGGATGTAGGCGGACATGGAGCAGAAGCCCACCCCGAAGAGCAACCAGACGGCCGCGGCGTGCCTGACGAAGATCAGGTACAATATCAGGAAAGGAACGGAGACGAGAAACGCGTAGAAGGCGCACCGCAAATCGCCTTGTTTGCGTGCCGCGAGCGCCCAGATGAAAGGACCCACGGTGCCGCCCCAGCCGAACATCGCAGCAGAAAAGCCGCGAAAGCTCAGATCGAATCCCAGCTCGTCCAGGTACGTCGGCAGGAGAAACAGGACGATCGTCGTGGAAATGCCCGCCGGCAATCCCGCAACCAACACGCGCCAAAACGGCAGCGCCGTCGCCGGATCGGCACCGGCCTGGCCTGCCGTCCCGTCACCGTCGTCCTCCACGGACAGACGCACTTTTACCAGCAGAATTGCGCCGATGCCCAGGACGGGACAGAGAGCCAGCGGATACAAGCCTTTGAGTCCGTAGGCGTTCACGAGCAAGGCGGAAATGGCCCCGCCGCTGGCAAAACCTAAAAAGCCGGAGGTCATAAACACGGCCGTGCTCAAGCGCGGCGAAATCCGGTCGATCACATGCACGGCCCGAAGCCCCTCCGGGTGTGCCACGGCGATTCCGCAACCGCTCACGATCCCCAGACCGATGACCAGGGCGACCCCCAAGCTGGATCTCGGCGCCACGGCCATCAAGCAGATACCGGCGGCGAGAACGAGGCCAATGTGCAGAAAGAGCGGCTGCGTCTTTTTCGGTCGCATCTGGCCCGTGAGCATCTGGACGCCGTTGGCCGTCAACATCAGCGCGAACAGAATGAAACTTCCCAGCGACAGGCTCAGGGAGAAGTGCTGCCGAATCTCCGGCAGGATCGCCGGCAGCATGTTCCCGAACATGTCCACCAGGAAATGAACGCTCGAAAGAACGATCAATTGCCCCCACTGCGCTCTCAGGGATTGTCTGTACATCAGCGCCCCGTTGGTTTACGAAAGACGGCCCCACGACACAAGTCCCCCGAGGATATCGGATTCGCCGCGAAGTGCAATGAGGAACCGTTCCACACATCCGCCTCTTCCGTGCCGCCGGCCGCCGGCGTTCAGTGGCGACGAGGCGCGCGTTCGGCAACGTAGCGTGCCACGTTGGCCACGGTGTCCACCCACAGACCGTTGTTCGGGTCCCGGGCGTATTCGCAGAATGCCCGGAGTGTATCGGCCCTCGTGGTTTGGCGACCGCCCGCACCGATCTCATGGCCGCACAGCACCAGCCAGAAGCCCTTCGCGCGAGCCGCCTCGATCAAGGCCTTGAGTTGCTCGAACGTGAGCCCGTCCAACTCCATGGCCATGAGTTGCGCCGGGTCGCAAAAGGCCGGATCGTTGGCGCCCTCGTCTCGCCAGCCGCGCCCCGCCAGGAACCGCGCGGCCACCAGCGGAACGTAGCTCCTGACATTCTCGCCTCGGCCCACGAACTTCTGCCCGCACGGATAGGCGAACGTCACGGGACGAACGCCTACCATCGCGACGATTTCGGCGCTGGCCCGGTCCAGTTCGTCGGCCATCTCTTCCAGCGTGTAGTCTTCCAGGGCCTTCTCGCGCGCCCAGGGGAAGTTGCCCGTGCAGGGATGGCGCATGGAATGGTTTCCGATCTCGTGGCCCGCTGCCGCCGCGGCTTGCCACGCCCCGAGACGCTTGCCCACGTTTGACGAGGAGACGTAGAACGTGGCCTTGACATCATAGCTGTCGAGCAGCCCAATACCGACGTCCGCCTGGCTCAGGCGCGCGTCATCGAAAGTCAGGCTGACGGCGGCCCGCTTTCCCGGGGGCCAGACAAAACCATTCGTCGACGCAACGCCGCTGGAAGCCGAACCCGACCCCGCCGGGCGATCTTGTTCCTGGTGAGAACGATGACAGGAAGCGATAACCGCGGTTCCGAGGCAAACTGCGGTGATGAAGGCTTTACGCATCATAGTCGAGTCGCTCCGCCTAACGCGAGGTCCCGACACACGGCGGCCGTCAGAGGTTGTACAACTCCTCGTCCTGCAAAACGGTGAAACCGGCGTCCTGCACAATCTTCTCCGCCGCGGCCATTTGTGATTGCTCGATCTCCATGCAGCAGACGCCCGTGCTTTGAGGCTGCAAGACGAAACCGTACGCATCGGTGACGTTGATGTCGTTCTCGGCCAGCACCGATGTCAGCCTGTCGAAGTTGCCCGGCTGATCGGGAACCGCTATCGCCAGGATGTCCTTGAGCGCACAGGCGCACCCGCAATCCGCCAGCGCCAGGTACGCTTCGCTGGGCTTGTTCACGATCAAGCGAAGCAGCCCGTAGTCGCCCCGGTCCTGGATCGTAAAGGCGCGGATGTCGATGTTGCTCCTATGCAGATTCTCCGAGATCGACCGCAGCCGACCGGCGCGGTTTTCCACGAAGATCGTCAATTGCTTTGCCATAGTGCATCCCTCACTCTTTGGGTCTTTCATCGACGACGCGTTTGGCCTTGCCCTCGAAGACGGGCAGCGAACCGGGTTCATGCAGCTCGACGACCGGATTGATGACGATGGACGACCGTATTTCCTCCTTGATCCGGGCCCTGAGGGCCTCCAGTTCGGCCACCTCGCCGAGGAACAGCTTGGGGTAGATTTCGACTTTCACCGCGAGCCGATCGAGAGCGCCCTTCTTGTCGACGTAGATTTGGTAGTTGGTCGCCACTTCCGGGATTTTCATGATCTTCTCTTCGATTTGCGAAGGGAAGACGTTGACGCCGTTGATGATGAGCATGTCGTCGGTGCGGCCGAGGATTCGCGAGAGGCGCCGATGGGTCCGGCCGCACGCACAGGGCTCGGGATGAAGAAACGCCAGGTCGCGCGTACGATACCGCAGGATGGGCGTCGCCCGGCGAACGAGATTGCTCAGCACCACTTCGCCCTCCTGACCGTCCTCAAGAACCTCGCCCGTGCTCGGATCGATGATCTCGACGATATAGGCGTCCTCCCAGACGTGCATGTCCTTCTTGCAGACGCACTCGAAAGCGACGCCGGGGCCGTTGAGCTCGCTGAGCCCGTAGGAATTGTACGCATCGATCCGGAGCAATTCTTCCAACTTGAGGCGGGTGTTCTCCGAGTGGGGTTCGGCCCCGACAAAGGCCTTGCGCAGCGACAGCTCTTCGCGGGCGGTGCCTTCCGCCTCCAGCCGTGAATGGATGTGCAACAGATAGCTCGGCGTGATGTGCAACACCGTGGTGTGGAAATCCTTCATCACCTGGATCTGCCGTTTCGTATTGCCCCCGCCGATGGGGATCACCGTCATCCCCACACGCTCGGCGCCGTAGTGCAGACCCAAACCGCCGGTGAACAACCCGTACGTCATCATGTTCTGGAAGACGTCCGCCGGCCCCGCGCCGGTCGCTACGATGCTGCGCGCGACCAGATCGCACCAGTTGTCGACGTCGTCCTGCGCCAGATAGATCACCGTGGGGATGCCCGTCGTGCCGCTGGAGGAATGGATGCGAACGACCTCATTCATGTCCACCGCCAGCAGGCCCGTGGGGAAGCTGCGGCGCAAATCGTCTTTGGTCGTATACGGAATCCGCCGCAGGTCGTGCAGGCCCGTGATGTCCTCCGGAGAATTGATTTGTGCCTGGCTCAGCTTCTTGCCGTAAAACGGCGTCTTCAGCGCCCAGCCGATCGTCTCCCTGAGCCGTTGCAGTTGAATCTCTTCAAGCCGAGAGCGCTCGGCGGTTTCTACTTCCTGGTTCCAGAAAGGTATGTTCATAGGTCAAGTTCTGCCTGTCTTACTGAAATTCCACACAACACCTATACTTCGCTGTGATATTACGTGACATGCGACAGTCCCGGCACAAGCTCTCATCTCATCGCCTCGCAGGCCCGAACCCGTCCCGCGTGTCTTCGGCTCAGAGACCGCCAATCTCCTGCTTCGTGACCACGGAAATGTCCTTCTTGGCGAGAATCTGCTGCGCGAAATCCGTATCTTCAAACCGGAAGACCAGAAGGGCCTTGTCACTGAACTTCTCGACGAAACCGTACATGTATTCGATATTGACGTCGTTGTCGCTGAAGATCTTGAGCACGGCAGCGAGCCCACCCGGCCGATCCCCTACTTCGATGGCCACGACGTCCGTGAAGTTGGCGACGAAACCATTGTCCTGCAACAGCTTGATGGCCGCCTCCGACTTGTCCACGACGATCCGCAACACGCCGAAGCTCTCGGTCTCAGCGATGGTCAGAGCGCGGATGTTGACGTCGTTTTCGCCCAGCAGCGAACAGACGTCGTACAGTCTGCCCTTGCGATTCTCCAGGAAGACAGATATCTGTGTAATTTTCATTTTCCGACCTCTACAGCGACCGCTTGTCCACGATGCGTTTCGACTTGCCCATGCTCCGCTCGATCGTCTTGGGCTCGACGAGAGTCACCTTCACTCCAATGGAGAGGACAGCCGTAATCTCTTTCTTGATCTTGTCCCGAAGCTCGTTGAGCCTCTTGATTTCGTCGGAGAAGAACTTTTGCTCCACCTCGACCAGGACTTCCACCTGATCGAGCTGATGGGCCTTTCGATCCACCACGATCTGGTAATGGGGCTGGGTGCCCTCGATCCCCACGAGAACGTGTTCGATCTGCGAGGGAAAGACGTTGATGCCGCGGACCACGATCATATCGTCCGTGCGTCCCTTGATCTTGCTGATCCTGGGGCTGGTCCGGCCGCAACGACATTTCTCCACCGTCATGCTGACCACATCTCGCGTCCGGTAGCGAATGAGAGGAATCCCCTGCTTTGTCAGCGTCGTGACCACCAGCTCGCCGTCCTCGCCTTCGGGCACGTCGGCACCGCTGTTCGGGTCGATGATCTCCGGATAGAACACATCGCTGAAGATGTGCAGGCCATCCTTGTACGTGCATTCCTGGGCCACGCCCGGCCCGATGATCTCGGACAGGCCGTAAACGTCGGTTGCCAACATGTTCCAGGCGGCCTCGATCTCGGCCCGGATCGAATCGCTCCACGGCTCGGCACCGAAGATGCCGAT
>JAFGCA010000008.1 GCA_016932895.1 Sedimentisphaerales bacterium | reverse complement strand
GCGGACCAGCCGGGCGATCAGGACCTCCTGATCGGCGTGGGTCAGAGGCCGCTCGGGAAGCGTCTGGTGCATCATCACGTCGTGAAAAACCGAGATGATGATCTGGATAACAGTTTTTTGCGCCCGGCGGGTGATGTCCTTTTTGCTGACTTTGCGATCCAGGTCGGCCCACGCCGCGCCGATCTTCCGGGCGTCGGCCAGCAGGCGGTCCGCCAGGCTCAGCGTCTCGGCCAGCTCCAGTTCCGCCAAGGCCGCCACGATCTTGCGTTTGCACTCGAAGAGGCCCGCCCCTTCGAGTTCGAGCCGGCCCCACTGGCAGGCCAGCCCCAGGCTGCCCCGGGCCAGCCGGCCGAAGAAACAGGCCTGCGTGGACCCCAGCCCCATCTCCGTCAGCGCCGATATGACACGCTCGTCGTCGATGGGACCGAAACGGACGATCTGGCAGCGCGACTTGGTCGTGGGCAGAAGCTTCTCCAGCCGGGTGCAAATCAGAACGATCGTGCAGTACGAGGGCGGCTCCTCCAGCACCTTGAGCAAGGCGTTCTGCGAAGCAACGTTCAGCTTCTCCGCCTCGCTGACGACGAAAACTTTTCGAGACGAGTGCGTGGGCCGACCGGCCACCTTCTCAATGAGGAACTCGCGGATCACGTCGATGGGCAAATCCAGAGGCGGTTTGCGGCCTTTGCCTTCCTTCGTGAATTCGAGCAGTTCCTTGTAAACGTGGAGGTAATCCGGGTGAGAATCGCCATCCAGCAGGGCGCAGGACGGGCACGCGCCGCAACTGTCGGCGAACGGGCTGCCGTCGCGGTTCTCAACGCGCGGCTTTTCGCAGAGCAGCAGCCTGGCCCAGGCGCGGGCGGTCGCATACCGGCCGACGCCGTCCGGCCCGGCGAAGATATACGCGTGGGCCGGCCTCTCCGCCGCCAGCGCCCGCTGAAGGATGCCGATCGCCCGGTCCTGGCAAAAAATCTCTTTCAGTGACATAGCAGCAGACTATCCCAAGAACGCCCCGGAGTCAAAGCCGTTTCTCGCTGGGCATCGCCCCCGGCTGTCACACGGAAGCGGCGAGCCGTTCCTGCACGACCTTCACGACTGCCGCGTGGACCGTTTCAATGTCGCCGCGTGCGTCGACGACCACGAAGCTCTGCTGGCTTTCGGCCAGCGCGACAAACCCTTCGCGGACGCGCGCGTGGTAGCTGTCGCCCTTCTGCTCCATCCGGTCGAGCTCGCGCTTGAGGCGCGGGGCAGCGGCCTCCGAATCGACGTCGAGCACGACGGTCAGATCGGGCCAGACCCGTTCGAGGCACCCCTGCGCCACCGCGATGACCTTATCCATGCCGAAGCCGCCAGCGAAGCCCTGGTAGGCGCACGTGCTCGAGAGCCAGCGGTCCAGCACCACGCACACACCGTCCTGCAAGGCGGGACCGATGCTCTCGGCCAACAACTGCGCGCGGGCGGCCATGTAGAGCAGCACCTCCGTCGGCGTCGTCATGGCCTCGTGGGCGGGACTGAGCAGGATCTCGCGAATCTTCTCCCCGATGACGGTCGCACCCGGATCGCGAAAGGTCGCAGTGCGAACGCCCCGCCCTTGGAGCCAGTCCGCCAGCATCCGCGTCTGCGTCGTCTTGCCGCACCCATCCGGACCGTCCAGCACGATAAACTTGCCACCCACACCCATTTCCAACCAGTACCTCCCAGATCAGTCGTTCCATTCCACCCACTCTTTGGCGTCCTTCAGCAGACGAGCCAGCAGATCTTCGATTTCAAGCTCAACGGCCCACCGCCGAAGATACGCCCGATCCAGATTTCGCCACTGAGCAATGACGATTCCCAGCGCATCGGAATACTGCACGTCCGACTCGCGACCTTTGATCCACTCAAGCTTGCTGAGAATCGCATCTTCCGGCGAAACAATCCACATCCGGAAGCCTATCTTATCAAGCCGCTGACGCCGTTGGAACTCCTGCAGACTGAAGGGCCTGTCTTTGCGAATAATGAGGTCTACCTTCCAGCCTCCCCCCAGATCGACGACATTGAACATGGTGCGCCGTCGAAACGCATCAAGTGCGGCGGCGTCACTGACGTAGAAGCCCTGCTCCAACAAAACGAGGAGGCGTTTGATTTGTTCCTCCGTGGGGTCGATCACGATATCCGCATCCTCCGTCGCCCGGGGCCTTCCGTGCACACCGCTGCTCACCGAGCCTGCAACCATGTACGGTATTCTGGCCTCGTCCAGAAGCCTGATGACACGCTCAAGAGACTCTCGCTGGGAGGTCATGGCTGAACCCGGTCTTTCCCGTACGCCCGTTGGAACAATTCGTCGCCGATCATCAGGCGAAGGACCTCACGCTCCACAATGCGGTCATCCCACTGCGGGTGCCGATGTCGAACGCCGGCCTCGACCAAGCGGCGCAGATTGTCGCTCAACTCGAACGTCATGGCCGCCTTGCCCGCTGGCCCAATCCGGCGCCAGATTTCGAACTGCTTGGCCAGCGCTTCGGGTGTCGTGTCTTCAAACATAATTTCCTGCATACCAAAAAGAACGGCCAGGCGATTGGAGCCCGAATCCCCACTCTTGTGTCGAGCATGGGAGAGGTGTCCTTCCGCGGCGCTTACTCTTTCCGTGGGGCGGGCTTGAAGTAGAGCAGGAACCGGGCCTGGGAGAAGTCGATCCCGAGCACCTCCTCGAATTCCTGTGCCTGCGCGCCGGAAGAGACGGAAAAGCTGTACGAATCGCCCTCGTTGAGCGAGCGGGTCTCGATGATCTTGCCCGTTTCCTTCTCCACCAGATAGGCGGTCCCGTCGGCGGGCGCTTCCCAGTCGATCATCAAACCCCCGCCAACTAAATACTCCTCGCCCGGCAAGCCGTCCGCCTGCAATGGTCGCGTCGTACGGCACCCGCCCAGCAGTGCCCCGGTCAACATAAGAAAGCAGGCAACGAAGAATGTGCCGCGCTTCAGTTTGTCATGCCCCATAGTCTACCATCCTTTTCCCTGCAGAACGAAAGCTCATGGCCGTCGCGGCCGTCGCGTCATGTACCCTACGTCATCATCATTTCGCCAACTGGAAGTTTTCCTCTCCGATGAGCTGCTTCATTTTTCGACAGAAGTCGACGTCGGGGTTGACGCAGAGGGCTTTGTCGGCGGTGGCGTGGACGCGGCCGCGGTCGGTCTGGACCACGACGGAGAAAGGCCGGCTCCCCCGGTGGTGCTGGCAGATGCTGCGAATCTGAACCACCTTCTCCTGCGTCACATCTTTGGCATCCAGGCGGATTTTCACGCCCTTGGCGAGCTTTTCCCGGGCCCGCTCCAGCGGGATCAGCTCGGCGGCGATGACGTTCGGACGCTCCCGGCGAAAATCCGTCTTGCCCTTGACGAAAACCACCGAATCCTCCACGACCAGCGAGGCGTACTCATTGAGGACGTCGGGAAAGAGCACCACCTCGCAGGTGCCCTGGAGATCTTCGAGCACAAAGACCGCCATTTTGGCGCCGGCGTTGCGTCCGTTCCTGGTGATGTTGTAGCGAATCCGGGTGACCATGCCGCCGATGACGACCTGCTTTTCGCCGGTGCTCTTGGTCAGGTGCGCCGTGTTCATGGTCGAGTAGTCGTTGATCTCCTCGGCGTGATGACTGAGCGGATTGCTGGTCACGTAGAAGCCGAGCACCTGCTTCTCGTAGGCGAGCATCTGGGGCTCGGGCCAGGGAGCCACGTCGGGCAGGCGCTTGTGGTCTTCGGCGTAGTCAATCTCGCCGGCCATCTGCCCGAAGAAGTTCATCTGCCCCTTGACCTTGTCGCTCTGGAGGCTGGCGCCACCCTCCATGGCCCTTTCCAGTCCGGCGGTCATCTGGTGCCGGTTGCCGCCCAGACGGTCGAACGCCCCGGCCTTGATCAGCGCCTCAAGCACCTGCTTGTTCACCGCCCGCAGGTCCACGTTCTCACAGAAGTGGAACAGGCTCTCGAACCGGCCCGTCTTTTTGCGGGCCGCAATGATCTGCTCGACCGCCTTGCCGCCCACGCCCTTGACCGCGGCCAGCCCGAAGCGGATCACCCGCTGGCCGCTCTTGTCCTCGTTGTCGTACAACGGCGTGAAATCCACGCCCGATTCGTTGATGTCGGGGGCCCGCACCTCGATGCCCATTCGCTGGCACTCGCCGATGTACTCGACGATCTTGTCGGTGCTGTCCATTTCGTAGGTCAGCAGGGCCGCCATGAACTCCACCGGCCAGTGCGCCTTCATGTACGCCGTCTGGTAGGCCACGAAGGCGTACCGCGTCGAGTGGCTCTTGTTGAAGCCGTAGCCGGCGAAACGCTCGATCAGCTCGAAGATGTGGTTGGCCTGGTCCTTGCTCAGCCCCTTGTCCACACAGCCGTCGATGAAACGCTGCTTCTCCTTGGCGATGATGCTCGCCTTCTTCTTGCTGATGGCCTTGATGAGCGTATAGGCCTCGCGCAGCGGAATGTTCCCGAGCCGGTTGCAGATCCGCATGACCTGCTCCTGGTAGATCATGATGCCGTGGGTCTCCTGGAGAACCTCGGTCATGATCGGGTGGGGCACAGACCACTTGGCGCCGTGTTTGCGGTCGATGTAGTCCGGAATGAGGGTCATGGGTCCCGGGCGGTACAACGCGTTGGCGGCGATCAGGTCCTCGATCCGGTCGGGCTTCATCTTCATCAGCAGGTCTTGCATGCCGCCGGACTCGAACTGGAAAATGCCTTTCGTCCGGCCCCCGGCAAACACGTCGAAGACTTTCGTGTCATGGATGTCGATCTTCTCCAGGTCGATATCGACGCCGTGGAGGTCCCGCACAAGATCGCGGCTCCGGGACAGCACGCTCAACGTCTTGAGGCCCAGGAAGTCCATCTTCAGCAGGCCCACTTTTTCGACCATCGGGCCTTCGAACTGCGTGATCAGGTCGTCGGAGCCCGAGGCCTTGTACAACGGCAGAAAGTTGGTCAGGGCCTCGTCGGCAATCACCACGCCGCAGGCATGCACCGAAGCGTGCCGCGTCAGGCCTTCGAGCTTGCGCCCGATGTCGATGACCTTCCGAGTGGCCTCGTTCTCGTCGTACGCCTGTTTCAGGTCAGGTTCGATCTCCAGCGCCTTATCGAGCGTCATCTTCAACTCGTTGGGCACGAGCTTCGCCAACCGGTCCGCCTCGGCCAACGGCACGTTGAGCACACGGCAGACGTCGCGAATCACCGCCTTGGCCTTCATCGTCCCGAACGTAATGATCTGCGCGATCTCGCCGTACTTCTGACGCACGTATTCGAGCACCTTGGCCCGGCCGTCCTGGCAGATGTCGATATCGATATCGGGCATCTCGTTACGCTCGGGGTCCATGAATCGCTCGAAGAGCAGATCGTACTGGATCGGGTCCACGTCGCAGATGCCCAGGCAATACCCCACGACCGTGCCGACCGCGCTGCCACGAGCGCCGACCGGGATATGGTTCTCGCGCGCGAAGTTGCAGAAATCCCACACAATCAGAAAGTAACTGGAGAAACCCTTGCCTTCGATGACTTCCAGCTCGCGATCGATGCGTTCCTGAATCTCCGGCGTGACCGTCCCGTAGAGTTCCCGGGCCCCTTTCGCCACCAGGCGCGTCAGGTACTCCTCCGGCGTGCTCTTGTCCGGCGGGACATAGACGGGGGCATGCTGACTGCTCAGGTCCAGCTCGACGTTGCAGCGCTCGGCAATCGCCAGCGTGTTGTCGCAGGCCTCGGGCACCTCGGCAAACATCTGCCGCATCTCGTCCGGGCTCTTGAGGTAGACGTCCGGCGGGTAGATCATGCGGGTGCCGTCGGTGACCAGTTTGCCCGTGCTGATGCAGCACAAGGCGTTGTGCGCCTCGTGATCGTCGGCGTCGAGGAAGTGCACGTCGTTGGTCACGATCATGCCGACCCCCATCTCACGCGCCAGATCGATCATGGGCTCGCGCACGTCGGGCATCGTATCGTCAGGGCTCTCATGGTGCTGAAGTTCCATGAAAAACCGCTCGGGGCCGAAGATCTTCAGAAAGCTCTCCGCCGCCCGGCGCGCCGCCTTCGCATCGCCGCGGGCCAGGGCCGAGGGCACCTCGCCGGCCACGCAGGCGGTCGTGCAAATGATCCCCTCGTTGTATTGAGCCAAGACTTCCTTGTCGATCCGAGGCCGATAGTAAAAGCCCTCGGTGTAGCCGATGCTGGAGAGCTTCATCAGGTTGCAATACCCGGTCAGGGTCTCGGCCAGCAGGATCAGGTGGAAGGCGTTTTCCTTGACGCCCCCGCCGCCGCTCTTCTCGAAGCGGCTGCCCGGCGCGATGTACGCCTCG
>JAFGCA010000477.1 GCA_016932895.1 Sedimentisphaerales bacterium | reverse complement strand
TTTTTTGTTATTTCTTGGGGGGGGGGGCGCCACCCAAACTGTTGACAAGGACGTTTCGGCAGATAAGATATGTGCTATGCGCCGCCTCCCTTTGGCGTTGGGAGGGGCGATCCGTGAACCGGACTTGTCAACCAGGATTCTCATTCACACCGGGAGGAAAGCCATGTCTGAGAAGCTGTTGTTTCGATCCATCGCCACTGTGGCGGCGGCTTTGGCCGTGCTGGCGTTGGGCACGGCGGCGCAAGCGGACGTGTTCAACATGCCCGGCGGCCAGACGAGCCTGGAGACCGTGCCCGTGGGAAATCTTCTCAACACGGGCGAATGGTCTGGCCAGAGCTATGGCGGCTACGGGCCGGACCGCATCTGCGGCGCGGTGGACTACGCCTACAACATCGGCACGTACGAGGTCACGGCCGCCCAGTACACGGAGTTCCTCAACGCCGTGGCGACGACAGCGGACCCCTACGGGCTGTACAGCGCCGCGATGTGGTCGGACACCTTCGGCTGCAAGATTCGGCAAAGCGGGAGTCCCGGCAGCTATTCGTATCTTGTCGATGCCAACGGCGACGGTATTGAAGACGTGGACAGGGTGAATCGGCCGGTGAACTGCGTAAGCTGGGGCGATGCGGCGCGGTTCGCCAACTGGCTGCACAACGACCAACCTATCGGGCCGCAGGGCCCCTCGACGACCGAGGACGGGGCGTATTACCTTGACGGGGCTACGAGCCAGGCAGCGCTGATGGCCGTCGACCGCGAGGACGATTGGAAGTGGGCCATCCCGACCGAGGACGAGTGGTACAAGGCGGCGTACCACAAGAACGACGGCGACACGGGCCATTACTTCGACTATCCGACGAGTAACGACAGCGTACCGAGCAACGATCTGACCGACCCCGATGGCGGGAACAACGCGAACTTCTATCAGAATGGCTACACGATCGGCAGCCCGTACTGGACGACGGAGGTGGGCGATTTTAAGGAGTCGGAAAGTCCCTACGACACGTTTGACCAGGGGGGGAACTTGTGGGAGTGGAACGAGGCGGTCGTCTACGCCGGTTCGTCGCGTGGGGTGCGTGGCGGCGTTTGGTACTACGACTCCTACGACTTGGCCGCCTCCTACCGCAACAACAGCTTCCCGACGAGCGAGGGCGACTACATTGGGTTCCGCGTGGCAAATGTTCCTGAGCCCGGTAGCATCACCATGTTGTTATGCGGTGTCATAGCGGGTATGAAGTGGTGGAGACGTCGGAGGTAGAACCCTTTATCCTTTTTCTCTTTTACCCTTTACCTTTTGCGTCGGTGGCGCAGCCACCGGCGCGCGAGTTATTTTTTCACTTTGCGTACGCACCGCGACGAGAAGATCGACGCACCGATCGTGCTGTTAAAATGGTACGATTGGACAAAATGGGTATTGGAGCGGGTCGATAGTTTTCCGAAGAACCAACGATTCATCTTCGGGCAGCGATTGGCCGACCGGTCGATTCGCGTCCTCGAAATTCTCGTCGATGCCAGCTATCGTCCGCGCAAAGCCGAATTGCTGGCCGAGGCGAACCGGCACATTGAGATCCTACGATGGCTGCTCCGCCTGGCCAAGGATCGCGACATATTGACGATGCGGCAGTACGGATTCGCGTGCAAGGGCTTGACGGAGTGCGGACGAATGGTCGGCGGCTGGTTGAAGCAGTCGGCGGCCAAAGAAGGGAGCAGGGATGCACAGTCACCGCCACCTTTTTGAACGCGTCTGCACGCTGGAAAACCTGATTGCGGCGGGCAAAGCCGCGCTGCGGGGGAAGCGGATGAGGCTTCCCGGGGCGGCGTTCCTGGCCGATTTCGAGAAGGAGGTTTTCGCCCTGCACGAGGAGCTTTGGGCGGGCACGTACCGTCACGGCGGCTACACATACTTCACGATCCACGAGCCGAAAGAGCGGCTGGTGGCCGCCGCGCCCTTCCGCGACCGCGTGGTGCATCACGCCATCGTGCGGGTGATCGAGCCGATCTTCGAGAATCGCTTCATCGAGGACTCTTACGCCTGTCGCCGCGGCAAGGGAAGCCATGCCGCCATGCGGCGCGCGGCCGGGTTCGCCCGGCGCTGGCCCTACGCCCTGAAGTGCGACGTGCGTAAGTACTTTCCGTCGATCGACCACGAGGTCCTCACGGCGCTGTTGCTGCGACTGATCGCCGACGAGCGCCTGATGGGCTTGATAGGCCACATCCTCGATACCCACGCCGACGGCGAGCGACAGGCGCGGCGGCCGGGTGGCGGGTTGTTTGACGTGCGAACCATCAAGCGGGGCCTGCCCATCGGTAACCTCACCAGCCAGTTCTTCGCCAACGTATACCTCAACCCGGTGGACCACTTCGTGAAGCATGAGTTGTGTGTCAAGGGCTACGTGCGCTACATGGACGACTTCCTTATGTTCGGCGACGACCGCGCGGTGTTGCGTCGCCAAGGACGTCAGGCGCGCCAGAAGCTGGCCGAACTGAGGCTCGAGATCCACCCAGACAAGTATTGGTTGCTATCAACCGCCTCCGGGGTGGATTTCGCGGGTTACGTCGCGATGGCCGACGGCCGCGTGCGGGTGCGATCCTCCAGCGTGCGGCGGTTCGACCGACGATACAAGAGAATGCTCTGGGATCTGCGGGGCCGCCGAGTACGCGCGGCCAAGGTCACCCAGAGCGTCCGCGCGTGGGTGGCGCATGCCGAACACGCGCAGAGTGTGGGACTTCGCCGCTCGGTCTTGGCCGGGCGGTAGAGTGTTGCCTTTCGCTCTCCGCGAAAGTAGCGCTCAATACGCAGCTTTCGCGGAGCGAAAGGCGACGAAGA
>JAFGCA010000052.1 GCA_016932895.1 Sedimentisphaerales bacterium | reverse complement strand
TGCCGGAGGAGGGACTCGAACCCTCACCCTGTTGCCAGGACGGGATTTTGAATCCCGCGCGTCTGCCAATTCCGCCACTCCGGCGACGAAATAGAACGGTAATTATGCCCGCTGGCCGGGCCGTTGTCAATCGTTAATCCCCCGTAAGACGGGACGCATGGCAAAAAAACGCACATTCGGACGCGACATGGGGCCCCGAGCGTCTTGGAGGCCGCTTCCGCGTCCGCCGCGCCGGGTGGCAGCGCCAAGCGCAGCCTGACGATGGCGTCACTGGTTCTGCCCTCCGGTTACGAGATGATGGCGTCGGCCGGTGTGGCGAAAATATTGTCGCCGAGATGATGGAGCGTTTTGCCCGCCTCGGTCTCGACGAGGAGCCGGCCGTCGAAGGCCCCGCCGGCCACGACGGCGCGGAGGACCCGGGCCAGAATGGCGTCGGCGCGCGGACCGCTCATCGTGTTCTCGACCTTGCACTCAAGGAACCCGACGCAGCCCTGCGGGACCAGCGCATCGACGTTCGCGCCGGCGAAGGCCTCGACAGCGAATTTCTCGAATTTGTTCACGTCCCGGCCCGAAACGCTGCCCGCCGCCATGACCAGTTCGCTCTGCGAGCGATGCGGCACCACGGCGATGAACTCGCCCGTGCGGTCGATGTTCTCCCACGTCCGGTGGCCCCGGCCGACCATCACCAGCAGCATGGGCGGGTCCTTGCTGGCCGGACAGTTCCACGCCACCGGCGCCACGTCGTACGTTCCGTCGGCGTTCCGCGTCGATACCAGCACCACCGCCCCATGATTGATCAGCCGATGCGATTGATCCAAACCTATCTCAACGTAGTTGTCCTGCATCCAGGTTTCTCCTTCAGCTTCCCGTAATCCAACCACTGGAGGGGAGCATAGTGCATAAGAGACAAGAGCACAAGGTGCGAGTCGGAGGGGGCCCGGTCGCAGGCTACGAACCGGCGGGCGCAGTTGCGTTGTGTTGCCGGCCGGAGCCGGTATAATGAGGACGCTGTGGGAAGATCGCGACGAGGTTCGTCCTTCCCGGGGCCAGCCTGATCTTCACCTTGCCGGCGTTCGGCCGCGGGCAAGAGTCGGGGCGTCTGAGCCGATGGCGCAAGAGACGGAACATGGAACGATTCGGGAGCGCCTCCTGGCGCTGGTGGAGACGTCGGTCGTGTTCGCCGTCGTCATGCTCCTGATCAAGGTGCGCATGCACTTGCCGTCCCTGGCACATTGGCAGGGGAGGGTTCTCGGCCGCCCGTTCATCGGGGCCGCCGTCTGTCTGTACGTGTTCCCGTTGCTCGTCATCAAGCTCACGAGGCTGGAGGCGTCAGAGCAGTCGCTCAGCCGGTCGTTCGGCAGGCCGTATTGTTTTCTTGGCATCCGGTTTGGCTGGGGGCTGATCCTGGCCTCGTGCCTCTTCGGTCTCATGCACTACCTCAGCCCGAGCAATCCCTTCCATCTGCCCTGGGCCGTGTGGGTGACAACGTCGAGCCTGGTCTTCGGATTGATTCGAGAAAAAGGCGGCAGCTTCATCGCTTCCGGCATAGCCCACGGCCTGATGCTCCTGCCCAAGGTCCTCTTTGCCGGGTAAGAAAGACGCCTGTGGGGTTGTTCCGCCGTGCGAGTGCGATTGCCGCTTCGCGAGGGTCTTAGCCCCGGTCGAAAATGTAGGCACCGGGCTGGATGGGCCGGCGGAATTCGTTGCAGCCTTCGCGCACCTTGATCATACCAGTCTTGGCGGTGCGCATCGTGGGCGGCCCGATGATCAGCCCGTACTCATCGCTGAAACCACACGGCCACCAGAACTCGACGCTGATTCCGCTCCCGGCCTCACCATTACTGAATGAAATGCGCCAGGGGCGTGGTCAGAGCACAACTACCGAAAAGAACGGCTGGTGGGAACAGCAGAAACGCCAGTCGCACAAGCCGGTGTCCCAACGTTGGCGGCCAGGGGAACAGTCGAGCCAAGTAACAAATGAACGCAATGAAGGTCACCAGGAGCATCGGCACCAGAAGCCGGAAGAACAAGATGATGCCCTGGTTGGGCGCGTTGCTTGCGCCGCCCAGGTATTCGGCTCGATACATCAGATACGACCCGCCGCCGACCAACACAACCACCGCGCCGGCCAGCGCGATGTCAAGGGTGTACGATCTGCTCCGCTGCCTCAAAGCCTCGCTGGTTGACGGGCACATGCGCTCTCTCCCATTTTCCGCCTTTCGTGTGTCTTGCTTTTTGGGCACACCTCTCGTGTCAGTAATCGAGAAAGACGATGTCCTCCGGGATGGCGACGACGTCGCGATGTTCGGGTCCGAGGAGTTTTTTGATCTCGGTGCTGTGCTTTCCGGCCAGGGTCTCCAATTGTGCGCTGGCGATGCTGGCGACGGCTTTGGCGACGTCGTTGATCATGACGACGTCGCCGGCGTCAAAGGCACCGTCGACGGCGGTGACGCCGGAAGGCAGCAGGCTCTTGCGGTGGCGCAGGGCGCCGACGGCGCCGTCATCGACGTAGATCGTGCCGGCCGGCTTGCTGTTGAGGATCCAGCGGGCCCGGTTGCCGAGCTTGCGTTTGGGCATGAAGATCGTGCCGATCTCCTCTCCGGCCATGATCCGGCCGATGACGTTGCGGGCCCGGCCGTTGGCCAGGATCAGGCGACAGCCCGCGTTGGCAGCGATCCGGGCCGCCTCAATCTTGGTTTTCATGCCTCCGGTGGCGTGCCGACTGCCGGCGCCGCCGGCGTTGCGCGCGATCTCGTCGGAGATCTCGAACACGGCCGGGATCGGCCTGGCATCGGGGAACTTGCCCGGGTCTTTGTCGTACAGCGCGTCGATGTCGGTAAGCATGATCAGCAGGTCGGCGTCGATCTTGCTGGCGACCAGGGCGCTGAGCCGGTCGTTGTCGCCGAAGGCGGTGCCGATCTCGGCGGTGCTGACGCTGTCGTTCTCGTTGAGGATGGGCACGACGCCGAGCTCCAGCAGCGTTTCGACGGCGTTGCGCAGGTTCAGGTAGGTCTTGCGGTTGTTGAGCACCTCGGCGGTGAGCAGGACCTGGGCGACGCGGACGTCGTGGCGCAGGAAGGACTTGCGGTATTCCTGCATCAGCAGCGGTTGGCCGATGGCCGCGCAGGCCTGCCGCATCTTCATCCCCTTGACCTTGCCGGCCGATTCGAGTTGCCCGGCGCCCATGCCGATGGCGCCGGAAGTGACAACGAGCACCTGTCTGCCGGTCTCCAGCAGGTTCTTGACCTGCCCGGCGACGCGGCGGACGTACGCTGAGTCGATCCCCTCATCTTTGGCCAGCGTCGCCGTGCCGATCTTGATAACGATTCGTTTTACGTTGTCGAACTTGCGCATAAGCGTCCATCGCAATCTGCCGTGTCTGTGTCGCCCGTATGATAAGGCCGACCGCCGCATTCGTTCAAGGGCAAAAGACGCGGTTCTGCCTTGGGCCTTTGTTCCGTGCTGTGAAGAGATTCTGGCACCGGCAGAGGCCGACGAAGGACCGTATCCAGGTTCCACAAAGTTTTCACACCTGCAGGCTCGACGGGCGGTGACTTTGGCGTGGACTTGGCCGGGGCGAGCCGGTAGGATGGCCCGTATGGAAACGTATCCATTCATATCGGTTCCGGTTTTCAAAGAGCGGATCTGGGGCGGGCAGAGGCTGCGGGAGGCGTTCGGCAAGGACCTGCCGGTGGGCGTGCGGATCGGGGAGAGCTGGGAAGTGGCGGATCTGCCGCAGGGCCAATCGACCATCGCCAACGGCGCATTTCGGGGCCGGACGCTGGCCTCGGTGGGGGCTCAACACCCCGAAGAGATCGCGGGCCGCCGGGATTTCCCGACGCCGTTTCCGCTGCTGATCAAGCTGCTCGACGCCCGGGACATCCTCAGCGTGCAGGTGCACCCGGACCCGGCGACGTGCCGGCGGATGGGTCGGGGCGAGCCCAAGACCGAATGCTGGTACATCATCGAAGCCGAGCCGGGCGCGCATATCTACAAGGGGCTCAGGCAGGGCGTTACGAAGGAGGCGTTTGCCCGGGCGATTGAAGCCGGGACCACGGCCGAACTGCTGGAGAAGGTTCCGGTCGAGGCGGGGCAGTGTCACTTCCTTCCTGCCGGCACCGCTCACAGCATCGGCGCCGGCCTGCTCATCGCCGAGATTCAGACCCCCTCGGACACGACCTACCGCGTCTTCGATTGGAACCGCCTGGACGATGCGGGCCGCGCGAGGGACCTGCACATCGAAGAAGCGCTGGAGAGCATCCATTTCGACGCCTCCGGCGACGCGCTCGGCGTCACGACGGTGGGCCGGCTGGTCGATTGCGAATACTTCAAGGTCGACAAGGGACATCAGGCGGCCGGCTGCGAGCTTCTGCTGTCGCCCGGTCAATTGAAAACGCTCGTTTTCCTCAGCGGCGGCGGGGCGGTCGTTTCGCCCGAGGCCGAGCCGGTGGACTTCAAGGCCGGTGACTGTCTCATCATCCCGGCCGCCTTCGGCGGCGCCGTGACGTTCACCAAAGAGACCGAGTACCTTGCTGTAACCATCTGATCGTTTTTCGGTCAGTGTGATCGCGCGCCGCGCAGGCCTTCCATCTTCAAATAACCCTTGCGCCACACGATGAGGCCCGAAGCGACGAATACCAGAACGTAGACGACCGCCGCGTAGCGGGTCCGGATCTGGCTCATCGCCAGGCCGGTCGCGGCGTAGAGGCCGGCCAAGCCATAGCAGACCGCCACGGTCTTCTTCAGCGACAACCCCCGGTCGATCATCTGGTCGTAGATGTGTCCCCGGTCGGAGACGAAGAGGGGGCGGTGGTTGAGCAGCCGGCGCAGGACGGCGACCGCCGTGTCGAGGATGGGCAGGCCGAAGACGACCACCGAGGCCAGCCACCAGCGGGGTACGCCTTCGGCGAACATGATCATCAGGGCCGCCATGACGAAGCCCAGGAGCATGCTGCCGGCGTCGCCCATGAAGATCTTGGCCGGGTGCCGGTTGAAGGGCAGGAAGCCGCAGACGCCGCCGACGAGACTCAGGCAGATCACGATCCGCACCGGGTCGCCGAAATCGCTGAAGCCCCAGGTGCCCAGGTGGACCGCCAGCAGCAGCATGGCGGCGCAGATGATCGCGGTGACGCCGGCACAGAGGCCGTCGAGCCCGTCGAGCAGGTTCAGCGAGTTCGTCGCGCCGAGCACGAAGAACGTCACGATGAGCACGTCGAGGACGACTTCGACGTTTCGGGGCATGGGCAGGCCGAGCGGTTCGGCGATGCGACGCAGATTGGGGCTGATGCCGACCAGCAGCAGCAGCACCCCCGCGAGGACCTGGCCGAGAAGCTTGTGGCGCGGACGCATGTCGAGAACGTCGTCGGCCAGCCCCACGAAGCAGGCGATGGCCGCACCGGCCAGGATGCCCAGCAGCCAGCGCAGCGCCTGTGGAAAGGCGGGCTCGATCCGCAGCAGGTAGATGCCGGCGAAGACGCCGACGGTCAGGCCCAGAAGCATTCCGACGCCGCCCAGGTAGGCGATGGGCTCTTTGTGGGTCTTGACGAGATCGTCGGGCCGGTCCACGATGCCGAAGCGCAGGGCGACCTTTTTGCACAGCGCCGTGGCGGCCAGGGCGCTGACGAAGGCAGCGGCCGGCACGGGCCAGAACTGAAGCACCCAGCGCAGCGGTCGGTCCGTGCCTATGAGCGAATCGAGCATCAGAGCCTCGTGCCTTTGGCGTTGGATGGTTCCAGCCAGACTTCGGCGTCGTACCGCAGCATGACGAGTCCGTCCTGAAACTTGTCGAAGCCGATGCGCGGCCGCTTGCCGGCCAGCTCCTGGAGAATCCAGCGGGGAAAATCGGCCCCGGCCCGGATCGACAGGGGAACGCCGCCTCCGAAGCGGGGATTGATCTCGATGAACTTGATCTGGTTGCGCCGGGTGAGGAAGAGCTGCAATGTCACGACCCCCGGTCCGGCTCCGAGAGTCTCCAC
>JAFGCA010000476.1 GCA_016932895.1 Sedimentisphaerales bacterium | reverse complement strand
GTGCTGATGACGGAAAGCGGCCCCTTCCTCATGGCGATACACCGCATCCAAAACCCAAACCGCGTACATGCGATTGCCCTGTGTCCGATACGACCTGCGACTGTCATTCCCGTGCAGGGGTGACAAAAGGGTGGCCTATATGGCATAATGAGCGATGCTGGGTGGGTTCTCCGCCCACCTGTGGACCCCAAACGGCCGTTTAGTTGGACAGACGAAGGGCGACGAATGGCGAACGAAGTTGCGATCAGGAGAGCTGCGTCGGGCGACGCGAATACACTTGCTGAATTCAACATCGCGATGGCGTGGGAGACGGAACGTAAGCATCTGGACCCGGCCACCGTCGCGCGGGGTGTGCGGGCGGTGCTAACGAAGGCCGATTACGGCTTCTATGTGGTCGCGGCTGTGGCAGGCGAAGTGGTCGGCTCATTGCTGGTGACGTACGAATGGAGCGATTGGCGCTGCGGGCTGTTCTGGTGGGTCCAGAGCGTTCACGTGCGGCCCGAGTTTCGCCGCCGGGGCGTTTTCAGGCAACTGTACGCATTCGTCAGAGACGAGGCGGCACGCAATCCTGAGGTCTGCGGCCTGCGTCTCTACGTCGAAGACACTAACCATGCCGCCCACCGGGTCTACGCCGCCATCGGCATGACACGGACACCTTACCACCTGTACGAGCAATTGCTCTGACCACAAATAGAGACGCCAAGATCGAGCCGACGGGCGAAGCGGGGGAGATGAAGGGCGAAGGGACCGAGGACACCAACTCGATCACCGAGCCCAAGAAGATCGTGCCGGTCGCCAGGAAGATCGACGGTCTGGGCACTGACTTGACCCGCACCTTCCCGCCGTATTCGATCACGGTCCCGAAGCTGAAGGCAAAGTAACACGCCGTTGAACCAACGCGTCGGGTCCGCCCTGGCCCGCGGACCCGACGCGGTCCTTGTTTTCTCGCGCCCGCCTGGGTGCCGTGTCTATCGCTCATTCTGGCGCCGCTTCCCACCACAACCGCGGGTAGTCTTGGCCTTCGTCGATCCACCAGATGTCGTCGGTGCCGTTGGCCGTCTCGCCCATGAAGTCCCACCCACCGTCGAGGAACGTCTGGGCCGTCTGCATCTGAGCGGTGGGAAGGCCGACAAGGCCGTCCAATTGGTTCGGATAATAACCGTTTCCGACGGTTCGCTCGGAGGCAAAGATATCCCAGAAGCATGATTCCACTTCTTTGTACCAAGACCGTCCGACGAAGCCGCCCGTATAGGAGTTTCCCAAGACGCGGCCGGTCGAATAGCACGCTACCACAGGGTCGCAACTCACCCCGATGAGTCCGCCGACGAAGTCGTTTCCTTCCACAGTGCCGCCGGCGTAACAGGACTCCACTTTCGTGAACGCCTTCCCAACCAAGCCTCCGACCGCGTCATTCCCACGAACGTGCGATCGGCTATAGCACTCACGTATGATGGATCCCGACATGGATCCCACGAGTCCTCCTGTGCGGTCCCGGCCTCGTATGTCACCCGTCGCATAGCACGAGAGTATCTCGCTGGAGTATCCAGTGTTCAACCCCGTGAGGCCTCCAACATTGTCGCCATCGGCTGTTACATCTCCAGTCGCATGGCATTGGTCGAGACCGGCGCCGTTGCTCCCAGCCAGACCCCCGACGGTCGCGTGTCCTTCGATATTGCCTGTGGAATGACAAGCGCGAAGTGCGCCCACGTTGTCGCCGATGAGACCGCCAACGGCGGTTGTGCCAGTAACGTTGCAGTCTGAAGCGCAATCGGCAACGGGGTTACGGCTATGCCCTATGA
This sequence comes from Sedimentisphaerales bacterium, assembly GCA_016932895.1. The sequence goes on along the minus strand of JAFGCA010000476.1, from coordinate 898 downwards.
GGCCTCCTACCGACTGGTTACCGTTTACCGTCCCATCTGAGTGACTGCCTGCAATCGTCGTGGCGGTCATCCCCTGCCCGTTCGTTCCCACGAGGCCGCCTACCGAACTGGTTCCCGATACACTAATCGAAGATGAACTGGTGTCGATTGTGCCCAGGTTGTGACCGACCAGCCCACCAACGCTGCCGGTCCCCTCAACGTTGGCGGTGACAGAGACATTCGTGATGCGACCGGCAGAGACTCCAGCCAAAGAACCTATATGCGCTGCGCCGAAGACGTAGGCATTGACCAAGTTAAGGTCTGTCACGATGCCGGCGGCGCCGGCGGGCTTCTGGAAAGCGTACCCCGGCCAGCCCAGGGCGCCAAAGACGCCAACATAGGACGAGCCCGGGCAAAGACATCGGAAGTTTGAGATCGTATGCCCGTTGCCGAGGAACCAGCCGAGGAAGGGCACCTCGGGCGTGCCAATCGGGAGCATCTCGTTGGTGTCAATGCACGCCATGTCGATATCCGCCATCAAGGCGAATGCTTTGCGGAAATCACCCGGCCGATGGGCGATCTCGCCAAACTGCTCGGCGTTGTATATCAGGTACGGATCGTTCGGGTCACCTGTGCCCCCTCCGTAGGGCGCCGGCGTTTTCGCAATGGGCTGGCCTTGCTGTTGCTCCCAGGCCAGCCGTGGGTAGTCGGCGCCGTCGAGTATGGTCCACGCGTTTGCCTGTGCCCAGCCGCAGAACGTGTCCACCGCCATCATCAAGCGCGTCAGTCTTCCGAATCCTCCGTTGCTGGTTGCCATACCACTGGTCTCGATATCCCAGTAGCACAGCAGGAAGGACCCGCGGTCATAGTCGTCCAGTCCGATGAGCCCGCCAACGTCATTGCCGTCGCCGGAGACAGG
>JAFGCA010000475.1 GCA_016932895.1 Sedimentisphaerales bacterium | reverse complement strand
TAACAGTTCTGGTTTTGTCACCTATTCTGTTACCCGGACCGCATGATCTCTTTCAATCAATTCTCAACGACAACCGGGACATTTTCTCGTTCCGACCTCCGTGTCTTTGTGTCTCTGTGTGAGATACAATTCGTTGTGATCAATGGGCTTGTATCACGCTCCCGAGATTATCTGGAGAGATTTTCCAGTTGTTGCGACGTAGCAGTGCAGATAAACGAGATACGCTTCACGCCCCCCCCCGCCTCACGAAATCCCGACCAACGCCAGAAAATAGACAACGTTTTCTCCCCTTTCCCCCTTGCCCCTCCCGGCATGGGTCTTCCGCGCGACGAGCAAGCTATTCAGAAGCCGTACTTCTGTTGCCTGAGCTGAAAGGCCCTCTTGCCTCCTTCCATGACTTTCGTGATTCCTTCCCGTATCTCGCGCACGTCAATCGCGCCTTGCGCCTTTATGGTTCCTTTCGTTCTGTCATCTTCCGACGCGTAGTCACAGAAGATGATAAGTTCGGCATCGCCATTGACCACCAGATTTGCGTCATGGCTCGCGAAGATTATCTGTCTCCTCTGTTTTGCCTTCCATACTTGTTCGACTATCTCTTGTGTCAGTTCTTTGTTGAGATCATCCTCAGGCTGGTCGACAATTAGAGGGCCGCCTCGGTCATTGAGGAGGACTCTCAGGAGCGCGGTAGCCTGTTCCCCCGCTGACGCCCTATCGAATGAGATTCTCCCGTTTCCCTTTCTGTAATAAAATTCCGGGATATCCTTCAAACTGACCAATGCGAGTTCAAGCCATGTATCCGGTGTCAATCTTTCCAGAATGGCCAGTCTCTGCCTGTCAGTCAGACTCCATCCGGGCAATTCTGGTGCCGTGGCGCCCTCGCTGACCTCCTCCGGTGTCATCTCCGCCAAAGCTCTAAGTTCAAGCATCAGAGTGCGCCATTCCTCTACTCCAGTTGCACCGCCCAGCAGCGTTCCTCTCAGTGCATCCCAATTCTGAGTGTTTATCCGTGCCCCTTGCAGTGAATCACGCAGCTTCTCAAGTGCTATGTCTATGTCGGCACCGCGACGAAGTTCTGCCTCGATAAGACCTCCTGATTTATCGATCAGAGCACTGCATTCTTCTTCGAGGATATCGCCTCTCTCTTTGTGCAGTCCCATCCACAAGCCTAAAGCATCGGTGAACAGCTTCTCCGCATCTGCAGAATTGCTGATTGCAGCCTCGAGTCGAGCCTTCCTATCGCGCAAGCTCGCCTCTTCTTTGCGCAAATCTCCCAACTCCTCAATCTTCTCTTTATGCTCAGCCGCTGCTTCCTGCGCCTCTGCGTAGCGCTTCTTGTACTCTTCTGCGTTGAGTCTCCATGCAACGTCGAGCTGCTTCGCAGAGCGACAGCCGGCAACGAATCTTTCCCGTCCTTGAGACACTGCGCTGTCAACATCTCGGATCACTCGCGCCACCTCGTCGCGCAACGCGTTGACTGCGTCACTCTGAGGCCAAGTACCTTCGACCTGAACACTATGTGGCAACGCCTGCAGACGTCTAGTGACATTGAACAGCGTTCGTCCAACCTCCCGGAGATCCAGGAAAAGGCTTGTGACCGCCTGGGTTTCGCGCAACCTCGCGGGATGCTCAGCCAAAGTCGCATTTGCCTCCGAGCCAAGCTCCGGCAGAGCCTCCTCGAGAGCTTTGAGTCTCCCTTTGACAGAAACCTGCTTCGTCTTCACAGCCGCCAGTTGCTTCCGAAGATCTTTGTAGCGTAGCGCATTCGCGTAGCTTGCCTTTACGCATTCCCGTTGCTCCTTGATCTTCTCGCCAACCTCGCGCAATCCAACGGTGATTGGCTGTTCGATGAATCTTTGGAGTTCACGCCTCCGAATGCTGACCGAAGAAAGCTGTTTCTGGCTGTATGCTATGACTGGAAACAGATCTCTCACTTCTGCCGCTGTCACTTCGCGCTCGGGCTCATCTGCAACAGTCAGTGTAATTGTGTTCATGTGCGAGGAAGTCTCCACAACGTGCCTGACACCATCGACATTCCACGTGACCTTGACGATGCCGTGCAACTCTAGCAGGGTCTCTTGAATGAGTTCCCTCCTGTGTTCGACACCGTTAGAGTATGCGAGGTCACCTCCGTCTGCATCGCGCGCAGCAACAAGCGGCTGATCTTGCATGGCCCATCGCAGATACTCAAGGATGGTAGACTTGCCCGTTCCTCGCCCGCCTATTATCGCGGTGAACTGAGGATTGATCTCAAAGTCTATGGCCCCCATGAATGCACTGTCGCTGACCTCCAGTCGCGTGATGTATCGCGCCGGTAAGACCGGTTCGCTCTGGTGAATTCGTGATTCCCTGGCGAGGCAGGCTTGGCGAAGAGATTCTGCTGTACACTCGGCCATCTTCACCCATGTGCATCGTTGCCCCATATCTGCCCTGTCGTCTCTCCGCGAATCTGAAGTCTGAAACACACCGAGCGCCTTGCTGCCCCATTCCCGGGCGCGCCCTTCAAGAATGAACTTCTTCCTATGACTATTCCAGTCCTGCTCAATGTAACCCCCGACACATGGCATTGATGAGTACTTATCCTGGAATCCGTCGCGCAACAGAGTCTTATGCCCAGAATCACTTACGTGAGGCAGAACAATGCACTTGTCCCTCAGAGTTGTGTTGTTGTACAGCCGCTGATGAAGCTCCTGCAAACCGAATCCGAGGGGCGCCACTTCGGGCCCGAATTGCTCGCTCTCGCTGGGCGCCGGCACCAACCCAAGAACCTGAAGCAATATCGCCTGAAGATCTTGTGCAGCGGCAGCATCAAGTAGGACCAGGGCCTGACAAGGGTCATTCAGGGTAACCTCGACGCCAGGAAAGATCACCGGATTCTGACGCGACGGATCCACCGAAGTAAACTGGCCTCCCGAGTCCTGGGCCGCCATTTGGTAATACTTGACAAAACACACATCGTGATGGTCTGTGACCGCAACACCAGTTATCCCCTTATCACGACAGTGCTGAACAAATCCCCTGGCATGCTCAAGACGGCTTGTGGCGTCGGTCGGCTGAGGTCCGTGCCAGCGTCGGTCTCTGGGCGAATGGATTTGAAAATCGCATTTGTAGAAATGAGCTCCATTGTCCATAGTCCCGTCCCTACTACAGATATTCTACCTGCACGAGGAACATGCGCGATCGCTGTTCCTCATCGAAGTCATTCAAAGCAGTCGATTCGCCTTCCGAATTATCGGCAGCATCCGGACAGATGATAAAGAAAATTCGGACGTTTTGCCACAGATAAGAAGTAGAAACAGCACGGCTCTGAAACAGACAGGGTCAATTCCTGACACCTGACAGAGGCGTGAGGGCCATGGTTCTGTGCGTTCGTAATCGTTGGAGGTGAGGTTTTGGTGGTTGGGGGCGCGGTAGGGCGAATTCACGCTGTTCGGTGTGCTTTTCGGGTTTTGGCTTGACGAGCGGGCGGTGGAGTACGTGTACTTCTAAAGAAAAGGTTAGGTATAGGTGCGATTGTGGCGAAGTTGACGTTGAATGTGGACGCGGAGGTGATTGCGCAGGCCAAGCGGATAGCGGCCGAGCGGGGGACGAGCGTGTCGGCGTTGTTCGGGCGGTTCATCAAGGCGCTGGCGAACGGGCAGGGGCGGCGCAAGCCATTGGGGAGGCTGGCGCGTCGGGCCTCCGGCCTGATCGACCTGAAAGGCCGCAGCGACAAGGCTGTGCTGGCCGAGGCGCTCGAAGACAAATGCGGGCTGTAAGCGCGGGGGGACGCGATTCTGCTGGTTGGGTTCTGCGTGGACTGAGAGGCCCTGGGAGTTGGTTGTCGATGATGGATGACTGATTGTCTCTTCGCGGACCCGGGCGGGCGGGTTCTCTCGTTCACCGATCTGCCCTTTACTCTTCTACTCATTTACCCGTCTACTCATCCACTGTCTCAAACTGCGGTTTTTTCCTTGACAGCTCCGGCCAGCCGGTGTAGGATATTTATACAACGAAGCTGGATTTGTCTGAGTAGGAAGCAGGCAATGGCATATCGTGATCAGCGGAGCAGAGATTCTTCACCTGAGGCTTTCGATTGGGGTTGGGGATTCGCGGCCATCGGGCGGGGAATGCTATGGCGGAGAATGCGAAACGAAGCCAATTTGCCCGGCGGGGCCGGGAAATCCTAAGCTCGAAGCTCGAAATCCTAAACAAATTCGAAATGTCAATGAACCAAACAGACCAGAACGCGCCAAACGAAGCCAATTTGCCCGGCGGGGCCGGGAAATCCCAAGCTCGAAGCTCGAAATCCGAACCAGATTCGAAATGCCAATGATCCAAACGAAGCCAATCTCGGCGTTTTTCGCCCATGGGCGAAGGTCGGGCCGAGAAACGAAGCCAATTCGATGGGGGCAAGATTGCCGCGTCGCTTCGCTCCTCGCAATGACAAGGCCATGTGCGGCCGGGGGACGGGAATGTCAAACGAACCCAATCTGGCCCCGGCCGAGCCAGAGCGTTACGCCTCGCAGGGGTACGGGTACCAAACAAACCCAATTTGCGGAGGCCGGAGTGTCAAACAAACCCAATTCGGCGCGGCGGGGCCGGGAAGCTCTAAATCCTAAACTCGAAATCCTAAAGGCATGCGATGGCCGGAAGATGCTCGCTGAAATGCGAAACAAAGCCAATTTGCCCGGGTCCTGGCGGAGGCCGACGCACCAAACGGACCCAATTCGACCCGGCGTTGGCCGCGGGGCACGGGTCACGAGCGACGGAACGCGCCAAACGAAGCCAATTTGGCGGTTTCTGGCTTGAAAACGGGGGTCGCGAAGAAAAGCGAAGCCAATTCGACCCGGTGTTGGCCCCCCGGGGCACGGGGCACGAGCGACGGAACGCGCGAAACGAACCCAATTTGGCCCGGCGGGGCCGGGAAACTCTAAATCCTAAAGCTCTAAATCCTAAAGGCAGGCGATGGTCGGAAGATGAGCGCCGAAATGCGAAACGAACCCAATTTCCCGGCGGCGCGGAGTTGGCGGAGGGGAACGTGCATCCATTTATGAAAAGGCCTGCGTCATTGTCTGTGGTCTCTGCGCCTCTGTGGTCACGGACGGCGCCGGCGGACGGAGAGGCGTTGGCGCGGGGGTGGGGTTCGGGTATAACTGCATGCCTTGTAACAGTTTCGGCGGGATTCTCGGTCTTGCCGGCAAATCAGAAGCAGCGGTTCGATCCGCGGGATTGGATGAAAGGAGTAACGATGAAAAAGATAGCGTTGGGGGGATGGGCGGTGTTGATGATCGGTGCGCTGGCGATACCTGCGTTCGGCGCCGAGAAGAAGAAGCCGGAGATTCGCCAGTACGTGGAGACCGAGACGGGTCGCTGGCTCATCCACGACGTGAACCGCCCCGCCCCGGAGGTGATCGAGCCGGGCCCGTACAGCGAGACGCAGGCGCCGTCGGACGCGACCGTTCTCTTCGACGGCACGCGGGCCTCAATGGAGCGGAACTGGACCGACACCAACGGCAACGCCTCGAAGTGGGTCTTTCGCGACGGCGCGATGGAGTCGGTCAAGAAGGCCGGGTACATCCAGACGAAGGAGCAGTTCGGGTCGTGCCAGTTGCACGTGGAGTTCGCGACGCCTTCGAAGGTCAGCGGCAGCAGCCAGGGCCGGGGCAACAGCGGCGTGTTCCTGCACGGACAATACGAGGTTCAGGTCCTCGATTCCTACGACAACCACACCTATCCGGACGGTCAATGCGGCGCGCTGTACGGCCGGGCCGTACCGCTGGTCAACGTCTGCCGCAAGCCGGGCCAGTGGCAGACCTACGACATCATCTACCACCGCCCGACCTTCAAGGCCGACGGCAAGGTCGACCGCAAGGCCACGTTCACCGTCTTCCACAACGGCACGCTCATCCACGACCACGTCGTGCTGACCGGCGGCACCGGCTGGCGCGGACCGCACGCCATCAGCGACTATCGCCCCCACGGCGACACGGGCCCCATCCAGCTCCAGGACCACGGCAATCCGGTCCGCTACCGAAACATCTGGATCCGCCCGCTGAAAGACTGAGCGCGCTCTTTCCCATCACGAATGAATGCGGGGCGGCTCCGGTGAGTCGCCCTGCTGCTTCTTCCTGTCGACTCTTTTTCGTCTTTCTGCGCCCATTTCAGGGCGCGGGGCTCGTCTTGCGTTTTGAGTGTTTGGGACTGCCGGGGCCCGCCGCGTTGCGGGCGGGACGTCTTTGGAAATGCCAAACAGGGAGATGAACGATGCAAAAGAGCCTCACTGTGGCAGCGTTGATTGCCGGCGTGTTGTTGTGCGTTCTCATCGCGGTTCTGGTTCGCGGTCCGCGCGAGGAAGAAGCGGCGGCGGCGCCGGAAGATGACGGTCTGGGGCAAGTAGTAGCCGATCTGGAACAGCAGGTTCAGGCCGTCACATCCGAGCGCGATTCTCTCCAGGAGGAACGGGCCGCGTTGCAGCAGCAGATCGCCGGCCTCACCGAAGACAAGCAGGCTGACCGCGAGGTCATCGCGAATCTGTGGTCTCTGCTCGTCGCCGATACGCGCCGGCAAAGCCAACCCGACGCTGCGGCCGAAGCAGAGCCGCCCGCCAAGAGCAAAGAGAACCCGCCCGACCAAGCCCCGGCGTCTGACAAACAGTACGATTACGAGACGGTCAAGAACATGATCGACGTTGCCGGCGGCGACCTCGAGGCGGCGGTGCGCCAGATCGTGACCTCGGAGGGACTCGACGCGTTCCTGCAAGCCCACGGCGAGCAGCCCGCCTGCTGGGTGGCGGCGGCGTCACTGATGCCGGATCGAGAGGCGGCCCTGAAGTACCTCGAAGAGGCGGCCGCCTTGCATCCGGACTCGCCGGCCGTGCTCTCGGCGCTCGTGCAGGCCCAGATCAGGGCCGGACAAATCGACGAATCAACGCTTGCCTACGCCGGCGAGTTGGAGAACGTCGACCCGACCAACCTGTTAGGTGATTGCTACTCGGCCTACTGCCAATTCGAAAGCGGCGACGTCGCCGCCGCCCTGGAGGCGCTTTCGGCCGCCGGCGCCAAGGGGCGATTCGCCGACAACCGAATCGACGCGCTCATGGCCCGCTACGACTACCTGCTCGCCGAAGGTTGCGCCGACCCGGTCGCCCTGGGACTGTCGGCTTTTACGTTGCCGCTCGATCACCTCGGCATGCTCCGGCAGATCGAGCAGCAGTCGATCACGCAGGTGCAGTCGCTCTCGGCGGCGGGCCGGTTGGATGAGGCGTTGAAGATCGCCCAGGACGTCTCGAACGTCGGGCGGACCGTATCGGCCTCCGGCCGCTTCCTCCTGCACGACCGCGTCGGCATCGCCATGCAGCAAGCCGGACTCGCCGAGCAACGCGGCATATACGAGGCCCTGGGAGATCTCCAGCAGATCCAGGAAATCGACTCCCGGTTGCAGGCGATCCAGCAGCGCTCGGCAACGATCGACACGATGATCCAGGGCTTCGGGCAAGTCATGGCCAACATGACCGAACAGGATTTCGCCGACTACGTGGAAGGGACCATACTCAATGGAGAATTCGCCACCCTCCAGAGCATCCCGGAAATCGCCGCGGCGCTGGAGCCCATCCAATGACACCGCGACCTCCGAATCCGGCCTGGCACTTCGCGACCGCGTCACGCCGTTCTCCGCGGCCTCGACAGAACGACCCTCGGAATGCGACACAGAATGACTTGACACCTCCGCGACAAGGTCGGTACAATGTTTTTGGGCGCATGTGGCCTATGGGTCGGTTCTCAGTGCGGGACCATTGCTACAGATACGGTGCGATTCGCTCCGGCAGCAATGGGTAAACGGCGTGCCGCCTGGTTCGGGAGGGCCCGGAAGAATGCCAGTGACGTATGAAGTCAGGAACGGCGGGACCTTTGTCCACACGAAGGCGCACGGAGAGGTCACCGAGCACGATCTGTTGGAGTACCAGGCGGCGGTGCTCGCCGATCCGCGCATCGAGCCGGGGTACTACGAACTGTTCGACGCCACGACAGCGCAAGCGGTCGGTGTCTCAGAGGCGACCCTCGAGACAATGTCCGAGATGGACAAGAAGCACGTAGAAAAACTCGCGGGCGGCAAGTGCGCCCTCGTGGTGCGCAGCGGATTCGAGTTGGCCAAACGCTTCGAGAGCCTCCGGGATCGTCCGCACGCCGTCATGGTGTTTTTCAACCTGGACGTCGCCCGCGCCTGGCTCGGTGAAGCGGCCGCAGAGACGTAGGCAACCGCCCTGCCAACCATCACACCAGCAGAGCCGGCCCAATTTAGGATCGATCGCCGACGCGCCGCCCGGCAGTGCCCCGGCGCGGCAGCCCCCTGTCAACGTTCTCCTTTACATTTGCGGGCAGCGATGCAAGAATGCTGACCAGCACGATCCCGGTACAGTGACAGGTTTACCCTTTTTCTCAAGGATGAAGGCATGAGACGGACGACGTTGAATTTCATCGTAGACGCGGTCGGCTTCGTGGATTTACTGCTGCTGGCGGCAACCGGCGTCATCTTGAGATGGGTGCTGCCGCCCGGCTCCGGCGGCCACGGCCAGGCGTTTCGCGGCGGTCGCGGCGGCGCGCACATCAGGACCCTCTGGGGCCTCGGCCGGCACGACTGGGGCGACGTCCACTTCGTCCTGTCCCTGCTCTTCGTCTTCCTCATCCTCGTCCACCTGATCCTGCACTGGACCTGGATCAAAACCTGCATCAAATCCTTCCTCTCCATCCCCCCCGCAGGCTGCGATCCAGAAGACGAACCGCCTATGCAGTAACGGTGCGGGTGCGGCAGGCCGCCAGACTCATTTCTCTATCGCGTCCCGCCTGCGGTCGTCAGTCCATCGCAGGGCGAGCCACAGTGCCAGTGCCGCCGCGATACAGGTGACGAGGACGTTCATGTACGACAGAGACCCTCCGGCATACGAGGAGGGATGGTCGCTCTGCGCCCAGGTCGCCATCCAGTGACTCCAGCGGACGTTCAGGACGACCAGGTGCAAGACATAGAGGGCCGCAACATCGAGCAGGAGGATCGGCCAGATCCGGCGTGGTTGCGCGATGCAACTGCGAACACTGAGGATGAAAACGACAACAGCGTAGACAGCCACGACTGCGGCAGTCCAATCGCGGGCCCTCAGCGACATCATGAACAGCCAGCCTGCCGACCCGAAAACGGCGCCGGCAAAGCTGCCATAGATTCCCGACCGCAAGGAGTCGCCGCTTTCGGACGCAGCATCCTCACCAGGCGGCTGCGCCGCGGCCGCCGAGCGTCTGCGATCCGCACGAATCACGGCAATCGCCATAACAGCTACGAAGACCACGATGAGCAGAGCCACCAACCAGAATGGGACATTCCCTGCTTTCTCTTCGAATTCGGCGACCCTCTGCCACGTCTGCCAGCGCAGGCAGACGACGCCGAAATCGATCGCGCCGACGCCGAGCAGGGCGACCAGTCCCGCACGCAAGTATCTCTCGGACCGACCCGCATACACCCTGAGACTGAGGAAGAACACCAGGAAGGCCAGCAGAAAGACGATCAGAGCCGCCGTCCAATCGCCGGTCGCCCCGGCAACGAGAAGCACCCAAATCTGAGAACCGAAGATCGCACCGGCGAAGTTACCAGGGACCGCCTGCCCGGGCAGATGCCGAACGACATCCTCGGGCCGGCGGTACGTCCCCTCTTCCATCTGAATGCGCCGCTGACGTGCATTGCTCCAGAACATCAGAGGCAAGAGGAAGACAAAATATAAGGCGAAGCACGACCAGAAAACCCACCTGCTGATCAGCCCGGCCAAAGCCAGCGTCAGCGGCAGACCGATGCACAGCAACAGGAACAGCCAGAAGAGGATCGTCATCCGAATCATGAATCGGCGCTCTCGCGGCGAGTTTGTGTTTTTGATGCTGCACCAACAGCCGAGAACGGCGCCGAGCAGACCGAGGATCGGGCCCAGCACCGCGCCGCTCAGACCGGCAGCGAGTAACGGCTTGGCGGCGGGCGTTCCCTCCGCGACCGCGCCGGCGACGGCGGCACTGGCGGTCTGGGCGGTGAGAGCCGGCAAGGCCGCGACGACCGCGACGGTGAAGGCCTTGCCCGGTCCGGAGCGGCTGAGGGTTTCCTCGACCACTGACGAGATCTCGGCCTTGAGCAATTGCCGGCCCCGGTAGAGGCGCTGGCGGACCACGTGCTCGGACAATTCCAGATCGGCCGCCACCTGGCTGACCGACTGCTGGCGGCGGTAGAACAGAACCATCGGCTCGCGATATGCCCCCGGGATCGCCTCCAGGGCGGCCCACACCGCCTCCTGCTGTTCCTTGCCGACCAACCGCTCGCAAGGTTCGCAGCCGTCCGTGGCGAACTCGGCGGCATCGAGCCCCGTCGCTCGGTCAACCACGTCCCGGCGGCGCTTCTCGATCGCGCGACTGCCCAGGTTGCGCGCGATCGTGCAAAGCCAGGCGCGAAACCGGCTCAGGTCTTTGAGCTGGGGCAGGTTCTTCCAGGCCCGCAAAAAGGCTTCCTGCGCCAGCTCTTCGCTTCGCTCGATATTGCCCGTGGCGCTGTACGTCACCGCGCAGATCAACGACTGGTACCGATTCACGAGGACGCCAAACGCCTCCGTGTCGCCGCCGATGCTCTGCTCGACGAGTTGCCGATCATCCAATGCCCGTCGCATGTGAGACTCCACAGTATCAGCACGACTTGACCTTCCACCATTATAGAGCCTGCGGGCGAAAGAAAGTCACAACCGGACCGAAATAATTGGATAAGGATCGACAGCGCAGACGGATGTCGAAGTCGCGGGTAACGAAGCGTCGACGGTCTATCTGAAGATCTGCAAGACAGCGCGTCTACCGCAGCTCGACGGACCAGTAGGCGTGGTCGAGGAATTGTTTCCAGCTCTTGTATCGGTCGTATCCGAGGTGGACGTGGACGAGGGGACTATGGCGTGGCTTGACGGGTTTCTTGATGAGCTTCATGTGGGCCTGCTTGGGGGTGCGGCCGCCTTTCTTGACGTTGCATTTGGCGCAGGCACAGACGATATTCTCCCAACTGGCCCCCCCACCCATGCTGCGGGGAACGATGTGATCGAGCGAAAGCTCGGTGGTAGGGAAGCGCTTGCCGCAATACTGGCAATGGTTCTTGTCGCGGGCGAAGATGTTGCGCCGGTTGAATTTGACCTCGGTGCGCGGCAGACGGTCGTAAAACAGAAGTCGAATGATTCGGGGCACGGCGATGTGGAAGTTGACGGTCGAGACCCAGTCGTGCCCGTCCGGCTCGAATTGCCGCCGGAACTGGCTCACCTCGCACCAGTTCTTGAAATCGTAGTTGGCGTACGTGCCCTTTTCCAGCGAGACCACTTCGGCCAGATCGCGAAACAGAAGGGAGAAAGCCCGCTTGGCGCCGATGATACGGATAGCCATGTAGTGCTTGTTGAGCACCAGGACGTTACAATCAAGCCCGGATTTGTAACCGCTACCAAACATAGCGTCTCCTCACGGTCTTTCCGCGCTCATTATACACCACCGGAGTTTCGAATGCAAGGAGCGTAAACCCTTCTCCGGCGGAAAAAAGCGTGCCGCGGCCCCGTCGGTCGCTGCCGGCAACCCGGTTGGAATTGCCCGGGCGCGTCACCAGGAGCACCAACCCGCCCCCGAACCTCCTCTCCGACGGGTGCAGCCTTACGAGAGCTTTTCCTGCGAAGGGGATTTCGCCACGACGTTCGTGGCCCGGGGCCCCTTCTCACCCTCGATCACCTCAAAAACAACGGGATCCCCTTCATCCAGCGTCTTGAACCCCTCGGCAGCGATGCTGGAGTAATGCACAAAAACGTCTCGGCCGTCGGCGGTCTCGATGAATCCATACCCTTTGTGCGGGTTGAACCACTTGACCTTCCCATCCACCATGAACGACTCCTTCTCGGAAGACTCTTGACGCCGCTTCCAACGGCCGCGGGCCTCCGCCGGCAGCATGGAAGCGCGCCGTTATACCCCTGGTTTTGCCTCCGCTGATTGCGGCTCGCCGGCGCTGAGGTTTTGCCTCATCAGTCGGCCCATCTTGAATTTGACCGTGCGTTTTGCCGGCACCTCCACGCGTTCCAGCGTCTTGGGGTTCTGTGCGATCCTTGCGGCCCTTGTCCTCGTCTCGAAAACACCAAAATCCCTGAACTCCAGGCGATTGTCCTGACACAACTCGTTCACAATCTCATCGAGAAAAGCCTGAACGATCCGTTTGACCGAGACCCGTTTGGCTTGCGTACCTTCCGCGATCCGATCAATAAGCTCTTTCTTCGTGACTGTCGCCATAAGTTACCTCACTCGAAGGAAAGCACCATTCGGAAACAGGATTTGGGCCGTGTTGGGTGCACTGTTGTCCGACAGAACTCGTCTCTGATTTGTCCAACAGCAGATCAAGGACATCCGGGACCCTCACAGACGACCAACGTCCTTCCCGGCCGTTGACTCCCGGGTCTGATCGAAAAAAAGCACCTTCAGGACCACCGAACCAGAAAGGACAAACTTCTGCAACCCACTATACAATAAAGACTTCGATGCAACAAGCCCTTTTGCGCAATTTTTTTTCGCCCCTGGATTCGGGCCGAACGAGGGTAGCGTCAGGGGTGCCGGCCCGGTCCGCGGGTGGCGCCGGAGACTCGTGCCGCCGGCCCCGGACAAGCGCTTCCGGCGTCGGGGGGCGGACAATTTTCGCAACGGCCGGACGGTGGTTGACCGGAGTCGTCTTTGGGGGCATAATGACCCTTTCGCGTGGGTTTGCCCTGACGGCAAGCGCACGGCGGTTTCGTCTGAGCCGAGAGAGCGGCACTGAAGACCGCCCGGCAAAGCGAAGGAGAATCGACTGCAAACAGGACTCAGGTGAATGGCTGCAAGGAAAACGCCTCAGACAAGCGGCAAGAAGGCCGCACTTAAGAAGAAGGACCGGGCGGCGGAGATCGCCAACACGTTCGAATGGCTCATCACGGCCTTCATCCTGGCCTTCGTCTTCCGTGCCTTCGTCATGGAGGCCTTTCGCATCCCCACCGGGAGCATGGCCGACACGTTGATGGGCGCCCATTTCCGGCTGCGCTGCCCGCAATGCGGGTACAAGTATGAATACGGATTCGTGCCGCAGAACTACGGGCTCGCGCAGGACACCATCCCGCCGGGCACCGTGCCCATTCGGCAGCAGACCCGTTGCCCCAGTTGCGGGTTCTTCACCTCCGGCACCGATACCGAGCCCGTGGCCAACGGCGACCGCATTCTCGTGCTCAAGTGCATCTACCAGTTCATCGAGCCCAAACGCTGGGACGTCATCGTCTTCAAGAACCCCACGGATCCTTCCGAGAACTACATCAAGCGCCTCATCGGCCTGCCCGGCGAAGAGATCGAAATCATCGACGGTGACGTGTATATCGACGGACAAATCGCGCGCAAGCCGAATCGCGTCCAAAGAGAACTTTGGATGCCGATATACGACCACGATTTCCGCCCCGTGAATCCGCAGCAACGCGGGGCATTCAACGGAGCGTCCTGGAGGCCGCCCTTTGACTTCGAGACCTCGGCGTGGGAAATGAGCGCGGAGAACCCCACGCAGATCGTGTTGGACTGCCCGCCCGGTGAAACGAACGTGCTGACCTACGACGCGCACGGACCCTCGGCGAATGATTTCCGCGTGGCATACGCCTACAACGAGGTGCACTCCTACAGCCGGATGCCCGAGGCCAGCGATCTGATGGTTCGTTTCTACGTCGAACCCGCCGACACGGAGGGGCAAATCGGCATCACGCTCAGCAAACAGGGTGTCGATTATAAGGCCTCCCTGGATCTTTCCGGGGAAATGGTCCTGGAGTCTGTCAAGGGGACCGAGACAGCCAACCTGGATCGCCGGGATGTCGAGCTGCCCGCGCGGGGAGGGTTTACGCGGGTCCAGTTCGCCCACGTGGACCGCCAGTTGATCTTCGAGGTCGGCGGAAATACATTGACCTGGGATCTCGGCAGGTCTCGTCCGAAGGAAGAGGAGTTGGAGGCGGAGGCCTTACCGAACGCCGTGATCTTCGGGTCGGGTAAGCTGACGCTTTCGCATGTCGCCTTCTTCCGTGACATTCACTACACCGGCAACGGGCAGGCCGCCCGAAGCATCCGGGCCGTTAAGGACAAGCCCTTTCAGCTCAACGCGGATGAATTCTTCGTTCTCGGGGACAACTCGCCCAACAGCGAGGACGGACGCTGGTGGTACCCGCCGACGGTGGCCAGCAAGGGCACCGAGCCGCCGCGGGCGGGCGTCGTCCCGCGGTATTACCTGGTGGGCAAAGCGCTTTTCGTGTACTGGCCCAGCGGGTTTGAGTTTCCCTGGCCTGGCGAATTGAAAGCGATGCTCTTGAAGAACAGCGATCGAAACATGGCGATGCGTCTGGCCTACGGGCTCGTCTCGCTGCGTTGGATCCCGAACGTCGGCCGCATGCGTTTCATCTACGGTGGGACGGAATAGGAGCCGCTTCGTGCTCCGTGCAACGCGGAGAAACCGGTCGCCGGCGCCCTGCCTGCGACCGGCGGCAGGCAGCGAGAAGACCGACCCGAAGCGACCGTTTCGGCCGAGACCGTGACACCGGCATTTTGAATTGGAGGTGCAGTATCATGAAGACAACCCATGCGATTCTCCTGGCCGCCGCGGCATTCGTGTGCGTGGGGTGCGCCATGACCGAGGAACTGAACATCCGATCGTTCGGGCCGGGCAAGGCACTGACGGCGGAGAACCTGCGTTGCGAATACCTCGTCGATCCGCTGGGCGTCGACGTGGCGCAGCCGAGACTGAGCTGGGCCGTCCAGTCCCGCACGCGGGGCCGGATGCAGAGCGCGTACCGCATCCTGGTGGCGAGCCGGCCCGGGCTCCTGGCCGACGACACGGGCGATCTCTGGGACAGCGGCCGGGTCGCCTCGGATGAATCGATACAGATCCCCTACGGCGGCGCCCCGCTGCTGTCGCAGATGCGCTGTTACTGGAAGGTCCGCGTCTGGGACGACGACAACCAGCCCTCGCGCTGGAGCAAGCCGGCCTCCTGGACGATGGGCCTGCTGGACCCGAGCGACTGGAAAGCCCGGTGGATCGGCTACGATGCCTCTCGCCGGCGCGAGTCGGCCGGTCGCGAGGTGGACCTTTCCCAAGCCTACTGGATCTGGTACCCCGAAGGCGACGCCAAGGCGAGCGTCCCGGTGGGGACGCGGTTCTTCCGCCGCGAGTTCGTCGTGGGGCAAGGCCGCGAGATCACCTCGGCGCTGTGCGCAGTCACAGCCGACAACGGCTTCAAAACGTTCTTGAACGGCCAGGAGATCGGCAGCGGAAGCAACTTCAAAGTGACCGCCGTCGTCGACGTCAAGAAGCACATCCGCGCCGGCAAGAACGTGCTGGCCGTCGAGGCCAACAACGCGGGAGACGAGCCCAATCCCGCCGGCGTCCTGGCGCTGCTGAGTCTTCGCTTCGCCGACGGCGTGATGATCGTTGCCTCCGACGAGACCTGGCGCGTGTCGAAGACGGGGGCGTCCGACTGGACGAAGGGCGATTTCGACGCCGGCAACTGGGACACGGCCCGGGTGGCCGGCCCCTACGGCACCCGTCCCTGGGGTCAGATCGACACGACCGGCGGCGCGCTGATTCTGCCCCCGGCGCAGTTCCTGCGCAGCCGCTTCGTTCTGGAAAAACCGGTCAAGCGGGCCACGCTCTACGCCTCGGCGCTGGGCAACTACGAGCTGCACCTCAACGGTCGCTCGGTCAGTGACGCCTATTTCTCCCCCGGCTGGACCGACTACAACATCCGCGTCTATTACAACACCTATGACGTCACCGAGTCCGTCAAGCCCGGCTTCAACGCCCTGGGCGCGATCCTGGCCGACGGGTGGTACAGCGGCCACATCGGCTGGGGACGCAAGCGCGACCATTACGGACAGAACCCGCGTTTTGCAGCCCAACTGCACGTCGAGTTCGCCGACGGCAGCTCCAAGACCATCGCGACGGGCAAGACCTGGAAAGCCGCGACCGGGCCCATCCTTGAAGGCGATTTCCTGATGGGCGAGACGTACGACGCCCGGGCCGAAATGCCCGGCTGGAGCACCGCCGACTTCGACGACGCCGACTGGCAGCCGGTCGACGTCACCGACCGCATCGACGCGGCCGTCGAAGCGTATCCCGGCGTCCCCGTCCGCGCGGTCCGCCAAATCGAGCCGGTCGCCAGGACGGAGCCGACGGACGGCGCCTATGTCTTTGACCTCGGGGCCAATTTCGCCGGCTTCGCGCGGCTGCTGGTGCGCAACGCCGAGCCCGGCCAGAAGATCGTCCTGCGCTTCGCCGAGCGGCTCAACCCCGACGGCACCATCTACACGACCAACCTCCGCGGCGCCCGCGCGATCGACACCTACATCTGCAAGGGCACCGGCAAGGAAATCTGGCAGCCGCGCTTTACCTTCCACGGCTTCCAGTACGTCGAAGTGACCGGCTATCCCGGCACGCCCGGCCTTGACGCGGTCACCGGTGTCGAGCTGACCTCCGATACCCCGGTCGTCGGCGACTTCACCTGCTCCGACGAGATGACCAACACGCTGTACCGCAACATCTGCCAGACCCAGCGGGCCAACTTCATCGACATCCCGACGGACTGCCCGCAGCGCGACGAGCGGCTGGGCTGGATGGGCGACGCCCAGATCTACGTCCGCACCGCCACGTACAACACCGACGTCTCGGCCTTCTTCACCAAGTGGATGGTCGACGTCGAGGACGCCCAGCTCGACAACGGCGCCTTCACCGACGTCTCGCCGCGCAAGGTCGCCGAGGGCGGCGGCACTGCCGCCTGGGGCGACGCCGGTGTGATCTGCCCCTGGACGATCTACCAGGTCTACGGGGACAAGCGCATCCTCGCCGAGCATTACGACGCGATGCAGGAATGGGTCGACTACTGCAAGGGCACCACCAAGGGGACGCTGCTGCGACCGGCCCAGGGCTACGGCGACTGGCTCAGCATCAAGGCCGACACGCCCAAGGACGTCCTGGCCACCGCCTATTTCGCCTGCAGCACGAAGCTGACCGCGCAGGTCGCCGAGGTGCTGGGCAAGAGAGAGGACGCCAGGCGCTATCAGCAGCTCTACGAGGACATCAGAACGGCCTTCAACGAGGCGTATGTCTCGGAAGCCGGCCGGATCAAGGGCGACACCCAGACCGTGTACGTCCTGGCCCTGGCCTTCGACCTGCTGCCGAAAAACAAGCGCGAGACAGTGACGCAATACCTCGCCGACGACATCCGGCAGCGCAACTGGCATCTCTCGACCGGCTTCGTCGGCACCAAGGACCTTATGACCACGCTGACTCGCTTCGGCCGAACCGACGTGGCCTACCACCTGTTCCACAACGAGACGTTTCCGTCCTGGGGCTTCTCGATCAAGCACGGCGCCACGAGCATCTGGGAACGCTGGGACGGCTGGACCCCCGAGAACGGCTTCCAGGACCCCGGCATGAACTCGTTCGCCCACTACTCCTTCGGCGCCGTCTGCGAATGGATGTTCAAGACCATCGGCGGCATCGACACCGCGATGACTCCGGGTCCGGCCTATAAGAACATCATCATCCGGCCGCGCCCCGGCGGACGCCTGACCTGGGCCCGGACCCGCTACGACTCCATCCGGGGCACCATCGCCACCGCCTGGAAACGCACCGACGAGGCCCTCGCCCTCGAAGTCACCATCCCGGCCAACACCAACGCGACGCTCTATCTGCCCGCGCTGGACCTGGCCGGCATCACCGAGTCCGGAAAGCCCGTTCTCGAAGCCGACGGAGTTCGATTCATCGGTATGCTCGACGGAAACGCCGTCTTCGAAATCGGCTCGGGCAACTACCGCTTCCGGGCCCCCAGGCTGTAGCGCGAGCCGTCGTCGCGATCATCGCCAATGTCACCACAGCCCCCTGCCGCGTCAGGGGGCTATTTTTCTTATCTCGACATCTCCGCCGACGCGCGTTCCCCCTCATCCGGATTACGATTAATCGTCAGGCGGTCTGTCATCCTGAACGAAGCGCAGCGCAGTGAAGGATCTCGCCATCGCACGCCTCTTCTGGCGCGATGCTGACTTCTCTTTCTCAGCCCGGATGCTTCACTTCGTTCAGCATGACAACCCTCTAATGAACAACTGTAGCAGAAAGGATGGTGGGGCAAGCCCCCCCCCCTACAATTGCTCACTCGCGTCTGCGAGCAGCCGGTGGAAGTAGTCCCACAGGGGCGACTTCGTCCCGTCGGGGCGGATGAGCCAGAAGCCTCGAACGGCGTCGTTGCTCTTTACGGGTGGCGATACGCTGGAGTCCCTTTGTTCGTTGCAGTAGAGCTGCCAGTAGAGGAGGTAGGGACAGCCCCAGTCCAGGCCGGTGCGCACGGCGTTGGGGACGGCCGTTTGAATCTGTTCGAGGGAGAAGGAACTCTCGGGCATGCCGAACTCGCCGAGGTAGACGTTGCGACTGCCGAAGTCCGGGCTGTCCGGGACGTGGGCGGCAATGAAGTCCAGCGCGTCCCGCAGCACGTTGGGGTCGGCGTGGTGGGCGGTGGCGGAATCCCAGGCCGAGTACGAGACGAGATCGACGTGCGTGTGGGGCAGGACCCGGTTGACCATGTTGGGCGAGCCGTTTCGCATCGAAGCGACGACGCGGTTGACCTCGGCGGCGTGATAGACGCGAACGCCGTGCTGCCCGATTTCCCGCCGGGCCCGATCGACGCCGGCCTGGCGGGCGTTGAGCCATTCGACCATGTTCTGCAGGGCCTCGTCCGTGGGGTCGGCGTTGCCGTCGTAGTTGCCCCGGACCATCCAGTCACCTTCCCAGTGCTGGAGGACGAACGTCTTGCCGGTGCCCTTGTAGGCCGTGAGAAAATGCCTGGCCAACTCGTAGAACTGCCGCCGCTCGTCTTCCTTCTGCTCGTCGGTGATCCCCTTTCGCCAGTACCCCTCGTCACGGCCCAGGGAAGTGACCTTGAGGAGGTAGGTGGTGAACGGCTTGCGGAAAAGTTGCGCGAAATACGGCGTCTGCGCCCCTTCGACGAGCGAATCGACCTTCGGCCACTGTGAATTGTAGGGGTAGGATCTGACGAGACTGTCGCTGCCCCTGCCGCTGAAGAACCACACCTTGATCACCCGTGAGCCCAGCGCCAGAATCTGGTCGGCGCCCTCGCTGAGAAAGTCCTTGTCCGTCAGATGGTACCGCCCCGCCACGTGCACGACGCCGAGAACATCTCGCACCTCCCGCTTTCCCCGCTCGGTCTGCGGCGGCCGGACCTCGGCGGAATCTGCAACGGAAGTGACGGGAACAACGAGCGACAGGATCAAGGCGAGAGTACAACGCGTCATCATTACATCCTCCGAGAACGAACGCTACGAACGGGCTCATCGCCCTGCACGCGAAGCGCCCCCCCCCGCCTACGCGCCGGCGACGGCTTTGAGACTTTCGGTTGCGGCCGCGATCGTTCGGTCGATGTCGTCAGCGGTGTGAGCCAACGACACGAACATCGCCTCGTAGGCGCTGGGGGCCAAGTAGATGCCTCGTTCGAGCATCGCGGCGAAAAACCTCTTGAAAGCAGCGATGTCGGCGGCGCGGACGTCGTCGAAACATCTCACCGCTTTGCCGGTGAAGAAGCAGCTCATGATCGAGCCGACGCGGTTGATGGTAACGGGCACGCCGGCCTTGGCGGCGGCCTGCGCCAGCCCGGCCTCCAGCGCCGCGGCGGTCGATTCGAGCGCTGCGTATACCCCCCCGGGGAAATCAAAAGGCAAAGAGGAAATGTCAAAAGTAGGGGAGTCATCACCGCGACGTGGCGATTCCGCAGGCTTGATTCTTGATTCTTGATTCTTGATTTCTTCGCAGAGGATCTCGAGCGTGGCGTTGGCGGCGGCGGTGGCGATGGGATTGCCGCTGAGGGTGCCGGCCTGGTAGACGTGACCGCTGGGGGCGAGCAGGTCCATGATATCGGCCCGACCGCCACAAACGGCCAGAGGCAGGCCCCCGCCGGCGATCTTGCCCAGGCAGGTCAGATCGGCGTTGATCCCGTAGCGCTGCTGGGCTCCGCCCGGCGCGACGCGAAAGCCGGTGATGACCTCGTCGAAGATCAGCACGGACCCGTGCTCGTCGCAGAGGCTTCGCAGGCCCTCCAGATAGCCCGGCTCGGGCACAACGACGCCCATATTGGCCGCCACGGGCTCGACGAGTACCGCGGCGATCCGGCCGGCATGCTTGTCGAAGGCCCGCCGGACGGCCTTGATGTCGTTATAGGGAACCACCACCGTCAGATCGGCCAGCGCCTCGGGCACTCCGGGGCTGGAAGCGGTGCCACGCTCGGCCAGGCCCGAGCCGGCCTGCACCAGCAGCGAATCGCTGTGCCCGTGGTAGCCGCCGGCCATCTTGACCAGCACGTCGCGCCCCGTATGGGCGCGGGCCAGCCGAATCGCCGTCATGACCGCCTCGGTGCCGCTGCTGATCAGCCGCAGCTTCTCGATCGAGGCGAAGGCCCCCACGATCCGTAAGGCCAGCTCCGTCTCGGCCAGCGTCGGGGCCCCGAAGGAGGTCCCCTTGTCCACGGCCGCGTGAACGGCCTCGATCACCGCCGGATGGGCGTGGCCCAGGATCATCGGGCCCCAGGAGCCGACGTAGTCGATGTACTCGTTGCCGTCGATATCGACCACCTTCGAGCCGCGGGCCGAAGCGATGAAAAGAGGCGCCACGTCCACGCCCCCGAAGGCGCGCACCGGCGAATTGACCCCGCCCGGCATGGTCCGGCACGCCTGGGCAAAGGCACGCTGCGACTGTGAATATCTGTTCTCTGTTGCCATAGCGAAGCTGCCATGATACGCCCCCGGACGGACAAAATCAAAAACCAAAGGTCAAAATAGTGGAATGCCCGCCCCGCAGGCATGACTTCCTCAATTTTGCTTTTTTCTATTTGCATTTTGATTTGCCCGCAGGGGGCTCTGGCAACTATTTTTCTTGAAAAGGCCGAACCCTTGCAGTATCTTTAAGCCTTTTACACCCAAAAAGATAAGAACCGTTCCCGCCTGCGTGGGCGGACCTTGAGAATACCCGGAGCGACGCATGCACTTGGTAAAATGGTTTCGTAAGAACAACACGAAGATAATGGCGGTGGTGGTCATCGTGCTGATGGTCGGTTTTGTGGGGGGTTCGGCCCTGACGGGCATGCTGCGCGGCAGCGGCGGCGCACGCGACACGATCGCCTACCACGGCAAAAAGCAGAAGATCACACCGCTCGACGTCGCCACGGCCCGCCAGGAGTTGGAAATGCTCCAGGTCCTCGGCGCCGACCGCGTGCTGCAATCGCAGGACCTGCGAGGCGTCTTCCTCAGCGAGCTGCTGTTTTCGCAGAGCCGCAGCACACCGGCCCTGCTGAACTACGTGATGCAGACGATCCAGCGAAATCAGTACCGCGTCAGCCAGCAACAGCTCAGCGACCTGTACGAGCAGCGGACGATGGTTCCGGCGTTCTACTGGATTTTGCTGCGGGACGAGGCCCTTTCGGCGGGTATCCGGATCGGTGCCGAAGAAGTGGCCGGCCTGCTCCGGCAGGTCATTCCCCGGCTCTCCGAGGGTCAGACCTATCCGGCGCTCATGCGCTACGTCGTCGGGCGCTATCGCGTCACCGAGGAAGACGTCCTGAACACCTTTGGCGAGCTGCTGGCGGTCCTGCAATACGCCCAGACCGTATGTTCCAGCGAGAGTGTTACCCACGCGCAGGTCAGGCACCTGGCCAGCCTGAGCAATGAGACCCTCGACGCGGAGTTCGTGCAGTTCGAATCCCAGTGGTTCGCCGACAAGGACCAGACGCCCGGCGACGACGAGCTGCAGGCCCATTTTGACAAGTACAAGGCCTCTTTCGCCGGCGAGATAAGCGAATCGAACCCCTTCGCCTTCGGCTACAAACTGCCGGCGCGCGTCCAGCTCGAGTACGTCGCGATCCAGCTCGGCGACGTCGCCTCGATCGTGAAACCGCCCACCGATGAGGACGCGGAGCAATACTACCGGGACAACCGCGACCTGTACACCGAGCAGGTTCAGGTCGATCCCTGCGACCCGAACATCATGGAGGATCAGGTCAAGCCGTACGTGGACGTCTATGAGAGCATCGTGGACGACCTGAAACGGCAGCGAATCAACACCAAGGCCGAGCAAATCCTCCAGGACGCGAAGAACCTCGCCGATGAGCAGCTCGGGACCGCCGTCGAGGAAGGCCAGGAACCGACGGCCGAGCAGCTCAAGGCACAAGCCGGAGATTACCAGCAGATTGCCTCGGACCTGGGAGACAAATACGGGATCGCCCTTTACAGCGGACGAACGGGGTTCCTCAGCGCCACGGACGTGCAACGTGACGACGTCCTGCGCGGCCTCTACGCACCCGGCTACGGCCCCGGCCCCGCACGCTTGAGTCAGATTATTTTCTCGACCAAGGCCCTCGGCGAAGACGCCGGCACGCTCATGTTTGCCCAGAGTCCCGACTTGTATCGGACCATCGGCCCGGCGCAAAACCCCATGGCAACCAGGGGCGGCGACCTGACCGATCTGGTGATGGCCATCGTGCGAATCACCCAGGTCAAGAAGGCCGGCGTGCCGGAGAGCCTGGATGTAACGTTCAGCACGAAGACTCTCGGTCTCGGCGATGCCACGGAGCAGCAGGACGCCACGTTCTCGGTCAGGGAAAAGGTGCTGGAAGACGCCCGAAAGCTGGCGGCCTGGGACACGACGAGAAGCCGGGCCCAGGAGTTCCTCGACGCCGCATCGAAGGACGGATGGGACCCCACCGTCGCCGCGTTCAACGAGCGCTACGGCGAACAGGCCAAGGCCGACCCCAACGACCCGAACGTCTTCGAGCTGCAGCAACTGACCGGCCTGCAGAGGATCTCCAGCGCGCAGTTGGAGGTGATCGCGGCCCAAACCGCCAACAACCCGCTCTCGGAGAGGGTCCTCAGCGAAGCGAAGATGGAGAGGCAGTTCATCAACCGCTTGTACGCGCTGGTGCCGCCGGAGGCCGAAGCGGCGTCGAAGATGCCTGATATCCTCGAGTTCAAGCCCAGTCAGAGTTTCTACTGCCTCAAGGACGTTTCGGTCCGGCGTATCAACCAGCAGCAGTATCAGGCAATGAAAGGGATGCTGCTGCGTCAGGAGGAGTACCGGCAAGCACAGTCGCTGGCGGCGGTCCACTTCAATCCCGCCAACATCCTCAAACGCACGAAGTTCAAACCGGTCCGGGAAACGAAGGAATCGACCGAAGACGAAACGCAACCGGACGCAGAGGAAACCACGTCATGAATCCATCATGGAAGGACAACCACGCGTTGTTCCTCATCATCGTGGGACTGCTCGCCTGGCTCGTGCCGGGGGCGGGGCACTTCGCGCTGAACGAACGAAGACGCGCCGGGGTGATTTGCGTGACGATCCTTCTGACGTTCCTGCTCGGGCTGTACGTGGGATCGATCGGGGTGATCGATCCGGTCGGCGCCAAGCCCTGGTACGCCGCCCAGGTCATGAACTCACCGGCGGTGCTCCTGCTGGGACGGATCAGCACCGGCGGAGACTATCCCGTCTACGCCAGACCCAATGAGATCGGCCAGATCTATACGAGTATCGCGGGTCTGCTGAATCTCTTGTGCATCGTAAACGCAATCTATCTCGCACACCTGCAGGGCGTGGAAGGGACGGAGCACTGAGATGACAGCGTTGATCGGAACCGTCGTGGCGAGCTTCAGCCAGCCGATACCCATCGACACGAACCCGGCGTCGATGCTGTGGCTGCTGCCCCTGGTGGCCTCCATCGCCATCGTCTACAAAGCAACGAAGGTCAGCACGATTCGGCCGCGGGCCTTTGCAAAGGAGTGTGCCGTTCTGTTCGGCTCGATCATGGTCTTTATCCTCGTGGCGGCCCTGATCCTGTACGTCGGGGCGTGGGTCGTCGCCGAACAGTGGCCCAAGATCTTCGGTTAGCCCGCCTTATAGGCGTCACCGGCCGGAACGGCCTTCTGCAGAACACCCAGTTCCACCAGGGCGTTGTACGCCGCCTTCTGCTCGGCGTCTTTCTTGTTGGCCCCCCAGGCACTGGTGAAATGCTGCTGGTCGATCACCACCGCCGATTCGAAGCACTTGTTGTGATCGGGGCCCTTCTCGTCCAGCAGAACGTACACGGGCGCGACGTTGAACTGCTCCTGGGCGTACTGCTGGAGCAGTGATTTGTAGTTGCCGTGCGCCTCTTCGGCGTCCACCTGCTCGACCAGCGACGAGAACGTGCGCAGAATGAAATCGCCGGCGGCCTCGAAGCCGCCGTCGAGATAGATCGCGGCGATCACCGCTTCCAGCAGCCCGGCCGCCAGAGAGGCCGGCAGGGCCTTGTTCGAGACCATCCCCTTGCCAACGACCAGAAACTGAGGCAACTCCATGCGACGGGCCACCCGGGCGCACATCCCCCGCGAGACGAGCATGCTCTTCATCTTGGTCAGCTCGCCCTCGGGGTAGTCCCGGAACTTCTCGAACAGAGCCTGGCAAATCACCACGGAGAGGACCGCGTCGCCCAGAAACTCCAGCCGTTCATTGCTGTCCAGCCGGTTGTCGACGGCCGAGGAGTGCGTGAACGCCCTTGTCAGAAGAGCGCCGTCGGCGAACGCGTGATCCAGAATCTGCTCGATCTGGTGCAGACTGTCTTGATCCATTTCCTTGTATACCAGAGCGATACGGCGATCCGAGCGGATCTATTATGTACATCCCGCGAGCAGATGACGAGTATCGCTCGCCCGAGCGACCCTCGTGACCCGCTCTACGGGCACCTATACATTCGAATTCTGCGGATTCCGCCAGCTCTGCATATCCCGGACGCCCGGCGCTCTGCTGACGGCAGAGACGCCACTCGGCGACCGGCTACCCCACCATCTGCAAGCTGGCCAGAGCCACGAACTTATCGTCCACGATTTCGAAGACGCCGTCAAGACCTGTAACCGTAAAAATGCCCTTGGTTGCCGGAGCGACACTGCAAAATACCAGCCGGTGGCCGCAGTCGCCCAGCAGTTTCCGCAGCTTCAGCAGCTTGGAAAGGCTGGAGGAAGTAACAATGTCGATTTTCGAGAAATCAACGACAACTTCGCAATCGCCGCGGTCGCGGACGAGCTCGGTAACGGTTTTCAACTCATCGCCCATCTCCGGTTCGGGTGGCAGGTCCACAAGAATAATATCCTCGGACCAGTTCTGAATCCCCATGTTAGGTCTCCTTCAGTGTCTTGATGTTGCGTCTTACGGGTTTCACCCCTATTATCGGCGCGGGGCCGGGGCGAATTAACCAAAAAGACACCATTTCTGTGGGCTCTGCACTCGGATCCAGAGAATGGGGGCATCGCCGCTGCCCTGCATGCAGAAAAGTGGGGCGTTTGGGCTGTAGCGAAGGGTTTTTACAGCTTCCTGTCGAGCTTTCGGTAGCCGAGGGCCTCGGCGATATGCTCGCTGCGAATGTCGCCGGCGCCGTCAAGGTCCGCTATCGTTCGCGCGACCTTGCAGATCTTGCCGTGGGCCCGGGCGCTGAGCCCCAAATCGACCATGGCCGCCTTGAGCATCAGCTCGCCGGCGGCGTCGAGCTTGCAGTGCTGCTCGAGTTGCCGGTGGCTCATGTAGGCGTTGGTCATGAGGCCGCCGTCGCCGAAACGCCGGGCCTGGACCTGGCGGGCCTCCGAGACGCTGGCCCGCAGCGTCGTCGAGTCGATCTGGCGGGCCTGGGAGCGGAGCTTGCGAAAGGCCACCGCGGGCACGTCGATGTGAATGTCGATCCGGTCCACCAGCGGACCGGAGACTTTGGCCAGATAGCGGGCGATTTGCCCCGGCGTGCATTTACAGGACCTTACGTGGCTGCCGAAGTACCCGCAGGGGCACGGATTCATCGCCGCGACCAACATGAACTGGGCCGGGAACTGCACGGTCGTCTTGGCCCGGGAGACGATGACGAAACCGTCCTCGAGCGGCTGGCGGATCATCTCCAGCACGTGCCGGGGAAACTCGACGAACTCGTCGAGGAAGAGGATGCCGTAGTGGGCCAGCGACAGCTCCCCGGGCCGGGGCGACGAGCCGCCGCCGATCAATGCCGGACCGCTGGCCGAATGGTGCGGCGCCCGCACCGGACGCGTCGCCAGCAACGCCTGATCCTTCTTCAGCAGCCCCACCGCTGAGTAGATCCGCGTGGTCTCCAGCGATTCCTCCAGGCTCAGCGGCGGCAGAATCGTCGCCAGTCTCTGGGCCAGCATGGTCTTTCCCGCGCCGGGCGGCCCGATCATCATAATATTGTGCGCCCCGGCCGCGGCCACCGTCAGGGCCCGCTTGACGCTCTCCTGGCCCTTGACGTCCGCGAAATCCACACCGTATCGGGACGAGATGCCGAACAGCTCCTCGATGTCGGTCACCGTCGGCTCCAGCAGAAGCTGATCGGCCAAAAAGCCCACCGCCTGGGCCAGCGACCCGACGCCGAAGACCTCGATGTCCTGCACCACGGCCGCCTCGCGGGCGTTTTCCAGCGGGACGATCATACGGGTAAACCCGTTGGCCGCCGCGGTCATGGCCATGCTCAGAACGCCGTTGACCGGGCGGACCCGACCGTCCAACGCCAGCTCGCCGACGACGACGTATTCCTTGATCGCCGGCCCGGCCAGCGCCCCCTCGCCGGCCAGGATGCCCAGCGCGATCGGCAGATCGAACGCCGGACCCGCCTTCTTCACGTCCGCCGGAGCCAGGTTGATCAGCGATTGCGTCTTCGGGTAGCGGTAGCCGCAATTGACAATCGCGCTTCGCACCCGCTCGGTGCTCTCCTTCACCGCCGCGTCCGGCAGGCCCACGATGATCGACTTCTCGAAACCGCCCCGCGCGACGTCCACCTCCACCTCGCAGATCACGCCCTCGATCCCTTCCAACGTGACGCTGTGCAACCTCGCCAGCATACGTTTCCCTTTTCCTTCTCGTCGGTGTCCCCCGCAAAGATTCTAAACCCCCACCCCCACCCCCCCCACCCATTTT
>JAFGCA010000474.1 GCA_016932895.1 Sedimentisphaerales bacterium | reverse complement strand
TGCGTAGCCATGATCGTTTCCCCTTACATTTTACATCTACCATTTACAATTTACTATTGAGTTTTACACATACCATAACTCGCTTCCCTGTCGCCGTCAAGTCGAATTTGCAATGTTTTCACTAAATGAGTAAAATAGCACAAGCGTAGATGAATAGAACAGTTACAGGCCAGAAGTGTACAAAGAGTAGGAAGAGTAAATGCGTAACTCTCCCACCCCGGCCCCCGGGTGGCAGCGTCAAGCGGCAGCTTGGCGATGGGGGACTTGTCTGCTGCGTGTGGCGCGATACGAGCTCCGGGCGTTGCGCCATCGCCAAGTCCTTCGGACTTGACGCTGCCACCCGTAGCTGTCCCGGGTCCAGGACAATGATGCCCGTGAGATTGCACAGACACTCAATTTGCGGGACGGCTGGCTGTTCCTTGCAATTTTTGTGACGATCTTGCCATAATACCCATGATTCGGCCCCTGCGGCCGGGGTGGGCCCGGCCGCACAGACGGTACTTCGGAGGTTATGGACAATGAAGAACGCGCTGACCCGGAGGGAATTTCTCAAGAGCACGGCCGTGTTGTCAAGTGCGGCGATGTGGGCTTCCACACGATCCATTGGCGCCGAGCGGCGCCGGACGGGAAACGGCAAGCGGCCGAACGTCATTTTCCTGATGAGCGACCAGCAGCGCTGGGATTGCGTGGGGAAGATCAACCCGATGGTCAAGACGCCCGCCCTGGACCGGATCGCCGACGATGGCGTCCTCTTCGATCAGGCCGTCTGCCAGGGCCCGATGTGCGTCCCGAGCCGCTACTCCATGATGCTGGGGCTCTATCCTTCCCAGGTCGGCGTGCTGAAAAACAGTATGAGCCTCACCGACGAGCAACTGCCGGGTGAGACGCTGGGCCAGATCCTCAGAAACGCGGGCTACCAGACCGCCGGTTTCGGGAAAACCCATTGGCGGGCGAAGGGCTGCTCGACGCGCGGCTTTGAAACGCGATTCATCGGCCAGCCTCGCACCAGCGCCCTCTACGAAAAAGACGCCGTGATGATGAGCGACGTGAACCCAGAGGGGCTCGAGCGATACATGCAGGAGACCCGACCCTTCGGAGGGGGAGAAGAGAACATTGTCGGTTATCTCGGCTGCACCAGCAAAGTCCCGGAAGAGGACCACCGCGACGGCTGGGTCTTTCACGAGTGCCTGGATTTCGTTGAGAACGGCATCGACGAAACCAGGCCGCTTTTCCTGTACCTGTCCTTTCTCAAGCCACACGCCGGACATAATGTCCCGCCCGGGTACGAGGAGCTGTACGACATCGACGAAATCCCCGTGCCCGAACAGCCGGCGAAGGACCAGGTGGAGCCCTGTCACGCGACCGGCGTCAACCGCGAGCAAATGTACCGGGGGTTCTGGAGCAAGGCGAGCAAGAAGCAGTGGCAGCAGATGATCCTGAGATATTGGGCCAACTGTTCGTGGATCGACAGCATGTTCGACCGGGTGCTGAAGAAACTCGCCGCCAAAGGAATCTTGGACAACTGCCTGATTGTCTACGTGTCCGACCACGGCGAGATGCTGGGACAACGCTACTACCGGTTCAACAAGTACTGCCTGTTCGACTCGGCGGTGCGGGTCCCGATGATTGTCGGCGGTACGGCGGTCCCGAGAGAGCGCCGGGGCACCGTGGACCACCGCCCCGCCGAGCTGGTGGACGTGCTCCCGACCATACTGAAGGTCGCGGGCATTTCAAACGACGAGAGCCGGCCTGGAAGAGATCTGCTCGGGCCTGTCGTCAAAGAGGCGAGCTTCTGCGAGTTTCACAATCAACCGAAGACCGCGGCCTACATGTGGAGAACGAGAGAGTACAAGCTGATTCTGTGCGTGGATAAGTCGCGCATCGGGGACGGCGTTGGCCGTGGAGATATCGTCGCGGGCGAACTGTACGATCTGAACGAGGACCCGCAGGAGTGGAACAACGTTTTCGATGACGCGAAACATGCCGCCGTTCGCGAGAAGATGTGCGGCGAGCTGATTGAGCATCTTCAGAAGTATGCCAAGCCGCCGCGCCGACTGCAAAGCCGGACTTGATAGAAGCAAGAGTCACGGGCGCCCCGGTTACGTCCGCAGGCGATCGCGGGAGCCGCTGCCGGTCGTGCCGCACCGGGCGAAGATCAATTGGATCTCTGCGAGGATTTCGCGGGAGTTGTCTTGCCCTGTAGTGTGACGGGCTTGCGGGCGTCGGGGTTGATGATCACTTTGACGTCGTAGGAGACACCCGCTTTGAGGCGTGTGCCGCACGTCAGCTCGACGGTGGTCTTCTCAAAGGACTTCAGCGGCGGGACCGTGCCGGCCGCCAGCTCGATCTCGCGACCGTCGGTGCAGTGCATGATCCGGAGGTCCGCCGGCTGCGAGGCGACCTGGCCGAAGTTCTGAACTTCCACGGTGATGCGAGAGCCATCTTTCGTCTCCGTCAGTATCGGCAGACGCGCCGACAGCGCGGGCTCCACGTACGTCAACCACGGCAAACGGGCGTACCCGAAGAGCAGCTTCCCCGAACTCGTCCGTCCCAGCAGCTTGGCGGCGAAGTTGTCACTCGTGATGCCGTTGCCGGCTCCGCCGAATGTCACGATCAAATCCCTGCCCGACCGCTGTGTCTCAATCGCCCTGCACCCCCTGCCGAAATTGACCTCTTCGGAGGCACCGAAGCGCAGCGAATCGATATCCATATCGGCATGAGGATTGAAGCCGTCCTCGGCCGCGACTTTGACCCTGATCCTCTTCGTTTCGGCCGTAATCTCCTCTTGGTCGAGGAGGGTCAGGAGGCGGCCCACCGTCAGGGGAATACAGATGTGCTTGGAGCTGTGGTTGTCACTGCCTTTGTCCGAACGTTTCAACACATCAATGACGGCGAAATGCGCCTGCGTCGCCCGCCCGTACTGATCCTGCAGGACCTTGATGCGCTCATATTTGAACCAATCGACCTCGGTGCCGTCCTCGTATCGGGCGATACCCGGCAGGTAGGCCTCGCCCGGCTCGACCTTCCAATCGATACCGTCCCTGGAGCGCAGGTAGTAGGCGATGCGTCCGAGCCAGTCGTTGACGATCATGTGGTATTGCACGTTGGTACGCCAAACCACCGGGTCTTCAAAGCGGCCCTCCACCGGAGGATAGACGCGCCGGTCGGTGACCTGGTTGTACGGACTGATCCCGGTCTCGCTGAACCAGACGCCCCCGCCGCGACAGACCATGAGAAAGGAGCCGTCCTCGCGCCGCGCAAAGGTGAGGTTGGACAGACCTTCGATGATGCGCCGGTCCCGCCGGTCGAACTCGAACTTGCTGCGCGTCCAGGGACCGTTCAGACTGTCGGCGATGTAGTAGGCCCCCATCACGTAGACCACGTATCGCCCGTCCTTGAGCTGGAACAGTTCCGGATTGTGGCCCGGGCCCAGCGTGTCCCTGGCCTTGTACGGGCCGAACGAGTTGTCAGCCACCGCGTGGACGACCTCGGACCGGGGCCATTCCATGTGCCCGCGGTCGGAGTCTTCGCGCCAGCGACAGACGAAGAGATGATACTTGCCGTCGTCGCCCAGTTTCGCGTTGCCGCCCCAGTACGACCACTCGCTATCCTCGATACCGTTGTCGACGTAACGCGGTACCACGTTGTCCGCACCCCACGTCTCGCGGGTCAGCGGCCCCTGAGCGGGCATAGGCAGGAATCGGTCCATGAAGCGCCCGCCAAAAACGAGACCGTTCCACGCCTCCGGCCGCTCCCGCTGCACGCTCTGAGCCTTCGCATCCGCGCCAAGCAGATACGACACCAACCATATGCCGATCAAAACACGCAATCTCATACAATACTCCACACGTTCGCCACAGCTTTAGCGATCTTCGCGGTCCGGGCAGCAATCCCACCAATGCATCAAGCGGCTCGTCGCTCCCGTGCTACCAGAGTTCCATTCCCAAGTCCCGAAGGACGGCGTTAACCTGGGTGCGTACCCGTTCGGCATTCTCAATGGCCCGCTTTGCACCCTCTGCCGTCACTTCTTCCGCCTCGCCGGGTTAACGAGTCGCAACAGCATAGTCAGTCAGTTCCTCGGCATCGCGAAGAGTCAAGGGCCATTTAGCATAGTCGCTGCACAATTCAAGTAGAGTGGAAATGTTGTGAGCGCGTGGGAAGTCCGCACCCTGGTAGACAAGATAAGCCTTGAGACACTTCTCGGCGCATTGTTGGGCAGGGTAGGCGACAAGGTGGTAAGGAGGAGGCTGCTCCCCGTGGGCGCTGAGCCCTACATGCGCGAAACGTAAGTCGTCGTCGGCATAGCGGAGCCACTCTCGGACTTTGCAAAGGACTTGCTCATCCGGCGTTTTCATAGAGGACTCTCCCCTCCAGCGAGGCGGGCCGCGCGATGGTCCCCGGTATCTGGCGGTCCCGCTGGTATTCATCGGGCGTCAGAACGACGATATCCCTCGCCAGCCTCAGGCCCCACAAAGCCCTGTCCATGGCCAGAGTAAGGGCCCTTCGATTGCCAGCCACAGGGCAGACCACGAGGATATCCACATCGCTACGGTCATCGGCCGTGCCCCGGGCCTGTGAACCGAAGAGGATGATCTTGTCGGGGTGAAAACCATCCACCAGCCGCTGCTTCATCTCATTCAAGACTTCGTCGCTGATCATGCCGGCATTTTAGGAATTTGATTCCCGATTTGCAAGGATCACTCGCCGGTGATCTCGGTTTTGATCTGGCTCAGGAGGTTGATGGCTTCGAGGGGGGTCAGGTGGTTGACGTCGGTGGTGGCGAGCTTGTCGAGGACGGATTTGTGTTTTTGCACGAAGAGGGCGTCGCGGTCGGGGGCCTTGGTCTTGTGCTTGGCCAGGTGCTCGCCCGTAGCTTCCCTGGCGAAGGTCGATTCGAGATCTTCGAGGATCTCCTTGGAGCGGCCGAGGATGGACTTGGGGATGCCGGCCAGCTTGGCGACGTGGATGCCGTAGCTCTTGTCCGTGCCGCCGGGCAGGATGCGATGCAGAAAGACGACCTCGTCCATCCACTCGCGGACCGCGACGTTGAGGTTGCGAACGTTGCGAAACAGCTCGGCCAGCTCGGTCAGCTCGTGGTAGTGGGTCGCGAAGAAGGTACGGCACTTGAGCCGGGTGGCGAGATGCTCGGTGACCGCCCAGGCCAAAGCCAGGCCGTCGTAGGTGCTGGTGCCCCGCCCGACCTCGTCGAGGATCACGAGCGAGCGGTCGGTGGCGTTGTTGATGATGTTGGCGGTCTCGGTCATCTCGACCATGAAGGTGGACTGGCCCCGCACGAGCTCATCGGAGGCGCCGACGCGGGTGAAGATGCGGTCGACCAGGCCGATCTCGGCCTCCTCGGCGGGGATGAACGAGCCGGTCTGGGCCATGAGAACCAGCAGGGCCACCTGGCGGATGTAGGTGCTCTTGCCGCTCATGTTGGGCCCGGTGATAACCGCGATGTCGGCGGCGCCGGCGCCGAGCTCGACGTCGTTGGGTACGAACTCCGGGCCGAGCGTCTCGGCCAGCACCGGGTGCTTGCCTTCGCGAATGATCAGCCGGGTGTCGTCGGCGATCAGCGGACGCCTGTAGTTGCGCCGGGCGGCGACGTGGGCGAGCGAGGCGAGACAATCGCACCGGGCGATCGTATCGGCAAGTTCTTGCAGGCGGCGGACGTATTTCGCCGCTTCGTTCCGCAGGTCCTCGAAGAGACGCTGCTCCAATTCGACGGCCTTCTCCTCGGCGGTCAGGACCTCGGTCTCGTACTCCTTGAGCTGGTCGGTGATGTAGCGTTCGGCGTTCTTGATCGTCTGCTTGCGGACGTAGTCGGCGGGGACCTTGTCGGCGGCGGCATGGCTGACCTCGATGTAGTAGCCGAAGACCTTGTTGAAGCCCACCTTCAGATTGGCGATGCCGGTGCGCTGGGCCTGCTCTTGCTGGTAGTTGCGCAGCCAGCTCTGGCCGTCCTTCGTGATCGCGCGCAGCCGGTCCAGCTCTTCAGAGAACCCGGCGCCGATGACGCCGCCGTCGCGCAGATGCGTGGGACACTCCGGCTCGATGGCCGCTTCGAGAAGCTCGGCCAGCTCGTCCATGCTGTCGCAGCGCTCAGCCAGGCCGGCCAGCAGCTCGGCCCGACACTCGGCCAGGATGCCGCGCAGCCGGGGGACCCGACGCAAGGTCCGCGCCAGTGCGAGCAGGTCGCGCGGGCTGGCGCGAAACGTGCTGACGCGGGCCGCGATCCGCTCGGGATCGGCGATGTCCGACAGCAGCTCGCGCATCGGCGTCAAGGCGTCCGGGTTTTCCTTCAATTCCTGGACCGCGTCCTGTCGCGCCTCGATGGCGGCGACGTCGCACAGGGGCATGCACAGCCAGTTGCGAAACATCCGCCCGCCCATGCCCGTCTGCGTCTCGTCCAGGCAGGCCAGCAGGGAGCCTTTGCGCAGCTCCGTGCGGATCGTCTGGAGGATCTCCAGGCTGCGCAGCGACGTCGGGTCGATCTGCAGGAAGCTCTGCCGGCTCACTTTGCGCAGGCTCTGGATGTGCCCGAGCGCGGTCTTCTGCGTTTCGTTCAGGTATTCGATGACCGCGCCGGCCGGCGGGACGAGGTCCTGGTCGGCATCGGCGATGCCGAACCCTTCGAGCGTGGCGGCGCCGAAGTGCTTGAGCAGACGCTGCTTCGCCTGGTAGGGATCGAAATACCAGCCGGGGCGCTCGGTGACGATCGCGCGGGTCAACTGACCGATGTCCTTGGCCAGGCGACGCGTCTCGGCGTCGAACAGCTCGCCGCGACGGTCGGCCAGCAGGCACTCGGCCGGCGCGAGCCGCTGCAATTCGTCGAGCAGCTCGCTCTCGTGCATCCGCTGGACGAAGAAATGGCCCGTCGAGATATCGACCCAGCTCACCGCCGCATAGCCTCTGGCGTCGAGATGGATCGCGCAGAGGAAGTTGTCCTTCTTGTCTTC
>JAFGCA010000473.1 GCA_016932895.1 Sedimentisphaerales bacterium | reverse complement strand
CTTGGCGATGGTTCGTTCGGATTCGAGAGGCGCCATCGCCAAGCTGCGCTTGACGCTGCCACACAGAACGTCTGGACGATACTCATCTTTTGACGAGTAATGAAGCAGTAGTCGCAAGCAAGCCCGCCACCCCGCCGCAAAACTGAAATCGCAACCATCGGGCCTCGAGGAAACCAACCCTCCCGGAGGCCCCTTGCCATGCGCGACACACCTCCCTCCAAAGCAGTGATCTGACTGCTCATCCCCGCAAGTGGCCGCGTTCCCGCGTGATCGCTGCCCGCCGAGAAGCTGATTCCGGGCCGCCCGCGAAAATTTTTTACGGAAGTACGAATTTTTTCGTTGATTTATTACGAATTCCTTCGTACATTGTCGATAGATACAGGAAAAAGCGAATAAAGAGAAAGGAGAATTGCCATGGCGCGAAAGAAAACCACCGGGCCGACCGACCGGGAGCTGGCCATCTTAGGCGTGTTGTGGGAGCGCGGCCCCAGCACGGTGCGGCAGGTCCACGAGACGCTGCACAGCGAGGCCGAGACGGGCTACACCACCACGCTCAAACTCATGCAGATCATGGCCGAGAAGGGACTTCTGGTCCGGGCCGACGACGGGCGACGGCACATCTACAAGCCGGCCGTCTCCGAGGAACGGACGCAGAAGCAGGTGGTCGGCGATCTGCTGGAGAAGGTCTTTGCCGGCTCGGCGGAGAAGCTGGTCATGCGCGCGCTCTCGGCCAAGAAGGTCTCGGCGAAGGAGCTAAAACGCATCCGAGAGATGCTCGATGAAATGGAGGGAGCATAACGATGGCTGCGATAGAAAATCTGTTATCACAAGGAATCGTTGAGAAGTTGGGTTGGGTGCTGATTCATTTTGTCTGGCAGGCGACGGCCGTGGCCCTGCTGTTGGCCGCGGCGCTGCGACTGCTGGGGCGACACAGCGCGAACTGCCGGTATGTGGCGGGCTGCGTCGGACTGGCGCTGATGGTCGCCTTGCCCATCGCCACGGTCCCGTTCGTCCGGGTCTCGGGGCCCCCGGCGGAGGCGGGCCCCGCCCCGGCATACGCACGCGCAACCTACGTGCAACCTGCCACGCCAGTCCAGGAGGTTGCCGAGCTGCCGCCGCTGTCGCTCGACAATGCCGAGCCCCTGGCGGCTGTTCCAACGGCCGCGGTCGCCTGGCATGAGAGCCTGTCTGGGGCGCTCGAGCCCGGGCTGCCCTATCTTGTGTGCGGATGGCTGCTCGGCGTCTTCGGGCTCTCGGCCTGGCACTTAGGCGGCTGGGCCCAACTGCAGCGCCTCAAGCGCCGCATGGTCTGCGAGGTCGGCCCTGAACTGAAGGTAAAGCTTGGCGCGCTGGCGGAGAAGCTGGGGGTACGTCGGGCTGTGGGATTACTCGAATCAGCGCTGGTCGAGGTCCCGACGGTCGTCGGATGGATCAAACCCGTGATCCTGCTGCCGGCCAGCACGCTGACGGGCCTGAGCGCCGAGCAGTTGGAGGCGGTCCTGGCCCACGAGCTGGCCCACATCCGGCGCTGCGATTATCTCGTGAACATGCTCCAGACGATGGTCGAGATTCTCGGCTTCTACCATCCGGCCGTCTGGTGGATTTCGCACAAGATACGCATCGAGCGGGAGAATTGCTGTGATGACGTGGCCGTGGGCGTCTGCGGAGACTCCGTACGCTACGCCAGGGCGCTGACGCACCTCGAAGAGATGCGTTTCGGCGGAAGAGAGTTGGCCGTGGCCGCCACCGGCGGCAGCCTGATCGCCCGCATCGGCCGCCTCCTGGGCCGGCCCGCCGTCAACGAGCGCCGCTTCGCCTGGCTGCCCGGCCTGGTCGCCCTGCTGCTGGTCGCCGGCCTGGCCATCCCCGCCGCCCTCATCCTTGGCGCCGCCGGACCGGTCGAGCTAAGCGAAGCGAGGGCGCACGCCCTGCTGCAAGAAATGATCGAGGCCAACCGTTACTGGCTGATGGGTCCTGGGCCGGAGATAAAGGACTACTCCTACGATTTCAGCTTGCACGTTTCCTCGGCGAGCCCCGATCCCACTGAGCCCGTGAAACCCGTGAGGATTACCGTCGCAGATCCGCGTACCGCAGATAGCAGGCAACGCAAGGGGATCTGCTATCACTGGGTCCTGCACGAAGTGGCGCAGAATCCGGCCAACGTGCGCATCACATCGGCGGTGGATGAAGGACAACTGATTCGGCTGGACCTGGAGTTCGCCGATCGCGTCGCTCTCGAGCACGGCAACAAGATGACCGGCCTGCGCCAGGGTATCGGGGGCGTTGGGGCCAAAGTGAAAGAGGCCCGGCTGTGGCTGGACCCGGAGAAACGAATTCCGGTAAAGACGGAATGGAGGCACGACCAAAGCTCTATTGAGGGCGTGTACTCGGAATACGTACGCGTCGCAGGCGGCCAGAACGTGCCTCTGCAAGTCGACTTCATTCACGTCGGGCCGCAATTTGAAGAGCAACCATGGATACCCGATCATCACTACCACAACTTCAAATTCAGCTTCTTCGAGCCGGGCTTGTGGCTCTTCGATCAGAGCCGCATGACACAAGGCGCCTCGGATCGGGTGCTGCGCGACATGCCCCTGGTGGCATCTACCAGTGACATCATGATCAATGGCGTCCCGCGAACGAAGACCGGCCCGCAAGTGACTTCATCAACCACGGCTCTGCGCGCGCAGCTTGAAGAGTTGGCCCATCGCGAGCGGGCGGCCAGCGGCCTCAGCGGACTCGGACGGACGCTGCGCGTCTACGCAGGAAGCAGCGGCGGCGGTCGATACCCGCCGAGTCTGGCGGCTCTGGACGAATTCGTGGGCGATGCCTTGCCCGAACTAAGCGCCTGGATCCACGCGAACGTGGTCTACCTCGGCCAGGGCCAGCGTGTGGCCGCACCGGACGACACCCCCATCGCTTACGACAAGACCCTGCTGGCCGAGCAGGGAGGCACCAATGTCCTCTTCAACGACACACACGTCTCGTTCGTAACGCGTCAAGAGCTGGAGCAACTGGGGATCTTCCCCGATGCGGAGCTGCCTGACGCGCCGCTTCCCACACAGGTGAAGAAGAGCAAGCAGCCAAAACTGGATTCTTACGGGCAGTCCCACATCGAAATCGATCTGCTCGCGGCCGAGGTCCTCTCCGACGTGCGCCTGGATTACGAGACGGTGACGCTGGTGAGAGACCTTCTGGCCGAAGCGTTGACGACGGCCGCCAAGGCGGCCGGCCGACCCGCGTCGATCCCCACCGTGGAGGAACTGCAATTGCCTCTGCGCCGGATCATTCGGGACTATGTGGTCGCCCTGAAGCTCACGGGAGATGAGGTCAAGGCGTTGGTGGACCTGCTCGTGTCGCGCGGCTACGCCAAGGTGGTGGCCCGGCCGACGATCAGGGCCGTGGAGGGTGAAGAGATCGAAATGGTCATCGGCGATACGCCGGAGACAGAGGAGCAGACGCCAAGATTCAATCTGCACGCGACCGTGACGCCATATGTAGCTGAAAGAGGCGATACGATCCGCATGGAGACAGAATGGCACTTCCGGCATCCGATTGTCATGCGCCAGGGAAACGAGGACGTGGAGCGCGGGAGCGGCGCCGCGAGCGAGACCGGGATCTACGCCAGTATCCACGGCCCACGCCTGATCACACGTAACGCCGAGTATGCGGGCCTCTACAAACTCCTGGAGCGCAAAGACGAGCAGGGTCGCTGGCGTGTGCCCTTGGTGCTGCTCAAGCCGACGATCATGCCGGCCGGCGCGAGTCAGCCGGCACAGAAGGCCATGGGAGGACCGAAGCCGCCTCGGCCGGCGCAGGTTCGGGTTGCAACCGCCAGCGACGACTACCCGGCCGGGGAGAAGGCCCACGTCCTCATTGATTTCAAGACTGTCGAGGTGTCCGCTGACACGCGACTGGACCGCGAGACGGCGCTGGCGCTGGGCGGCATTCTGGAGGCGCCGATTCAATTGGAGGACGATACGGGCCGGTCGCAGGCGACGCTGGGCGCGATCCTCGCCCAGCACGTCGCTAAGCAAACCCTGTCGGACGAGACCGTGCAGGCACTCGTTCATCTGCTCCATTCGCGGGAGTGCATGAAGGTCCTGGCGACCCCGCGAGTGCAGACACGGGACGGGGAAGAAGCGCAGATGAACATTGTCACGGAAGAATACTACATGGTCACGCCGATGGACAACCGGGAGGACGCCGCTCGCTCCGAGCCGAAACTGGAGAGAATTGAGATTGGAACGAAGCTGGCCGTCACTCCGTACATTCAGGGCGAGAACGATCCCATCCGCCTGGAGATGGGTTTGGAACTCTGCGACGCGCTGCCGCGCGCCTCGGGCAACGATCTTCCCGTTGTCACGCGTCGTGCCGTCACAACGACCCTCGCGATCGCCCCGGGAGAATACTTCGCGATTCCCATTGAAACAGAAGACAAGAAGACGCTGTATGTGATGGTCAAGGCGCTTATCGTCAAGCCCGCAGCCGCCGAAAGCGCGTCCCCGCCGGACGAGGCCGGCGCCGGAACTCGAGAGCTTGTGAATTCCGACCCACTGACGCAGGAGTTGGCCGGGAGCATCGCACAGGCCGAGCGGGAGCTGATCGTGTTACAGCAGACGCTGGCGTCCCAACATCCAGAGGTAGTGCGAAAGCAGAATCTGCTCGACGCCTTGAACGAACGTCTGGAGGGGCGGCGAAAAGAATTGCAGCAGCAGTCCACGGATCACGTCGTCACGACGCCGGATCATATAGCTCTGGATTTCCTGGTGGCCGAAGTCTCGGCGGACAAACGTCTGAGTCCGGAGGCGGCGCAGCAAGTGTCCGCCCTGCTGTCGGCGAGCGACGGGAATCGCTCCCCAGCGGTTACGGCCCGTCCGGACGCCCTGGAGCAATGCTCCGTGGGATACCTCCTGAAAAATCTCAACGACAAACTGCCCGACGGAACATACGAAGGTCTCCTCGATGCGCTCAGGTCGCACGGATACATGAAGCCCTTGAGCGCGCCGCACATGGTTGTCGCAGAAGGCGAGCGGGCGGAGTTCATCCTATCAGACTTTCTGAAACTCGGTGTAATCGCCGAGACAATGGAAGACAGGAACACGGTGAAGATGGACATCAGCCTCGATCTGAAGCTTACCGAAGAGCGGCCCTTGCCAAACGGACGCAACGACGCGTTACGGGCTCCGCCCACGTCCGTGCGGAGCCTTCAAACGCAGACCATGCTGGCGGCCGCCGATCGGAGATACACCGTGCTGGAACTTGGCGGCATTCGGGAAAACGCCGGCGAAAATCCCGACCACGATGCGTTCTACCTCTTCGTCAAGCCCGAGATCGTACACGCGCGGCCGAATGATGGCTGAAGAAGCCCGACGCGACCGCTTGCTCAGTGGGCCATAATCGGCGTGTGGTTCATTTCGTCGATGTCGGCGCGTCGGCAGTGGGGGCAGCGGTAGTGGCCCTGGGCCAGCAGGGCGCGATGGGCGCTGCTGCCGGCGGCGTCGAAACCACCGTAGGCAATCCGGCCCAGAGACCGGGCGCCTTCTTCCCTTGCCTCAAGGATCTTCAGATGTGTCTGTTGTGCGGACATCATGTCCTTTCTTTACGTCCAACCCATAGGCTTCCATTAGGGCCGCGGTATCGGCGTTTGTCAAGAGATTCGGATTTTTTTTCGAGGCGAAAACCGGCGGGGGCGAAGTCCAGGCCGGAGGCTGGAGGAATTCCTGCCGGCCTGCTACTCTGTTGCAGGCGATGAGGAAGTTGTCATGCTGAACGAAGTGAAGCATCTGGGCCGGG
>JAFGCA010000051.1 GCA_016932895.1 Sedimentisphaerales bacterium | reverse complement strand
CCTATCCATCGCGTCCCGTGACCATCGTCACCCCGTTCGCGGCCGGCAGCGTCACCGACGCGACCGCGCGCGCGATCGCGGCGCACTTGCAGGAGACGCTCGGGCAATCCTTCATCGTGGAGAATCGCGCCGGGGCGGGCGGCATGCTGGCGGCGAGCATGGTCGCGAAGGCGCCGCCCGACGGCCACATGCTGCTGATCACCACCAATTCGACCCACTCCGCCGCGCCCGGGCTGTTCAAGAGCGTGCCTTACGATCCGATCAAGGACTTCACGCCGGTGGCGCGGATCGGCAGTTTTCCGTCGCTGATCGCGGTCCATCCCGGCCAGCCGATTAAATCGATGCAGGAACTCGTTGCCCACGCCAAGGCCAATCCCGGCAAGCTTTCGATCGCGCATGGCAACAGCACCGGGCACATCACCATCGAGGCGCTGAAGGCGAGGGCCAAGATCGACATTGCTCGCGTGCCCTATCGCAGCAACCCGGTCGCCATGACCGACCTGATCGCGGGCCATGTTCCGCTGATGGTGCCGGATTTCGGCACCGGGCTGCCGCAACTCAGGGCGCAGAAAATCCGCCCGCTCGCCGTGCTCACCAAGACGCGCAGCGCTACGCTGCCGGACGTGCCGACGCTGCATGAGACGGTGATGCCCGACTACGACCTGTTGGCATGGGCCGGGCTGTTCGCGCCCGCTGGACTGCCGCCGGCGATCGCGGAGCGCATCTCTGGCGAGCTGCAGAAGATGTTGTCGAAGCCCGAGGTCAAGGAACGGCTGCTCAAGGGCGGGGTCGAGGTGTTCTACACCGGGCCGAAGGAGTTCGACGCCTACGTCAAATCCGAGCTCACGAAGTGGACCGGCCTGATCAAGGAAGTCGGCATTCAGCCGGAGTGACGAGACCACGATCCGATTTGTTAGGGCGGGTACTCATAAACGCGTAATGTCGGCATTGAAGGCAAAGCGGACGCTTGCTGCTTGGATTGATATGTCCGCTTCGCGCTATTGCCGTGCCAATGCAATTCGAACCGCATCGGCCGGGTCGATCTGATGCTCCCCTTTGTCCTCGGCGATCGAGAGCAGCACCCCCTTGACCCTGCCGTTGAAGGCGTTGTCTCCCGGGTGGTAATCCGGCGACACGGGCGAGCCACTGTCCTCCCCGACGTCACAGCCGTCGTCCGCCGAGAAGATGTTCGCCAATGTCGCCTCGATCCTCCCTTCGCCGACTTTCTCTCCGTCGATGAAGAGCGCCGCCGTGCCACCCTTGCCGAGCCCGCCACCGTCATAGGCAAATTCCATGCGCACCTGGTGCTCACCCGCCGGGATCGCACCCGCAGACTCGACCATGAAGTGCTTAAAGCCTCCCCAATTATAGCAGTACTTGAGTTTGCCGCCCTTGGCGTACAGGCTCCAGCCGCCGATACCGGCGCCCTGCGAGATGATCACGCCCTCAGCCCCCTTCTCGGGCACCACGATCTCGGCGGTGACAGAGTGCGATTTGTTCTTGATATTGAGGACGCAGTTTTCCGACAGGCGACCCATACCGCCAAACAGGAGCTGGGTCTTACCCTTGATCAACACCGGCCGGCCGGCGGTGTCCGGGTTCATCCTCTCCATCAGCCGATCATCCAGCGGCAGCACCTTGTGGCGCCCCGCCTCGATCAACCACAATCGCTGCAGTTCGTGCAGCTTCTGCGGATTCTTCTTGGAAACGTCGTTTGACTGGCTCCAATCGCCCGGCTCGTAGAGTTCCCAGACGTCATCGTCGAAGGCCGGGACTTTCTCACTCGCCGGCGCCCAGGGCGTACGATGCTTCGTCACGGCGGTCCAACCTTTGTGAAAGATGCCGCGATTGCCGAGCATTTCGAAATACTGCGTTTCGTGGCGCTCCGGCGCCTTGGCGTCGTTGAATGAGTACAGCATGCTGGCGCCCTCGATCGGGTCTTGCTGGATGCCATTCACCGACACCGGTTCCGGCAGCCCGGCCGCTTCGAGGATCGTGGGCGCAACGTCGATCACGTGGGCGAACTGCGAACGAATCTCGCCCTTAGCCTTGATACCCCTCGGCCACGAGACGACGGTGCCGTTGCGCGTACCGCCCCAGTGCGAAGCAACCTGCTTGGTCCACTGGTAGGGCGTATTCAATGCATGCGCCCACCCTACCGCGTAATGATTGTAAGACTCCGGACCACCGAGCTTGTCGAATCGTGCGTTGAGGTATTCCGGAGTTTCCATCGACTGCAACATGTTGAAGTAACTTGCTTCATTGTAGCAGCCGTTGATCGTGCCCTCGCCCGAGGCGCCGTTGTCGCCGATAATGTAGAAGATGAGCGTGTCTTCGAAGATCCCGAGCTTCTTCAGCCCGTCGATGATCCGGCCGACATGGTGGTCGGTATATTCCATGAAGCCGGCGTAGACTTCCATCTGGCGGCGGAGCACCGGCTTGAATTCCTCCGGCATTTCGTCCCAGGACGGGATATCCTTGGGACGCGCGGTGAGCTGAGCATCCTGCGGGATCACGCCGAGCTTCTTTTGCCGGGCAATCGTCTCTTCGCGCAACTTGTCCCAGCCGGCGTCGAACTTTCCCTTGTACTTGTCGGCCCATTCCTTGGGTACGTGGTGCGGCGCGTGGGTCGCGCCCGGGGCAAAGTAGACGAAGAACGGCTTTTCAGGCGCCAGCACCTTCTGCTGCGAGATCCAGGTCATGGCCTTGTCAGTCATGTCCGCCATAAAGTGGTAACCGTCCTCAGGCGTCTTTTTGAGTTCGACCGGCGTCGTGCCCTCAAAAAGTGTCGGGTACCATTGGTTCGTCTCACCGCCGATGAAGCCATAGAAGTATTCGAAGCCGCCACCACCGGTCGGCCAGGCGTCGAAGGGACCGATCGGGCTGGTCTCCCAGACCGGCACTTCGTGACACTTGCCGAATTGCGCGGTCGAATAGCCGTTGAGTTTG
>JAFGCA010000472.1 GCA_016932895.1 Sedimentisphaerales bacterium | reverse complement strand
TCCTCGATGGGGGCGGCTTCGGGCTCGGGCCCCACGTGAGTCGCCGGGCCGGCGCCATGACACTTGCCAAACGTGTGCCCACCGGCCACGAGCGCCACGGTCTCTTCGTCGTTCATGGCCATGCGTGCGAAGGTCTCGCGGACGTCCTTGCCTGAGGCCACCGGGTCCGGGTTGCCGTCCGGGCCCTCCGGGTTCACGTAGATCAGACCCATCTGCACGGCCGCCAGGGGGTTTTCCAGATCCCGATCGCCGGAATAACGGCTCTTGGGCTTGTCGCTCGTCGCCAGCCATTCCTCTTCGGCACCCCAGTAAACGTCCTCTTCCGGCTCCCAGACGTCCTCGCGCCCGCCGCCGAAACCGAAGGTCTTGAATCCCATCGACTCCAGCGCGCAGTTGCCGGCGAGGATCATCAGGTCGGCCCAGGAGAGCTTGCGGCCGTATTTCTGCTTGATCGGCCAAAGCAGCCGGCGCGCCTTGTCGAGGTTCACGTTGTCCGGCCAACTGTTGAGAGGCGCAAGGCGTTGGTTGCCGGACCCTGCGCCGCCGCGACCATCGCCCATGCGGTAGGTCCCGGCGCTGTGCCAGGCCATCCGGATGAAGAGCGGTCCGTAGTGGCCCCAATCGGCCGGCCACCAGTCCTGCGACTCGGTCATCAGGGCATAGAGGTCCTTTTTCACAGCCTTCAGGTCGAGTTTCTTGAATTCTTTCGCATAGTTGAAATCCTTGCCCATCGGATTGGATTTGGAGGAATGTTGGCGCAGAATGCTGAGGTTCACCTGATTCGGCCACCAATCCCGGTTCGACATGCCACCGCCGAGGCCCTTTTGGGCGGCTTTGCCCGTTACCGGACACCTACTATCGTTACTCATAAGACTGCCTCCTTTCGTTATCGGATCTCTTTTATGGTGCAAACTTGTCCTAATTCGTAATTCATCCTAACCATGCGCGGCACGAAACCGCGTTTGCC
This sequence comes from Sedimentisphaerales bacterium, assembly GCA_016932895.1. The sequence continues at coordinate 3,139 of JAFGCA010000472.1, read as the reverse complement.
ACTGGTTGTCTAACGCTTACGGCCGGCGCAGGCCGCACAGAGCCCGCGAAGCTGCACGTGTGAGGAATGCACCCGGCCCAGCGAAGCGACGGCCTGTGGAGTCGACAGGTGGTCCATCGCTTCGCAGCAAAAATCACGGACCAAACCGCACTTCGCGCAGACGAAGTGGTGGTGCCGGTCCATGTTCGCGTCGTATCTGCCCTTGTTGGCGAGGATCTCGGCCTTGCGGACCAGGCCGCGCTCTTCCAGCGTCGCCAGCGTGCGGTACACGGTATCGCGTGAAATGGCAGGCACTCGCTTGCGAACCGCCTGGTAGATCGTCTCGGCGTCCGGGTGCATCTCGGTGCCCGCCAGCTCGCGAAACACCTCCACCCGCTGGTGCGTCAGCTTCAGCCCGTCTTCCCGACAGGTTTCGGTCAAGCGATCCATCCGCCGCCGAAGCTCTACCTTTGATACCGCCATGCACACCTCAGCCAAATAAGAATCATTACGAGTACGCAATCTCACCCACCCGGTTCGCCCCCGTCCAGCACAATCTTTCGTCGCCGGATGTTTTTCAAGATTTGGGATCGTGATCTTGTCTTGAGCGTTGGACGTGAAAACGGCGGCCCCTTCGCAGCCCGGGCTCGGCCCCCTCGGTCTACTCACAAGCAAGCGGATGCTCAGCTCGGCGTTGGCGCGAGCCCCTTCCTCATCGCCGGCGGGCAGACGCCGGGCACAGACAACCGCTCAGAATCCATTTCTGGCACGATGTGTTGAGGGTGGGTATACTCTGCGCCGTATCGTGGGCAAGTGGTGCTAGGGTAGGGCGTAAGACGTGATTCTGTCGAATATTGAGATCCAGCGGGCGTTGGATGAGGGGCGGTTGGTGATTACGCCGGCGCCGTTGCCTCGGCGGCCGGCGCCGGGGAGGTACTGTCCCTACGATACGCATGCGGTGGACGTGCGGCTGCACGAGGAGATCACCGTGCCGCAGGTCGGGCCGTATCATTACGACGTGACCGAGCCCGAGACGCTCTCGCAAGTCATCGCGGAGCACTCGCAGAAATACACGCTGACCGAGGAGGCCCCGTATTCGCTCGAGCCCCGCCAGCTCATCCTGGGCCGGACGCTGGAACGAATCGAGCTGCCGACCGACAGGGGCACGCCGCACCTGGCCGCTCGCATCGAGGGCAAGAGCAGTTGGGCCCGCTGCGGCCTGATGGTCCATTTCACCGCGCCGACCGTCCATCCCGGCTGGGCCGGGCCACTGACGCTCGAGATCATCAACCTCGGCCCCATGACCTTCGTCCTGCGACCCCGCATGCGCATCGCCCAACTCATCGTCGAGGAAGTCCGCGGCGAAGTCTTCCTCAACCCCAGCGCCTTCCAAGACCAGTCCACACCCGAAGGCTCCACATAATTTGCCCTGTGCGGGTGATTTCGCTTGACTTCCCGGACGGGGCATCATACTGTCATCCGTTTCGTTGTGCGGCAATTTCAGGAGTTCTGTGCGTGGAAGAAGCTATTGCCAAAGCCCGGTCGCTGATTGAGGCGATGGAGTACATCCGGGGTTTTCGCGGCCGCATCGTCGTGGTCAAGTTAGGCGGCAGCGTCCTGGACGACCCCCAGGCCCAGCGCAATCTGCTGACCGACGTGGCCTTCATGGCCACCGTCGGCATGCGCCCGATCATCGTGCACGGCGGGGGCAAGGCCATCACCCGCGCGATGAACGAAGCGGGCCTCGAGCCCGTCTGGGTTCAGGGCCGGCGCTATACCGACCGGCGGACACTCAATATCGTCGAGCACACACTCGTCAAGCAGGTCAACGAACCGATCTGCCGGGTGCTCGAGGGGCTCGGCTGCAACGTAATGGGTCTGCATTCGCTCAGCAGTTGCGTGCTGCTGGCCGAAACGTTACGCCTCCCCGGCCCGGAGGGACGCAAGCTGGATCTGGGTTTTGTCGGCAAGGTCATCGAAGTCAACGGCAAGTTGCTCACCACGCTGTGCGCCGACGGTACGATCCCGGTGATCGCGTCGGTGGCGATGGACCGGGGCGGCGGCAAGCTCAACGTCAACGCCGACAGCGCCGCCGGCAAGGTCGCTGCTGCCGTCGGGGCCGAGAAGTTCGTCGTCGTCAGCGACACGCATGGGATCCGCCGCGATATCAACGACCCGGAGAGCTGGATCTCCAGTCTGAACGAGGCGCAGATCAAAGAGATGATCGACGCCGGCATCATTACCGATGCGATGTTCCCCAAAGTCGAGGCCTGTCTGATCGCGCTGGAGGCGGGGGTCAAGAAGGCCCACATCATCGACGGCCGCATCGCCCATTCCCTCCTGCTCGAAATCTACACCGACCGAGGAATCGGCACGGAGATCATTCGGGACAGGTGACGGGCGCCGCGGCTTGCTCCGGCGGTGCCCCCTTTCACGGCCAACGATGTGACTGTCAGTGAAGTGAGCGAAATCAAACCAAGAGGATTATCATGACAACACAAGAAACCATTGGACTCTTTGACAAATACGTGATTGCCAACTACGGCCGGCTGCCGCGGGTCATGGTCAAGGGCGAGGGCTGCTGGCTCTGGGACGCCGACGGCAACCAGATCCTGGATATGTTCCCCGGCTGGGCCGTCAGCGGGATCGGCCACTGCCACCCCAAGGTCGTCGAAGCCGTCCGCCGGCAGGTGGGCGAGCTGATCCACATCGACAACACGTTCTACTCCGAACCCCAGGGCGTGCTGGCCAAGCTGCTCAGCGAGCGGGCCTTCGGCGGCAAGTGTTTCTTCTGCAATAGCGGCGCCGAGGCCAACGAAGGAGCGCTGAAACTCTCTCGACTGCACACGGCCCGGGGGAAGTACAAGTTCATCACGGCCGAGGGCAGCTTTCACGGCCGGACGTTCGCCACGGTTACGGCGACCGCCCAGCCTAAGTACCACGAGGGTTTTCTGCCTCTGCTGCCCGGTTTCGTCTATGTGCCTTTCAACGACATCGCCGCGCTCGAAGCGGCGTTCACGGATGAAGTGGCGGCTGTTATGGTCGAGCCCATTCAGGGCGAGGGTGGCATCAACGTCGCGACGGCGGAATACCTGCAAACGATTCGGCAGCTCTGCGACGAAAACGGCGCCATGATGATCCTCGACGAGGTGCAGACAGG
>JAFGCA010000471.1 GCA_016932895.1 Sedimentisphaerales bacterium | reverse complement strand
CCACCACGCACAGCGATCCGGTCTATCTGGTTGACGACGTGGTCCACTACTGCGTGACCAACATCCCCGGCGCCGTGAGCCGGACCTCGACACTGGCCCTGTGCAACGCGACGCTCCCCTACATCCGGCAGCTCGCTTCCACGGGCGTGCAGGCCTTTGCCGCCCTCGACCCCGGCCGCGCCGCCGCGATCAACATGCAGGACCACAAACTCACCAACGAGCGCGTCGCCCAGGCGCTGCCCGACCTGGCGAAGTGACTCTCAAGACGCCGCATCCAATTCCTCTATCCGGTCGATGATGCGCCGGGCCGTGGCATCTTTCCGCATCGGGGGAAGCTCCCTCCAGTCGGCGTCGAGCCATGACGCGGGAAACGCAAAGAGGTTGTCCAAGCGACAAATGTGTGCTATACTATTATCGTGAAATTTGAGATCATTGGCCAGATCGAAGCGACTGAGATTATTGCAGTCGGAACGAACATCCATGATCTGGCCTACCTGGAAGAAGTCTATGGTCGCGGTCGATGGAGAAAATTGAAGGGGGTCGCACAGGTCAAGCTCCCCAATGGCAGGATAAGGCGGGTCGAGCTACACTGGTATGAGGCGCACGGCGTCGGCCGCAAGGACGTGAAAATCAAGCGCTATCTGGACTGAAGATGGATGCTCCCAAGAAACAGTTTGCGGTGTGCATCGACAACACCGAGTACGCGGCGTCGTTGATTGTGCGAAAGATCTACGAGGTCCTTCCTGACGAAGAGGCGGCCAAGGATGAGTTTCTTCGCGTGATCGACGAAAGCGGCGAGGACTACCTCTATCACCGCAGCCACTTCGTCCTCGTCGAATTCCCTGCCGAAATCGAACATGCCCTGACCACGGCCTGACGCGCCGGTCGGCTCAGCCGCAGACGGTAGGCAAGGCCCCTCGAAGGCCTCGCTCAGATCTGGTCCATCGCCGGTGATTTGCCACCCTCACGTTTCTTCTCCGCATAGTACCACTCTATCCATTCCCGATCGTCTTCCCAATAGGGGAGCTCCGACAATTTGGCAATCGGCGTTTCGCCGTGCTGGTCATCGAAATGTCTCGCATCCAGAATAAAAGTGAATGAGCACATGTCCATGAGCTGGGGGAATTGACCAATCGGCAATATCTTGACTTTCCCCGTCTTCCCTCCCAGTGTATCTTTTTCTCTTTCGTCGCGGACAATAAGTGCTTGGCCGAAATGAATCCCCAAGCCTTCACATGCTCTCATGATTTGCCTCTTGTTCTCTTTGGACATGCACGCGCCAAAAAGCACGGCCTCTACGCAATCGAGGGAGAAATCAAACAGGTGCTCGCGATCATCTCTGTGTGGCTTGTTGGCAAGCGGTGCATAACTGGACAGGTCAGAGAGCGGACGCACCATGCGATACTCTTCTTCTGCCTGCCAGCGAGAGACCTTTCGAAAGAACAACTGCTTGTGCGCCAATTCCTCGCGGAGGTTGCCCTGATCATCCACCAGCTCCTCTATGTCAATGGCGCACTCATCGACATAGTCGACCTTCTCTACCGGGTAGGGTCTGCCATCTCGTGACAACAGGCACGGCTGCTCATTGAAGTCGCTCTTGAGCGCGAGAAGAAAGCCTTTGTGGCCATTAGCATACCGGCTCCACATGTCAAATGAGTCATATATCTTGCTCAAGGACAGTATCCCAAATTCGTTGATCCGGCGCTCGATGAGGTGTACCCTAACCCACCACTCTTCGCTTGGAAAAACGATTCCGTGGTAACGAAACCATCGGTAGTTCCTTCGATTCTTGAATCTGATGGTGGGGTTGAATTCGAGAGGATCGTTCAACGCTGCCGGTTGGGTGAATCTGATCTTGCTGTTCAGGAATATGCCCCTGATTACGTCTTCGTGGTTGCTGAAGTACTTGAATAACGTCGGCCCTTCTGAGGCGTCGGGAGTGATCGTGGATGCTGTTCTCCCGTCCGTGTTGTCCTCGCTCATTTCATCGACCCTTTCGATTAGAGTGATGATTCGTCTGGCGATGGTTTCCTTGGTCTTGTCGGCGAGTTCGAGCCAGTCGGCGTCTAGGATCTTGATGTGGACAGTGGAGGTTTCGGCGTCGATGGCGTCGGGGGCGTTGGCGACGATCATGTCGAGGTGCTTGTCGCGCATTTTTCGCTCGGCGTTGGCGCGGAGGTTTCGGTCTTCCAGGGCGAAGCCGACGACGATTCGTGCTCCGTGCCCCGTCGCCCGCGGTCCGGTCTTGTTTCGTCCGGCCCATTTGAGGATGTCGGCCGTTGGTTTGAGCTGTAGTTGCAGGGTGGGGCTTGCCCCACCTTCTTTCTTGAGCTTCGTTTTCGATGGTTTGGCCGGCGTGTAGTCGGCCACCGCCGCGGCCATGATCAGACAATCGCAGGCGGAGAAGTGTTCCTTGACGGCCGCAAACATCTCCGCGGCGCTCTCGACCGCAACGACCTTGGCCCCGGCAGGCGGCTTCAAGGCGGTCGGGGCGGTGATCAACGTCACCGCATGTCCGGCCTTCAGAGCCGCGCGGGCCAGCGCGTAGCCCATCCGGCCGCTGCTGGCGTTGGAGATAAAGCGCACCGGATCAATGTATTCGCGGGTCCCCCCCGCCGTAATGAGAATGTGCATGGCCATGGTGGATGTACTGTTGTCGCGTACCTGTTTACTGTTCGCGGCCTTGCGGCGGTGTGTTCGCCGCCAGGACCTCAATCGCCGCCAGAATCTCCGCCGGCTCGGCCATTCTACCGAAGCCTTCGGTGCCGCAGGCGAGGCGGCCGGCGACGGGACCGACGATTTGCGCGCCCGCCTGACGCAGACCTTCCACGTTGCGCTGCGTGGCCGGGTTTTCCCACATGCGCGTGTTCATCGCAGGAGCGAACAGGGTAGGCCTGGCCCAGGTCGTGCACAGCGTGGTACTGAGCAGATCATCGCAGATTCCGTGGGCGGCCTTGGCCATAATGTTGGCCGTCGCCGGCGCCACGACCACGATGTCCGCCCAGTCGGCCAGCGAGATGTGGGCGCTGCGGTGTGCTTCTGCAGGGGTCCACAAGCTCGTGAACACGGCCGAGGAGGTCACCGCCTCGAAACTCTGGGCGCCGACAAACCGGCAGGCGTTTTCGGTCATCACCGTCCGCACGCGCGCCCCGGCCGCAGTGAGCTTGCTGGCCAGATCCACCGCCTTGTACGCGGCGATCCCGCCACTGACACCAAGCAGGATATTCCGATTCTCAAGCACAGGCCCAAATCACAAATGAAGAGGCATACAACGGATCGTTCCGCTCTTGCACAACGCGGGCGGCGCGGGCGTTAGAGGAGCCGCTTCTCCTTGCCCTTGCCGGCGGCGTTGGCCCCTTCGATCGTGATCTTGTCCTGCCGGACCTCCTCGATGACGATCTCCAGCATGGTCTTGCCCTCGGTATCCTCGATCAAGGGGCGCGAGCCCTGAAGCAGCTCGCTCATCCGCTTCTGTACGAGCGCGGTCAACTTGAAACGCCCGCCCACCTTGTTCACGATTTCCGTATTTATCAGCTCATTCAGCATTCCTGTTCTCCAACGTTGCCCTCGTTGTTGTCCGATGGTTGGCCAATCATGGGCGCCCGTTCAATGACCTGGAGCACTTCGGCGATGGCCTGTTCCAGGTCCTCGTTGATGACCATGTTGTCATAGTGCCGCCAGGCAGCGGCAATTTCATTGCTCGCGCCGCCCAATCGCACCTCGGCGGCGGTGGCACTGTCGCGACCGCGACGGCCCAGACGCTCGGCGAGGTCCTTCTCCGCCGGCGGCAGAATAAAAATCATCGCCGCCTCCGGGTACACGGCCTTAGCCTGCCTGCCGCCGTTGACGTCGATTTCCAGAAGTACGATCTTGCCCGCCTGCAAAGCCTCGTCCACCTTGTCGGCGGGCGTGCCGTAGAGATTGCCAAAGACCTCGGCATACTCCAGGAGCATGCCTTCGTCGATGCGCCGGCGAAACTCCGGCTCCGAGACGAACCAATAGTCCCGGCCGTTCTGCTCTCCCGGACCTGGGGGCCGCGTCGTCGCCGATATGCTCAAATAGACGTTGTCCAGACGACGGACGACCTCTCTGCAAATCGTGCTCTTGCCCACCCCCGAGGGACCGCTGACAACGATCACTTTGCCGCAGGTGTTCTTCGGATTTCCGGTATCGCTCATTGTCTTGTCAATCCAACGGAAAACGAAGGGACCGCCTCGTTGCCACCCCTGCACACGAAAGAGCCCTGCCCCGGTACCGCGTTTCTCATTCGACGTTCTGGACCTGTTCCTTCAGCCGTTCGATAAGACACTTGATATCCACGACGCGTCGCGCGATTTCGGCATCGGCCGCTTTGCTGGCCACCGTGTTGGCTTCGCGGAGCATCTCCTGGCTCAGGAAGTCCAGCCGGCGTCCGGCCTGCGTCTGGGTCTCGCAGATGCGCCGGAACTGCTGCAAATGCGCGTCCAGGCGGGCGATCTCTTCGGAGATATCCGACCGGTCGGCCAGAATGGCCACCTCGCGCGCCAGCGTCTCTTCGTCGAGCTTGAGCTTGCCCTCGGCCAGCAGCTCGTCCACGCGCTTGCGCAGGCGCTTGGCGTATTCCTTGGTGATCGAGCTGCGGTGCCGGCGAATCCACTCCAACTGTTCGGTCATCGCCGCACAGTGTCCCAGCAAATCCGCTTCGAGGTATTCGCCTTCCGTCTCCCGCATCTGCTTGAGCTTCTCCACGGCCCGCTGCGTGAGCTCCAGGACCAGTTTTCTGACCTTGACGCTCTGTTCCTCGTCGGGCACGGCCGGCTGCACAATGCCGGGCAAAGTCAACAGTCCGGCGAGGTCCGTCGTTCCGCCGCCGCCCAGCGCCGAGCCGATCTTGTTGAGCTTCTGCACGACCGAGCGCAAGGCAACCTCGTCGATCTCAAACAACGAATTGGCCGAGATGCCTTTGAGCCGCAGAACGCAATTGATCGTGCCGCGCGAAAGGCTCTTGCGCAGCAGCTTCTCGATGTCATCCTCGAGAAACGCGTCGGTCTCCGGGAGTTTGATGATCGTTTTGAGGTAACGGTGGTTTACCGCTTTGATCTCGATGGCGTACGAAACGCCGTCGAGCTCGCCGCTGGCCTCACCATATCCGGTCATACTGATCAACATAGCGATGTGCTCTCAAACAGCGAATGGCCCCTCACAGGATTTCCCCTCACGGCAGCGTCCAGGCGTGCGGATCAGCCCCCGGCCGCGTTGGCATCCGTAGCCGGCTCGGCCTGCGCATCCACCGGCGCCGATCCCGTCCGTTCGTCCAGGGGCTGCGCCTCGGCCCCCGGTGCCGGCTGGCTGCTTTCTACAGACCCCTCAGCGCCGAACTGCCCCACGTCGTCGGGCCGGAAGAACCGGCCCATCAACACCGCCAGCGTCAGGAAAATGGCGACCAGGACAATGGTTACCCAAGTCAGAAAATCCCCGGTCTTCGAGCCCAGCAGGCCGCCGGCCATGCCGCCGCCGAATGCCCCGCTCAGTCCGCCTCCCCGGCCCTTCTGAATCAGAATCACCAGAACCAGAACGACCGAGACAAGAACGAACAGAACGGCCACGAACTTCATCACAAGGCCAACGCCCAACAGCGGTACACCAGTCATGTTCACGCCTCAAAAACTAACCCCTTGGTTATGCCGGTATCACGCCGGCTTCCGCATTCCACGATTGCTTCTCGGCCGCGATGCTACACGGCCGCTTGAATGATCTGCACGAAGTCATCGGCCTTCAGGCTTGCGCCGCCCACCAGCGCCCCGTCCACATCTTCCTGGCCCATCAGATCGGCGGCGTTGTCCGGTTTGACCGAACCGCCGTACTGAATACGAATCTCCCGGGCCAACTCCTGGTCGTACTTTCCGGTGAGCCAGTTGCGAATAAACGCGTGGACTTCCTGGGCCTGCTGCGGTGTGGCGGTCCGACCCGTCCCGATCGCCCAGACGGGCTCGTAAGCAATCGTCACCGCCGAGACCTTCTCGGCGCCGAGACCCGCCAATCCGCCCTCGAGCTGCCGGGCCACGACGGCCTCGGTGGTGCCGGCGTCGCGCTCTTCAAGAAGCTCGCCGACGCAAAGGATCGGCAGCAGGCCGCCGTTGATCGCCGCGGTCAATTTCTTTCCCACCAGTTCATCCGTTTCGCCCAGCACGTGCCGACGCTCTGAATGGCCGCACAACGCGTACGTGCAACCCACGTCCTTGAGCATCCCGGGGCTGATTTCGCCCGTGAAGGCGCCCTTCTCCTCGAAGTACAGGTCCTGCGCACCAACCGCCACGCTCGAGGCGCTGACGGCCTCGGCGACGGCCGAAAGGTATACGAACGGCGCGATCACCGCCACGGTCACGCGATCGGAAGCCACATCGGCGCAGCCTTCGGCGACCGCCTTGGCCAAAGCCACCCCTGACGCCCTGTCGGTGTTCATCTTCCAATTGCCGGCTACAAACGGTTTTCTCATAATTCTCTCCTGTTACTTTGTCAGTCCTGTCGCATCCCCGCCGCCGCTCTCAGAGCAGTTCGGTGGCTCGTGGAAAACTGCCCAGCACCGAGAGCTGCAAGCAGTGCTGCCGGGCTTCCTCCATCCCGATTTGCACCCGCTCCTCTGTGCGATGCCCGACGAAATCAACGAAGAAGTAATACTCCCACTCGCGCTTCTTGCTCGGTCGGGACTCGATATTGGTCAGATTGATATTGTATCTCTTCAACACGTCCAGCACATCCGCCAGGGCACCGGCCTTGTGCGCGGTGCTAAAGAGCATGGCCGTTTTGTCCTCGCCGGTCGGCCTGGCATCCTCGCGGCTGACCACGAGGAACCGCGTGATGTTGTTGGCGATATCCTCGATGTTCTCACAGATCATCTTGAGCCCGTAGAGCTCGGCCGCCATTTTGGAGCCGATCGCGGCGGTGTGCGTTTCGTCCGCGGCCATCTGGGCCGCCTTCGCGGTCGAAGCCACCGGGATCGTCTTGGCCTCCTTGAAGGTCGCGGTCAGCCAGTTTCGGCACTGGGCGAAGACCTCCGGCTTGGAGTAGATCTTCTCCACCTCTTCCAGCGGACAATTCGCCAGCAGGTTGTGGTGGATGGCCATCAGGACCTCGGCGCAAATCTTCACATCCGACTCGATCAGCGCGTCAAGCGTCTCAATGACCCCTCCGCCGCTCGAATTCTCCACCGGGACGATCCCGAGGTCGCAGTGTCCCTTGCTGATCTCGTCAAAGATACTGCGAATATCCGCCAGCGGTT
>JAFGCA010000470.1 GCA_016932895.1 Sedimentisphaerales bacterium | reverse complement strand
CGTGGGTGGCCTGGAAGCTCAATGCGGGCATCCACTTTTCGGTCACGGTGTAGCGCACCAGGACCAGGGGATCGGCGTATTCGGTCATGCAGACCTCCAACCGACATTCCTGAGCCTGCGCTAGCGTCCGCAGCCACGCGGCGACGGCGGGCACATCCGCCGCCTCCGCCAGCGCCAACAACGCACCGGGGAAACCACGGAACTGCTCGACCTGGTAGGCGGAGAGCAGTTTGCGCCCGGCGACGGGCAGGGCGTCCAGATCGGCGGCGTCCGTCAAAATGTGGATTTCGCCCCCGTAGGGTGTGTCTTCAAGAATGTCGTAGCTCATTTGACCTCCTTTATTGCTTCGTCTGCGTCACCGGCACGCCTCCCGGCGTTTCTTCCAGTCCACCCCCGTAACGAAGACCCGCTCTTTGACCGAGCCGTTCCATTCTACCGCGAATCCGGCGTCCCGCAACGTGTCGACGATGCGTTGCGCCACGGCGACTTGGGCCGTCTCGCTCTCCTCGACAGCGCCGTAGGCCAGGAACAACTCGCCGTACCGGGCCGCGTTCTCGGTGTCCTGTTCGTGATAGAAGGCGTAGCCCATCACCGGGCGCTGGGCCTGTACCTGGCGGATCTCGCCCCAGATCTCGCTGTGGCCGTCGGTCTGGCAGCAGGTGAAATTCTGCCACGCCACGATGCCGTGTTCCTCCTCCAGCACAAGGAAGGCGAAATCGAGCCGGTCGCAGTCGGTCTCTTCAGGCCAACTTTTCTGTGCCTCACAGTGCGCGGCGAGGGCCTCGCGGGTGGTCCGCACGACGTATGCCTCCAGCGCGTCGAAGTCGGGTGGATCCGCCCAGTAGTCCAACATCGCCTCGACGATCTCATCTTCTGAAGCAAATCCCTCTTTGACGCGTAGCTGGATGAAGGCGTCTATCTCAGAGCAAAGGTCTGGGTCTAACGCAACTGTATTCGTCATACGCTCCCTCATTACCAGTTGACGTTTTCGGTCAAATCCAGGATCTCACCCGTCGCGATATGTCGGATATGCACGATACAGCCAATAGAGGACGGGATGAATGAGAAAGCATAGGATTGGAGCGCTTCGCCATATCTCTCCCATTCAAGCCAGAGTGGGTATAAATCCTGAGTGACGGTAAAAACCATCTCGTCGGTGTCCTCTGCTCGCGTTTCTTCAAGAAACGTGTACCCACCGTGCGGCTTAAAAATCAGCCCTTCTTCATCGGATGCCCTGCGAATCCGAGCGGACTCGGCTAAACCAAGCTCCAAGGGTGGGATCGGGTCTGGATAAAAGGGATCACACCCGCCGGCAGCATTGGTCACGCACAAAAAAGTTCCTTGCGGCTGCGGGTAGAAATCATAAACGTAAGCGCCACCGACGATACCGTAGTAGGGCTGGGCCTCACCCAATTCGGGGACCTCGTCGATTGTCCCCAAACGCTTTGAACGACGAGGGAAGATAACTGCTGTACGTCCTCGCGTTTCGATCTGATAGCGCAGGATGGCGAGGTCCGTCTCTTGTTTCCAGGCAATCACACGCCGGTACGCATCCCCCGTGATCCGAAAGACGATTTCAGTTTGCGGCATCATCTCTTCTCTCATCCCATAACCTCCATTCTTAGGCATTACGGCAGGCAATCAAGTAACGGTAGCTGTATTCCACGACAAGTTCATTCTTTTGGTTGGCCACCTTGCACATCAGCGTCCCATAGCCGCGATCGGGCCTACTTTTCGAGCGGCTCAAATCGGTCCACCAGGCCTCGACGTTCAGCCGATCACCGGGCCGAACGGGGCTACTCATCGTCACTTCTCCCATCCCCACACCGCTGATGATCCTCGTTTCGCCTTGAGCGTCTACGACGGATCGCGTGCATGCTGCAAGCGTGTGTAGAGAGGAGGCGATCAGACCGCCGAAGATCGATTCCCGCGCGCGCTCTTCGTCGACGTGAAACGGCTGTGGGTCGTACCGCTGGGCAAAGCCGATGATCTCCTCTCGTGTCATCTCGATCGGTTGGCAGTCAAGTCGTTCGCCATCTACGAGGTCTTCGAAGTATCTTTCAGTCATGGCACCAACTCAAGGATCAGCAACTCCGGCCGGCACAAGAACCGCAGCCTAGGTGCGTTGCCTCGCTCCATCCCTATCCCCCGTGAGACGATCAAGTGCCTTCCAGGCGCTATCGACGTCATCCCGGAGGCCCACGACCGCGGCACTTCCGATAGCGTGAACACCGGCCCGAGGAACGGTATTTGAACTTGGCCGCCGTGGGTATGCCCTGCGATGAGCAGATCCGCCTCAACCGACCCCAGGCTGTAATTGGGAACGTGCCCCAGGACGATGTGGAACTTTTCATGGTCGCCTAATGACAAAGCTGGGTTCGCCGAATCTCCCATCGTCAGCCCCGTCAGGGCCACCGGTCCCAGGTCCAGACTGGATGTCGTCTCGAACGTCGTCACGGGAAGCCCGGCGAACAACTCGGTCCAGTCTCCCCAATCGATGTTTCCCTGTACGGCGAAAACCCCCAGTGGCGCGTCGAGGTGCGCTTGCTGCATCAATGCGTTGAGTTCCGTTTTCAACGCCTCGTATTCGGCCTCGTCCGAAACGTGCAGGTAGTCGCCAGCCAACAGGATCAGATCGGGCTGTTCAGCCATTGTCAACTCAAATATGCGTTCTTCGTATCGTCCTATCCTATCTGTTTGCAAGTCCGCGATCACGGCGACGCGCACGGGCGTCTCCAATTCGGTGGAGGAGATAGTGAATCGGGTGACCTCGATCCAGCGCGGTTCGATGAGAAAGGCGTCGAGGCCAACCACGGCGATGCACACGGTCAGGGCGGCACAGAGGTAGGAAATCGCCCGGTTGCGGCATAGAATCCCCACACCGATCAGAAACAGCGGGTAGTGTACGAATACGGCCCAGGTCAACAACTGAATCCGGCCAAAGCCCTCAATTGGACTGAGAAAGGCCCCACAGGATGTGAGGGCGACCAACAGTGCTCCCAGAGCCGCAATGGCCGGAATAGGTCGACGTGGTTTCAGACGTGCCAGTAGCCAGAGCTGGCCGAGTACCAGTATCAAGGTCAACACATTGTAGATGACGATTGCTTGTGTCAATTCTAGCTTTTTCCCTTTCGCAAGACGGGTTGCCCTCTCAACCATTCTCTGAGATCGAAGAGATGAGCCAGTGCCGTGATGGCCAACGAATGCCGGAATCGACCCGCAACGATCTCCTGCCGGATCTCCTCGATGCTCATCTCGCTCACGGTCAAGTTCTCGCCGTCGTCCAGTTCGGGAGGCGAGGTCTGCCGGGCGTTGCGCGCCAGCCAATGGTGGCACCGATTGTTCAAAAACGCCG
>JAFGCA010000469.1 GCA_016932895.1 Sedimentisphaerales bacterium | reverse complement strand
TCCAGCGAGCGCAACTCCTCCTGGGCCCAGTTCAACTTCATGTTGTTGCCCGCGCCCGAGTAGTTTTGAATCAGCAGCTCCAGGCTTTGCCGGTAGGCCCGACGGTGGGCGGCCACCTGCTCGACGAGGTCCACTTCGTCCGTGGAGGCCCGAACCATGGCCGATTCCGGCGGGTTGACCGGCTGGGCGGGGTCGGCGTACGCCCCGTTCCGCCGCGGCAGCCGCTGGCTGCGCCCCTGGTCGGTACTCTGACACCCAACGGATACCACGAGCAGGAGAGTGATAGCTGCTGTTACGACTGTCCGTGTCATTGTGAAGCCTCCTATTAGTACAAGAACCGCCTTTTGCCGGTTTGGGCCACCTTCGTTCAGTCTCCGCCGATGTCGCTCAAATAGAGCACGACAACACCAGCACATTCAACATGCCCAATAAAGCTGAACTCGGGGTCCGCGTCAAGGGCAAAAGCGGGCGAAAAAGCGCTCCCGCGTTGGTTCCCGGTCCGCCGGCTCGCGGGGTACCGGGACGTCGCCGGCAAGTTTTGGCTTTGTCCACGGTTCGGGAGCCCATATACTGCGACCGCCTGCGCAGAGTTTTGGTTTCCTTCGCCCTCGTCGCGGGCCTGGAAGTTGGTTTCCGGTTTCGTAGGGTCACTCTTTTGGCCCGGGAGGATTGGCAATGTCGACGTCCCCGAGTGCGGCGGAGCTGCTCGATACGGTTCGAGCGTTTCAGCCGGCGTGTGTTATCACGGCAGCGGCCGAACTGGATCTCTTTACCGTTCTGGAGGCCAAGCCCCTGCCCGGACCGGACGTGGCAGCGCGAATCGAGGCCGATCCGCACGCCACCGCGGTCCTGCTGGATGCCCTCGTATCGCTGGGTCTGCTGGAGAAGCAGGACGCGTGCTACCGTGTCGAGCCGGGTGTGGCGGGGCTGCTCTCGGAGAACGCGCCGACCAGCGTCCTGGCCGGCGTGCGTCACCTGAGCAATTGCCTGCGCCACTGGTCGCAACTGGCCCGCGTGGTCCAAACGGGCCAGCCGGCCGAATGCGCGCCGAGCATCCGGGGCGCGGCCGCCGACGGTGCGGCCTTCATCGGCGCCATGGACAACTTCACGGCCTCGGCAGCCCCGCGCGTCGTCGCCAGGCTCGCGCCGTTGGGGTTCAGCCGGCTGCTCGACGTCGGCGGCGCCTCGGGCACCTGGACCGTGGCTTTCCTGCGCGCGGTGCCCGAGGCGACGGCCGTGCTTTTCGATCTGCCCGACGTCATCCCGCTGGCTCGCGAACGTCTTACCGCCGTCGGGCTGGGGGACCGCGTGACGTTGGTGCCCGGAGACTACAACGCCGACGAGCTGCCGGGCGGTGCGGATTTTGCCTGGCTCAGCGCCATCACGCATCAGAATTCGCGCGAGCAGAACCGGTCGCTCTATGCCAAGATTCACACCGCCCTGACGCCGGGCGGAATTCTCGTGGTCCGTGATATCGTGATGGCGCCGTCGCGGACGTCGCCGCCGGCCGGGGCACTGTTCGCCGTCAATATGCTGGTCAACACGGAAGCCGGGGGAACCTTCACGCTGTCGGAGTACAGCGAGGATCTGGCCGGGGCCGGCTTCGGCCGCATCGAACTGCTGCACCAGGACGACGCCATGAATTCGCTCATCCGCGCCGTCAAGACCTGACCGCTCCCGGCCGGGCTCTCTACACGCGGCGCTCGAGGTCGAACTCGTTGAACGGGGCGATCGTCTCAAAGCCGAGTCTCTCATAACACCTCAAGGCGATCTCGTTGTCGGTCCGGACGTTCAGGCCGATGTGGTCCACTCTCGCCAGCAGCGACCGGCAGAGCCTCGCGGTGACGCGCCGGGCGTATCCCTTGTTCCGGTGGTCCGGGTGGGTGGTGACGTTGCCGAGGGCCGCCACGCGATAGGCCGGCGAGTAGACGTGCACGCCGGCGGCGCTGACCAGCTCGCCCCGCACGCGGATGCCGAAATACTGGCCCGTTTGCAGCATCGCCACGTCGAACCAGTTGCCGGGATAACTCTTTTCGTAGAGGTCCAGCAGATCGCCTCGGTCTGGTTCGCCCAGGGGGATGACGTCGGAGCCGTCGACGTCGCGGACGCGCGCGGCGTCCCGCAGCGCCATTCGATAGTGCGGGCCGGGCGGGCCCAGGGCGTGCGTGTCACGCAAGGCCGCCTCCACGCCAACGCTTAGGTGCGCGTGGAAGCGCTCGGGCAGCAGGGGGGCTGCCTCCCGCAGAAAGGCCGTCATGCGGTCGGGGTCCGGCGAGATCCCGACCACGGTCGGCCGCGCTCGGCCCGCATAAACCAGCACGACCTCCTGCAGCACGCCGCCTTCCTCCCACCCGTACCACGTCGTCGCGGGCCAGAAGAAATCGTCCAGGTCCCCCAGGCTGTAGATGTGCAACTCCGCATCCCGCCGCAACAACGCCTCGATCCTGTCCTTCTCCCGTACCTGCTCAACGTGCATAATCGGCTGCTCCACCTTCTCGCGCCGGCTCGTGCAGACTCGCCGCGTCGTCATCAGGCCACCTGTCGCGTCAGTGCGCTCCGCGAAGGTTGGGCCGGTTCTGCGGCGCACCGTACCCCCAACCTCCCCCCCCGTCAAGACTCCCCGCCAGCCTCCGGGTTCGGCTACCCCCAATTCCCAACTGGCCCACGCCCTGGCCTTGCCCATCTTGGAATTGGCTTTGTTTGACATTCTCCGGCCCGGCCAACACCGGGGTGGCAGCGGCAAGCGCGAGCTTGCCGATGGCTGACGCATTGGCAAGCGTGACCCCTTCGCCCGGGCTGAAGATTGGCTTCGTTTCCACATCGACCCTCATTTTCGGCCTCAAAATCCCGCAAATTGGGTTCGTTTGACATTCCCGGTTCCCGGAGTTTTCCTCGACATCCCGCAGGGCCGGCCATGCCCGCCGAACGTTCGTGCCGCCCAATTGGCTTTGTTTGCCATCCCATGCCCCGTCCCCAATCCCGAATCCCCAATTGCGACCATCTCGCCCGCAGAGATTGGCTATGTTCTTCACCTCGCCCCCGTTTGCGGGCCAAAAACGCAGGAAATTGGGTTTGTTTGGTGCGGCCCGGTCCTCGCGGGCCGTCCGGCGGGCCTGCGAATTGGGTTCGTTTTGCATGCCTGGCTCCCGGACCCCCGGCAGGCGGCTTGGCGCAAGCAGGTTCCGATCCGGCTGGCCCGGGCCTGTCATTTTGGGTTGCAGGCGACGAATATCTGAATCGCTGGTCATGGTTCGTCGTTCTCCGCTTCCGACCATACTCGCATTGTATTCGTTCACTACGTATCATATGCGCAACGGGCCCGGCCGTCAAGGGGAAAAAGCCGTTCTTGGAGCGCCGGTGGAAGGGGAGATGAGTAGAAGGGTAGATGAGTAGAAGAGTAGATGGGTAGATGGTTGGACGCCAGGCCGTAGGATGGGCAACTCGTTGCCCATGCTGATTCTGAACGGTCTGCCACAGAGGTCGGCGAGGACACCGAGAAGGCCGTAGGGCGTGCCGTGCACGCCGTCTTTCTACCGAAACAGAAGAGTTCCTCACACAACGCCACGAAGCCACGAAGAAATCATCAATAATCAATTATCCACAGTCAATTCCAAGGCCGCCTCACGAAAAAAGGCCGGTAAAGAGGGCGTTTTTTTTTGCTTGCCCACTCAGCCCGAACCACCGACAATACCGACCAGTGAAGCAGCGCGGATCAGCTACGACGAGTGAATTTGAACGCGGGCCGGATTTCTGCTCTTCGGACCAGACCCTGTCATTCCTGCGCAGGCAGGAATCCAGAGCGCTCTCGGATGAGACTGGACCTTTGGCCGTTCGGGCGCGCTCAGCGCGGGTTCTGGTCAGGGGTGACAATGGAGAGCAAGGGCCGCAGATTGTGTGTAGACACAGGCCATCGATGATGGAGAATGGGATGTACCCAGCGGAAACAACTATGGTGTCCCCGGATTTCCCCCGGATTTCTTAGTGCCATTGTATGGTATCCCCGGATTTCCCTATAGAAAGGGGCTAGCTATTATGACAGACAATGCTCTTAGTCGAATTGGGTATCGTCTCCTTTACGATTCGAAGGGATGTTCTATTTCAGGACGGGATGAGTTGGCAATAAGTTTCCTCGTTTCCGAAAAGTATGATGTGGAGGTATATTTCGGCCCGCAACCGCGACACGGCCTTTCCATAGTCTCCAACAGCGCGAAGTACTATGTGCCGGGAACCAATGCGTTTCTTGGCACAACACAATTTTTGACTGACACTAACGGATCTTCCGGCTACGGCCCTTTCTTTCTTGAAATCGTGGTCAGTGTTCATGCAGAGAGCGATCTATCCGCTGGAAACGACGCGCGGAGCCTTCTTCTGAAACAGGCAGAGACTCGAAGAGATGAGTTCAAAGCTGTCATTAATCTTGTTGCCGGGCTCATTGGACTGCGATTTCATCGCCAATTCGTGCTCGAACCCTTCAATGAGAATGTCTTGGCGTGGGACAATGGAATTCCTGTCCGAAGATATGCCGGTCCGGTTCTGGAAAACCTAGAACTAATTCCTCTCAACGACAATGGCATCAATCATCTTGAAGCATGGAGGAAGCCACTTGCCTCTCTTTCTGCTGATGCATTGAAGAACTTCAGTCTTGTTTTCCATTGGCTTCTGCGAGCTTGGAATGAAAGAGATGATCTTCAGGCATTTATCGCCTTGTTCATTCCCCTCGAGGCTGTTCTCACTGGCGTGACAGAGACAAAGATGAACCAAGAAGACAAACGTCGGGCTAAATCGATTCGCGTGCTATTGAAGAAACACGGAGGCCAGCAATCAAAGGAACTGATATCGTTCATCGATAGGTTGGTCACAAGAACGGGGCCAACACTGGATGAGCGTTTTGAGGATGTGGCAACGGCAGCGAAACTCCCAGGATGGGAGGCAGATATCAAGGCTTTTGGGAAGTTCAAGCGCATGAGAAATACGCTTCTTCACGGAAGCGACACAGATGTTCACGATAAGTTGTCTGTCGGAGAAGGCGAAGTCCGAACACTTCAAGACCTTGTGGAACGTTACGTAAACTACGTGCTTTTCAAAGACAACAATGTCTATCGTAGTCGCTGGCGTCCTGAGAGATCGAAACGCGCGAACAGCAAGGACGACTAACGTCTGCACAGTTGGAGAAGTTTGGCAGACTCGGAGCCCGATAGAGGGACGGACCGTGGTTCCTGCGGGACGTGAGAGTGTCTTTGGATAATGTGTTCCACGCAGAGGGGCGTGCGTCGCACGTCGTTGTTTGATCGGGTTTCGTGTTGGTAGGCCTTGGCTGAGCTATTTGGCTGTCGCTCGGTGGGCGGGGCGAAGTTGTGGTTGCCGATACGCCGGATAGGAACCGCCATGGGCAAGCGAGTTGCCCATCCTACATGGCTTTTTTCTTTCACGGTCTGCGCGAGGTGTCTACAATTATAGATATGTCCCGGAGATCTCCGACTTTCGTGGGGCCCATTGGTTTGAAGTCACAGGAACGTGGAGGAACGGTAATGGTGCTAAGGCTGTTGGTTTGTGTGGGAGTGTGTCTTGTTGCGGTGCCGGCGGAGGGGGCGGAGTTTTATGTGGATCCGGTGAAGGGTAGTGACGCCGGCGATGGGAGTGCGGGGCGGCCCTGGCGGACGATTCAGGGGGTTTTTGACGCGGGGTTGGTAGAATCGCGGCGGTGGGATGGACTGCCGTATACCGCCCAGAGCGAGCTGGTGGAGCGGAACGCCGGGGCGCCGGTGCGGGCGGGGGATACGATCCGGCTGCGGTCGGGCTACCACGGGGCGCTGTCGGTTACCGGGTATTACAATCCTGGCAACATCACTATCGCGGCCGAGGAGGGGCATAAGCCGCTGTTGTCGTCGGTGCGCATCCGGGCGGGCGCGCACTGGACGCTTCGCGGGCTGACCGTCAGCGCCGAGTTCGCCGAGAGCTATAAGCGCGGCACGCTGATCGATCTGGACAGCCACGGCTGGCAGGGCCCCGTCCACGACATCGTGGTGGAGGACTGCGCGATTCGTTCGGCGGCGGACAGCTCCGCCTGGACGGCCGAGGACTGGAACCAGCGGGCCTGCAACGGCTTACAGGTCGACGGGGCGCGGATGACGATCCGCAACAATCGCCTGCTCAATGTCAACTTCGGAATTTCCGTGGACGCGAGCGACTCTCTGGTCAGCGGCAACCTGGTGGAGAATTTTGCCGGCGACGGTCTGCGCGGGCTCGGCGACCGCTGCACGTTCGAGTACAACACCGTGAAGAACTGCTACAACGTCAACGCCAACCACGACGACGGCTTCCAGTCGTGGTCCACCGGCCCGGACGGCGTCGGCAGCGGCGAGGTCGTGGGCGTGGTCCTGCGCGGCAATACGATCATCAACTACGAGGACCCGAACCAGCCCCATCGCGGCGCCTTGCAGGGCATCGGCTGCTTTGACGGCACCTTCGTGGACTGGGTCGTGGAGAACAACGTGATCATCACCGACCACTGGCATGGCATTACCCTGGGCGGCGCACGCAACTGCCGGGTGATCAACAACACCGTGCTGGATCGCAACGACACGCGGCCCGGCCCGCCCTGGATTTGCATCGACAAGCACAAGAACGGCACGCCTCCCGTCGGTTGCGTGGTCCGCAACAACTTGGCCACGGCGTTCACCAGTGCGGCCGCTGTCCTGCAAGAAAACAACCTGAAAATCGGCGACCCGGCCGCACTCTTCGTCGATGTGGCCCGCTTCGACCTGCACCTGCTGCCCGGTTCCGCTGCCATCGACGCCGGCAGCAGCACCGCCGCACCCGAGCTCGACCGCGACCGCATCGCCCGGCCCCAGGGCAACGGCATCGACATCGGCGCCTACGAGTGGCACACCGACGACGTGCCCCCGGTCGAGCAAGGCCCAGGTGCTCCTCGTTGAGACACGGGCCGCGCGGGCGTGTGCGCCGGGCCTCATTTTTTTGTTTTTTTCTGATTTTTCCTTGAACTCATTCGTTGCATCTGTCATACTTGTAATAGTTGGCATAGTACAAATGACAGGGTGGGCGAATGCAGTTTCGCATTGACAACGCATCGGATCGTCCCGTGTACCTGCAGATCATCGATCAGGTCAAGCGGGACATCGCCTTAGGTCGGCTGGCGAAGGCCGAGAGGCTTCCCACCGTGCGCCAGCTCGCCCAGCAGCTTGCGATCAATCCGAACACCATCGGCAAGGCCTACCGGCAGCTCGAGCAGGAGGGGATCATCGTCACGCGGGCCGGGGCCGGAGCGTTTATCGCCGATTTGGACAGCACGTTGAGCAAGGCGGTGCGGCGCAAGCTCATCTGCGACGAGCTGGAGCGCATCGTTGTGGAGGCGTTCCACATGCAGATCGACAAACAAACGCTGGCGGGCTGGTTCGAGAGTGCGGCGGCGAAGTTCAACCTGGCGGCGAAGAAGGAGAGGTAGTATGCCGGACAACGTGATCGAGGTCGAACATGTAGTGAAGTACTTCGGCGGCCGGTGCGTGCTGGACGGGATCGACCTGACGGTCCCGCGCGGGTGCATCTACGGGTTGCTGGGGCGCAATGGCTCGGGCAAGACCACGATGATTCGCATCCTCCTGGGCCTGGAGCCGCCGACGCGGGGCCGGACCGCGCTGCTGGGCCAGGATTCGACGACGCTCCCGGCCCAGACGCACGGCCGCATCGGCTACGTCGCCGAGGGACACAACCTGATCCAGAACTACAAGGTCCGCCGCCTCATCGACCTGTGCAAGGGCCTCTCGCTGAAGTGGGACGGCGAATTCTTCGGGCGGCTCATCGAGACGTTCCGTTTGCCGATGGACCGCAAGGTCAAGGAGCTGTCCGCCGGCATGCGGGCCGAGCTCAATCTCGCGTTGGCGCTGGCGATCGAGCCGGAACTGTTGATCCTCGACGACCCCACGCTGGGCCTGGACACCGTGGCCCGCCGGCAATTCCTCGAATTGGCCATCGACCTGATCCAGAAGCAGAACCGCACGATCCTGTTCAGCTCTCACATCCTCAGCGACGTCGAGCGGATCGCCGACCGCGTCGGGATTCTCATGGCCGGCAAGATCGTGGTCGATTGCGAGCTCGACGATCTCAAGGACCGCGTCCGCAAACTCCGGGTGATCTTCCCAACGGAACTGCCGGGCGACCTGTACCTGACCGAGATCATCAACCGGCAGGACCGCGGCCGCGAGATGGTGCTCACGGTGGCCAACTGGAACGCCCGGAAGCAGAAGATTCTCGATACGTTCGGGCCCGAAAGCTGCACCGAGCTGCCGATGTCCCTGGAGGACATCTTCATCGAATGCACGCGGCCGGCGTCCGCCGCGGTCGTTTCGGAAAGCGAGGTCTGACATGCTGACTTTGATCAAACGCGAGCTGTACGACCAGATCGCATATGTGGTGCTGACTTCTCTCATGAGTCTGATCGTGATCGGCATCATGATCTACACGGTGATGCTGGATATCCCCGACGCCAGCTTCGCGTTCGGGGCGTTCACGATGCAGGGTCTGCTGATGCTCTTTTGCTTTCTGGGTGCGGCCCAGATGTACTCCGACCGGGCCAACCGCGTCTCGCCGCTATTGGCGACTTTGGCGGTGACGCGAAGCCGCATATTGGCCGCCAGAGTGGCCGCCGGCGCGCTCCTCGTGCTGTCGGCACTGATCCCCGTGGCGGTGGTGGCCATCGTTCTGGTGCATTTGTTCGCGCCGCCGCTGGCGTTTCACGCGCGGATGATTGTGGAGATATCGACGACGGTCGCGCTGCTGGGTTTTGCCAGCTATTGTGTGGGGCTGTACATGGGCTGGACGAGCAACAAGATTCTGCTGGTGGCGGGCTGCGTTCTTCTGCTGGCGCTGATCATGCCGGTGTTTCTGATCAAGGGCTTCGGCGCCGAGGCCATCGTCATCCTGCTGCTGTTAATCGGGGCCCTGCTGGTGCGGACCTGGACCAACTACACGACCGCTGCTTTGTAAGGTGTTGGCGATGAATGTACGAAGATACAGCGTTGTGAACGTCGTAGCGACGGGCGTGCTCGTCCTGATCCTGGTATGCCTGGGTTTGTTCTGGGCCCGGTGGTTTTGTGAGCTGGGACGTCAGTTCCTGCTGGCCGAGGCCATTGACAGTCCGCAGGTGCTTCCCTCGCACCTGTTTCCTTCCGAGTTGGAGGGCGAACCCAATGTCGTCTCTCCGTCGAGAGTGGAAGCGCACCTGCGCGTTGAGGAAGGGTGTGCGCAAAGCCTCGGGCTCGTGCAGTACATGCAGAATCGCCTGATGGAGGAGCCGGGTTCGCATGTCTACTCCTGGGATCGCGATCCGGATGGCGCGCGTGTGTACTGGGACAGGTCCCTCGGTTTGATCGTCTACCGCGACACGCGGAGGATGTCTCAGTCCGACGGCACGTATGTGACGCAGAAGATCACGCTCTATGCCGGACCCGACGGCATGGCCGAGGAACCGGACGAGAGTCTCGGCCGCTTCGCCGATCCGCTGGCGTCAAAAGAGACCAACCGGCCTTGGATTGTGTACGACCGCAGTCTGCGCCGTTTCTTCGGCATCAACTGGCTCCGGAAGGCTGTGCGGAAGGGCCCGCAGTTCCCGGAAGACGCTTCGAACCGGCCCGTGCAGATCGGCCGGCTGAGCAAGAACGACTCGTGCGTATGGGTGAATCTCAGAGAGCCGATGATCGAAGATCTGCCCAAATCACCGCCGCCGAGCGAGGCGGATGCCAACACGCCGGATGAGGGTTCCGCTGAGATGGCGTCGATATACGGCCCGGAGTATATGAAGCTCTTCAGTGACGTCGGCTCGTCAACTGTGCGTCTCGTTCCTTTGATACAGACGTATTCCTACGGTTTCGACACGAAGAAGACCTTCGTCCTGGATGCCTCGGGGCGGATTGATCTGCTCGACCGCGACACGCTGGAGATCGTCGGCCGGGCCGGTGTGCTGCCGGTCCCGGAGACGTTGTTTCCCCACAAGGCCAGAGACCCCGTGGCGCCCGCCGATGTGTTTGCCTATGATTTCCGGCCCGTGTATGTGGCGGAGGACCGGACTTACGTCGGCTGTGGAGTGGCAACGGTTTCGCGCGACGCGACGGCGATGACGCTGCACGTCTTCGATCCGAACGGCAGACGTGTGGGGACCGGCTCGACGACCTGCGGATACGCCGAGAGGCGGCGCGGCTGGGGTTCGGCCCGGGCGGCGTATTTGCACTTGCCGGGCGCTCGGCTTCTGACGGGGCTCAAGTACCTCCTGGAGAATATGCACCCGCCGGTCTTGCTGTTTCTCTCGCATTTCACCGCCTCGCGTATAGAGGCGGCGGCGGGCCATCGCGGGGTCTTCGTGCTGCCCAACTCTTTCGTCGCTATGGCCAGCCGGAACATGCGTTATGGCCCCGTGCGTCGCTTCCTCGAGGCGTTGCCCTTCCTCATGCTGTCGGTGGGGCTGGCGGGCATCTTTGCCGGACAGGTGGCCTGCGACTGCACGCGCCTGGGCATCTCGCGCAAGGAAAGGCTGTGGTGGATCGTGGCGACGATGCTGTTCGGACTGCCGGTGGCGCTGACGTATCGGCTCACGCGGCCCCGAACGACGCAGGTAACATGCCGCAACTGCGGCCGCCCGCGCCGGCCCGACATGGAGAAGTGCCACCGCTGCGCCAGTGCGTGGGAGGTGCCCGAGCTGACCCCGCCTGCCTGGCGGGTCCTCGACGGGGGGCGGGCCGAGGAGGAGATCGTGCCCGTGGAGGCCGAGCCCGAGAGCGAGCCGGCTTCATAGGGCGAATTTCTGCGCCGAATCTGCGTTACCGCGAGCCGGAGAGCCGCCTCTTACAAGCGAGGGCCGTGTAGGACGACGATGCCGGCCGAGCCGGGATGCGGTCCTCCGTAAGGCAGACGGGTTCGCCGGCGGATGCGTGGCCGGTGGCATGGGAAAGGCGAATGAAGATGAGAGAGGATGACGAACACATCGATTTGTTGTCGCAGGCGCGGGCCGGGAGTGAGGGCGGCATGGGACGCCTGGCCGTGCTGGTCTGGGAGCGACTGTACCCCTTCGTTTTTCGCACCACGCTCAACCGCGACGCTGCCGAGGATATCCTCCAGGAGACGCTGCTGGCCATGATCTCCCGCCTGGACTCGCTCCGCGACGATGGGAAGTTCTGGCCCTGGATCTACCGCATCGCCTGGACGAAGGTCCAGAATCTGTTGCGCCGCCGGCACCAGCAGTCCAGCTTCTACCGCGACCGGCGTGTGGTCAGTGAGCGGCAGGGGGCCGACGAGAGCGTTCTCGATGCCACAATCCGCGCCGAGACGCTGGCGCAGATCGCCGCCGCCGTCGAGCAGCTCCGCGGCCGCCAGCGCGACGTCCTGCACCTCCGCTGCTACGAGCAACTGCCCTACACCGAAATCGCTTCCCGAACCCAGACCACCCCCGACCGAGCCCGAGTCCACTTCCACCGAGCCAAAAAATCCCTGAAGAAGCGCGTCCTCGCCGGCTGCGTGTGACATGCAGACGTGCACAGATCCCACGCATGCGTGAAGCGATCCTCGCATGAATGTGTCCTCCGAATCCTCGTAGAAGCAGGGTGTCCCGTGCACGCCGCCTGCCCCTGGGTCGCAGTCGTTGAAATCCGGTCGGGTCGGTGGTATGTTGTGGCGGTCGGGTCCGTGGCGGTGTGTCGGTGGGCCGGAAGGTGGGAATGTCGTGGTTCAGACGAGGGGACGAGAAATGGCAGACGAGGCGGGCCGAGGGCAGAGTGGGCGGGTGCTTTCCATTGATGCGCTGCGCGGCTTTGATATGTTCTGGATCACCGGCGGGGGAACTGTGTTCGCCAGTCTCCCCGAGGTCTGGGACCACCCGGTGACGCGGACGATTCAGCAGCAAATGCAACATGTCAAGTGGGGAGGGTTCCGCTTCGAGGATTTGATCTTCCCCCTGTTCATCTTTTTGGTGGGGGTCGTGATGCCCTTTTCGATCTCACGCCGGCGGGAGCGCGGTCAGAGCCTGGCCCGGATTCACCTGCACGTGATCAAACGCACGGCCTCGCTCATCCTCATCGGCCTGATCATGAACGGCCTGCTGCGCTTCAACTGGTCCGAGATGCGCTGGCCCGGCGTGCTGCAGCGGATCGGCCTGTGCTATTTCTTCGCGGCCTTGCTCGTGATCCATACGAAATGGCGGACGCAGGCGTTTGTCGTCGCGGCCGTCCTGCTGTTGTACTGGGGCGTGACGATGCTGGTGCCGGTCCCGGGCGTCGGCAGCGGGGACCTGACGCCGGAGGGGTGCCTCTCGTCCTATGTGGATCAGCAACTCATCCCGGGCAAGCTCTATTATGGGCATGGGGACAACGAAGGGGTGCTCTCGACCTTCCCGGCCGTTTGTACTGCGCTCCTGGGCGCGCTGGCGGGGCACTGGCTTCGCTCGAATCGCTCCGGCTCGCGCAAGGCCGCCGGTTTGGCGGGAGCGGGCGTGGTATGCCTGGCCGCCGGGCTCCTGTGGGGGCTGGCCTTCCCGATCATCAAGATCCTCTGGACCAGCTCCTACGTGCTCTTTGCGGGCGGCTGGAGCCTGTTGCTGCTGGCGCTGTTCTACTGGGTCATCGACGTCAAAGGGTACACGAAATGGTCGCTGTTCTTCGTGGTCATCGGGATGAACGCGATCACGATCTACTTCCTGCAGCGCTTCGTCGATTTCGGCGGGATCGCGAGGTTCTTTCTCGGCGGCCTCTCGGAACACGCGGGACTCGTCGCGCCGCTGGTCCTGCCCCTGGGCGCCCTGATGGCCCGCTGGCTCGTCCTCTGGTTCCTCTACCGCCACAAGGTGTTCTTCAAAGTCTGACGCCGCCGAAGAAAGATGTGCGGTAGTGCGTTTCACAAATCGTGCGACGGTAGATTGCTTCGCTGCGCTCGCAATGACACCACGGACTCGTGTATGTCATTGCGAGGAGCACAGCGACGAAGCAATCTCGTCCCGTGCAGTCCTTCCGCGTGGGTTGAGAACGCACCCTGCTCCTGACGCTGCGAAAGAAAGAGGCAGGCCCGGGGGCCTGCCTCGTCGTAAGCCATGTGTATTCGTCACCCGAAGCGGCGCTTACGGCCAGAAGGTCCGGAGGTATTCGATGCTCTTTCGGGCGATGGTTTCGGGGTCGGGGTCGTATTTGAAGACCTCGACGGAGAGCCAGCGGTCGTAGCCGACGTCGCGGATCGCCTCGGCGATGGGGGCGTAATCGACCTCGCCCATGCCGGGACCGTAGAGGTTGGCGTCGTTGACGTGGAAGTGCCCGATGTCCTCGTTCGTCACCGAACGGATGATCTCGGGGACCCCCTTGTCTTCGGAGCACATCGCCTTGACGTCGAGATGAATCTTGAGACTCGGATGATTGATCTGTCGCACCATCTTCATCCCTTCCTCGACGGTGTTGAGGAAGTTCGTCTCGACGGGCGAGAGCGGCTCCAGACAGATCGTCAGGCCCAGGTTAC
>JAFGCA010000007.1 GCA_016932895.1 Sedimentisphaerales bacterium | reverse complement strand
CGGGCGAGCCGTGGATCTACTTCAGCCCGAAGCTGGGCATCCAGCTTCCCCTGTCGTACCGCCCCTGGCCCGGCGCGTTTAGCCCCGGGGACGTCGGACTGACGCCGTTCGAGTTCACCAAGATCTTCGGGCGGCACATGCCCGGCGGCGGCGTCGGCGAAGTCAAGGCCACCGACGGGGACAGTATGGCCAAGCAGTATGTCTCGGGGAAGCTTGAGGTCAACTGTCTGGCGTGCCACAACGCTCATCCGGGGCAGGACCAGGGCGGTGTCAACGGCTACGCGGTACAAGTCTCGGCCAAGGAGAACTTCCGCTGGGCGGCCACGGCGTCGTGTGAGTTCGCCAACGTGACCGGGTCGGCGGCCAAGGTTTCCGTTACCTACGATCCGTTCATTCCCGACGAGACGGAGAAGAACGCTCCGCGCGTCACGTATGACAAGGACCGCTTTGATGAGAACGGCAACGTTCTGGTCGAGGTCGTCCGCGAGGTGCCCGACCACCGCTGTTATTTCTGCCACAGCGATCTCTACGGCACCGGCAGCGAAGAGAAGGCCGAGAAATGGACGGCCGACGAGGACATTCACCTGGCGGCCGGCCTGACGTGCGTCGATTGCCACCGCAACGGGTTGTATCACAATATCACCCGCGGCTATGAAGGCGAGGCCGAGGAGTCGGGCAACGCCATGGCGGCGACCACCTCGTGTCGCGGCTGCCATCTCGGCAACGAAGATGGGCAGCGCCCGGAAGGCGGGCGGCTCGGGGCTCCGTTCCCGACGCACGTGGGCATTCCGACGGTTCACTTCGAGAGGCTCACGTGTACGGCGTGTCACTCCGGCCCCTGGCCGGGCGACCAGGCCGTGCTGACCAAGACCGCGCGGGCGCACCGGCTGGGAACACCGAACGTCAACAAGGACCTGAACGTGCTGCCCCACGTCCTGGCGCCCATTCTTGCCGAAGGAGGCGCCGCCAGCGGCACGACGGAAAACCAGATCGCCCCGCACAAGATGGTCTGGCCCGCCTACTGGGGCAATCTCAACGACGAAGGGGTCAAGCCGCTGGAGCTCGATGCGGTCGAGAAGGCCGTTACAGATGCGTTTAAGGACGTCGAGGGGCCCGCGGGCGGGGGCTGGCCGGCCTTTACGCCCGAGCAGATTGCCACGGCCCTGAAGGCTCTGGCGGACATCGCCGCCGACAAGGCGGTGTACGTCGCCGGCGGGTCGCTCTATCACCTGGACGAAGCGGGCGAGCTCGTGACCGAGGCGGATCATCCGGAGGCCGAGCCCTATATGTGGCCGCTGGCGCATGCCGTCAGGCCCGCAGCGCAGTCGCTGGGAATCCGCTATTGCACCGATTGCCACGCGACGAGCGCGCCGTTCTTCTTCGGCTCGGTGGCCGTGGACAGCCCCGTCGCATCGGCTGAGCCGGTGACCAAGAAGATGGTGGATTTCCAGGATAGCGTGAGCCCCGTTTACGCCTGGGCGTTTGCGGTATCGTTTGTGTTCCGGCCGATGATGAAGATCTTCGCTCTGGGAGCGTGTGGTATCATCGGTCTGGTCCTGTTGCTGTACGGGCTCAAAGCGTTGGGCGCCGTGGCCAAGGTGCTGGCAGAAGAAGAATAGACTTTGCTTGGGTGAGTAATTAGCATGTTCGAAACCGTTGCGATTATCGTATTCCTGGCGACTCTGATCGGCATTGCACTGCATTGCATCGCTTTTCCCGTGAAACGCGGGGCGGGCGTCGGGGTGATTCCCCGGATCGTCCATGTTTTCAGCCTGCTGCTGATCGAGCAGGAGCGAAGTCTGTTGGGCGCGTTGAAGAAGCTGTGCTATCTCGTTACGGCCGTGTGCTTCGTCGTTCTCGCGATCACCGGTTTCTGGCCCGTGCTGGTGAAAGGGGAGCACATCTCGGGCTTTCCCATTATGATCCACAGCACCTTCGCGGCGGTCTTCGCGGTCTGTCTGGCGATCATCACCATCACCTGGGCCGGCAGCAACCGCTTCGAAAGAAGCGAATGCCCCTGGCTGTGGCGCTTGCTGCGCCGTGTGACCAACCTGCGCATCCCCATGCAGGAGGGTCCGTGCCAGTGCACCGCGATCGTTAAGAAGGCGATGTTCTGGGCCATCGCGGGCCTGTCGTTGCCTTTGATCTTATCGATCGTTCTGAGCATGCTTCACCTGTTTGGAACGCACTGGCAGGAGATTCTGCTGGTTGCCCATCGCTGGAGCGCTCTGTTGTTCGCTGTCGCCGTGATTCTTCATACGTACGCGGCGGCCCGCCTGCAAATGGCGCGATAAAGACCGCTCCAGCGCCGGCTTGCCGCTCCCTCGGTGTGAACGGTCAAGCCCGCGGTGGGTGTGGATAGGTGACGCTCTGACCGGTGCAGAGCGCATCTGAGGGCGTCGTGTAACGTCGTGCGATGCCGGCACGAGGGCTTGTGCGAGCCACGGGGAGAAAGAACGTGCATCAAACCGTCTTTCTATTGAGTCCTCCCGGGATCCCCGGGGAAGGACTTTTCCTCTTGCGCGAGCCCCCCGTCTGCCGATTCTATATACTGACGTTTTGAGTCAGGGCATTTTCTTTAGGAGAGCCGATCATGAGTAATGGAGCGTTACCAGATTACTTGAGCATGGCCAAGCCCAACCCGGCTTCGAACCGGGCGCCTTGGTACAAAAACACGGCGCCGACCTACGCCGGCATCATGCTGTGGTTCGTCTTTTGGCAGGATGTACCCACGGCCGCGGGCGCCCTCGGCGGCGTACTTTCACATGGATTGGGTACGGCGCTGATCGGTCTGGTTTTGGCCGCCCTGCTTTGCCACTTCCTCTACTACATGGTTCCCGCGATGCTCGGCATGAAGACGGGGCTGCCTCTCTACATCGTTGGCACATCCACGTATGGAACGACCGGCGGATTTCTGATGCCGGGTTTCATTATGGGTGTGCTGCAATTCGGGTGGCTGGGCGTTAATTCCTGTTTTTCTGCAGCGTTCCTGGTAAAGCCCTTTTATCCGGACCTCACGCTGATGCAGGTAATCAGCACGCCTCCCCACATTGTCGTGGCCATCGTATGGGCCATTGTGGCGGCCTTTATGGGACTCAAGGGCATTCAGTATGTCGCCCGGGTGGCCACGTATCTGCCTTTGATCCCGTTGGTGATCCTCATTGTGCTGGCCTTCAAGGCTCTCGGTGGCGTGGGCGACTTCGATCCTGCCCAGGTCGGCGTGACGGCCGAGGCCACGGGTGCCCTGAGTGCCGGCGGCGTGATTGCGATCCTGCTGACTTATGTGATCGGTTTCTTTGCCACAGCCGGCGCTGCGGGGACGGATTTCGGGATGAACAATCGCGATGAGAAGGACGTCCAGATGGGCGGCTTGGTCGGCATCGCCGGAGCGACCATCTTCGCGGGAGGTTTGGCCCTGATCATCGTCGCAGGAGCCTTCGGATCGGGCATAGCGACAGACGCGACCATTTTGAATCCCACCCAGTTGATGGGCGCCCTGATGGGCAGCACCAAGACCGGCGCGGTCTTTATGTATCTGCTGGCGATCGCCGCTTTCCCGCCTGCGTGTTTCTCTTCCTTCATCGCGGCCAACAGCTTCAAGACCACGCTGCCGAAGGTCAATCCGTTTATCACGGTAGGCATCGGCACGGCGGTCAGCATTCTGCTGGCGGTGACGGGCTGGGCAGGTCAAGTTGTCAGCGTCTTCACCGTCATCGGCGCGTCGTTCGGTCCCGTCTGCGGGGCCATGATGGTCGACTACTTCCTGTCGCAGAAGAAGTGGAGCGGCCCCCGCAAGGGTTGGAACATGGCGGGCTGGATCTCCTGGGCGGTCGGTTTCATCGTGGGTATGCTGCCGCTCGTGTTCAAGGTGAACATTCCGGCGGCGCCTTTGGTGGCGTTCATCGTCGGTGCGGTTCTGTACTTCATTCTGGCCAAGGCCGGACTGGAGCCGCCGACGGTCGAGATGGCCGCCGTTTCAGCGGGGCCGAGCGACGCTCCGGCTGCCCCCGAAGCGGCTGCGGCCGGTGCCGAAGAGGAAAAGAAGGGCCAATAGCGCCTCGGCATTCGTTACATGCAGTCAATGCAGGGATTCGGTCCCGAACCGGATCCCTGCTTTTTTGTCTTCTTTTTTTCGCTCGGGACCCGCTGGAGGCATCCCGGGGCGGGTTTTTGCCGTCTTTCGTGAGCCGCGAGTGTGTAACAAAATCGCCCGGCGCGCAACTTGACAACGGGTAGGCGGCCGGATAATATACCCGCTTTCGCCGGTTCTGACCGGCTTCGTCGTATACGCAAATAGGTCAAGTGAGGTATGTAGAGCTCTGGAGTAATTGAGGTCGAAGAAATGATGAAGAAAAACCTGGATTCAATGGTGAAGATCGTCCTCCTGGCAGCACTGGCCGTGGGCCTGTGCTTCGGCCCTTCCTGTACGAAGGCGCCGGATGACGGAACTTCGGAACAACCGGAAGCAAGCCAGCCGAGCGAGCCGCAACCGGCGGAAGTCAAGCCGGCCGAACCGGCCGAGACCCAGCCCGCGCCGGCGCAGCCCGAGGCCACCGAGCCGGAGGCGACAACCCCGGCCGAGGAGCCCCAGGCCACACAGCCGGCCTCTGATGAGAAGCTGGTCCCGGTGAAGATCATCCTTCCCAAGCCCATGTTTGTGGGAACGCCGCAGGATACCCGCGTGGACAACCTCGAGAAGCCGCTCGGCAAGCCCCGCCCGCCGTTTTTGGCGCCTGAGGGCACGACCAACCTGGCGCTGAACATGGCGATTTCGGGCAGCGACGAAGAGCCCATCATCGGCGATATCGAGATGATCACCGACGGCGACAAAGAGGCCGCCGACGGAAGCTACGTCGAGCTGGGCCCGTTTGTCCAGTACATCACCGTCGACCTGGAGAAGGAATGTGAGATCTACGCCATCGTCGTGTGGCACTATCACAAGCAGCCGCGCGTCTACTTCGACGTGGTCGCTCAGGTCTCCAACGACGCCGATTTCATCACGGACGTCAAGACGGTGTTCAACAACGATATCGACAACTCGGCCGGGCTGGGCATCGGCAAGGACAAGCACTACGTCGAGACCTCCGAAGGCAAGCTGATCGATTGCCTCTCGCAGGGCAGCCCCAAGGCGCGCTACGTCCGGCTGTACAGCAACGGGAACACCAGCAACGACCTGAACCACTACATCGAGATTGATGTTTACGGCAAACCGGTTGAATGATCTCCCGCGACTGGGCCTCTTCGCATAGGAGGCTCACGTCATACTGGTTATTGATCTTGGTCGTGGCACTCGGCGCGTTGGCAAGCCGGGTGCCACGGCTCAAGACACGGCCCATGCACACGGATGAGGCCGTGCACGCCGACAAGTTCGGCACGTTGCTCCAAGAGGGCCGGTACGAGTACGATCCCAACGAGTATCATGGTCCCACCCTCAACTACTTCACGCTGATTCCCGCCTGGCTCAGCGGAGCCCGCACGTACGCCGAGATCACGGAAGTGACGGTGCGCATCGTTCCCGTCGTTTTCGGCGTCCTCCTGATCCTGCTAACGATCTTCGCCGCCGACGGTCTGGGGCCGGCCGCCATATGGACGGCCTTGCTGGTGGCCGTCTCGCCGGCGATGCTCTTTTACAGCCGATACTACATACAAGAAATCCTGCTCGTGTGTTTCACCTTCGGCGCCATTGTCTCGGGGTATCGCTACAGTCGCAGCCAGACGCTGCCCTGGGCCGTCGCGACGGGCGTGTTCCTCGGGCTCATGCACGCGACGAAAGAGACCTGTATCATCGCGCTGGGAGCGATGGGTCTGGCCCTGGCCGTGGTGATTCTGTGCGAGAAATGGAAGGGCCGGCCGGTCCGGGAGTTGTTGAGGGCCGTGAAACCGGCTCACCTCGGCCTGGCCGCGGTCGCTGCGATCTGCGTCTCGGCGCTGTTTTACTCTTCTTTCCTCACTCGCCCGCGCGGCGTCCTGGATTCATACGCGACATACGCAACCTATTTCGGCCGGGCCGGTGGCGGTGGGGAGGATACCACGCACGTTCACGCGTGGGATTACTACCTGAGAATGCTCCTGTATGCCAGGTACGGCAGCGGGCCGATCTGGACCGAGGGTTGGATTGTCCTGCTGGCGGTTGTGGGCGTCGTCGTGGCGATCACGGGCAAGGGAATCGGCGCGATGGACCTCTCGCTGCTGCGTTTCCTGGCGCTCTACACGGTGAGTATGACGGCGGTGTACTCGGCGATTCCGTACAAGACGCCGTGGTGTCTGCTGGGATTCCTGCACGGGATGATTCTGCTGGCCGGCGTCGGGGCGGCGGCACTGCTGCGCTGGGCGCGAAGGCCCGTTGCGCGCGTTCCTCTCGTGCTGGCGTTGGCCCTTGCGGTGGCGCACTTAGCCTTCCAGGCCTATCGGGGTAGCTATGTCTATGGCTCCGACAGCCGCAATCCATACGTCTACGCCCACCCGACACCGGAAGTCTTCACCATCGCCGAGATCGTGAAAGAGTACGCCGGCCTCTACGACGATCCGTGCGATTTGACCGTGCAGGTTGCGTGCGCCGGACACGACTACTGGCCCTTGCCGTGGTATCTGCGATCGTACAACGGCGGATACAGCAGCGCGCTTCCCGACCAGGTGGGGCCTTTGATCTTCGTCTCCGAGGAGATGGAAGGCGCCCTGGGGCGCAGGCTCTACACGGAAACGCCGCCCGAGCGGCGCCAGATGTATCTCTACGTATTCGATGAGCCATACTACGTCTGGTTCCGACCACAGGTCAAACTCGTGGGGTTCGTGCGGAAAGACCTGTGGGAGGCCTACCAGAGCGAGCTTGTCGTGCGCGAAGCCGTCAAGGAATACACCGAGGCGCTGTCGCGCGGGGCCGAGCCGAACAGCATCGATTTCCTCGGGCGCTATCCGGGACTCGCCGATGAGATCCGGCGGAGAATCGGACTGCCTTCGGATACCTCGGAGGAACCGTGAAAGACGATGGCGGATAAGCCGAAAAAGCCGGAGACGTTATTCGTCCAGAGCGACTGGGCGTCCCTGCCCAACGTGCACCGCTTTTCCCATCAGGCGATGGCGACCACGTTCGAGATCATCGTTCAGGACAAAGACAAGCTCTACGCGCAACAGGCGGCCGAGGCGGCGTTCGACGAGGTGGACCGGATCGAGACGGAGCTCAGTCGCTACGTCGAGAACAGCGATGTCACGCGGATCAACCACGCCCCGGCCCAGCAGCCCGTGCCGCTCGGCCTGGACACCTTCGAGTGTTTGAAAATCAGCGCCGAGATTCACGCGCGGACGGGCGGTGCCTTCGACGTCACGATCGGATTCCTTCTGGACTGCTGGCTCGACAAGGACAGAGCGCCCCGGACGCCGTCGGCCGAAGAGCTGGAGTACGCCCGCCGGCATACCGGCACGCATCTGCTGTACCTGGACGAGGCGAGTCACACGGTGACGCTGGCCGAGAGCCCGGTGCGTGTCGATCTGGGCGGGGTCGGCAAAGGCTACGGCGTCGACCGGATGGCGGCGCTGCTGCGCGAATGGAGCATCGACCGGGCGTTGATCCACGGGGGATTCAGCTCCGTGCTGGCGCTGGATGCGCCGGAAGGGATGCGGGGGTGGCCGGTGACGTTGAGCGATCCGAACGACCGCCGCCGCACGCTGGTGCGATTGGCGCTGCGGGGCGTCGCCGTGAGCGGTTCCGGGGTGGAAAAGGGCCGCCACATCATCGATCCGCGCCTGGCCCGGCCGATTGAGGGCAAGATCGCCGCCTGGTCCATCGCCTCCGACGCCGCCGGCGCCGACGCTTTGTCCACGGCCTTCATGATCATGACTCCTGAGGAGGTCAAGACCTACTGCACCGAGCACGCCGGCGTTCGCGGGCTGCTCATCGTGCGCGACGGGGAAGCGAAAACCTCAGTCGAGCGCATCGTCTCCGCCGGCCCCTGGCAAGAGGACGAGCTGGTGTACTAACCCGACTTTCCCTATTCGCGGGCAAAATGAGGAATTTGAGAAATATTTTCGGCGATAGCGGTCTATTATCGCGGTTGCGGGGT
>JAFGCA010000468.1 GCA_016932895.1 Sedimentisphaerales bacterium | reverse complement strand
TACAAGTCTTCGCGGAAAATCACATCATCCACTCGCAGCGTCCGTGCATTCATTCCTTTGCCGCCTCCTTTCGCTCGCTGTTGACATGCGGACAGGTCCGCCAAAATCCGCAAAACTTGTCACAACACCACCAGGCCCCGACCGGCGCCGCCGGCCAGGGCTCGATGCCGTGTCCGGAAAGCGCCGCAATCGCGGCCAGCATCGTGTTGATGCGAGAGAGCAGGGCCGCGTAGTCGTTCCGGTCCCTGTGAGACGGCAGGACGTGCCGCTTGGGCGTCTTGGTCTTGGTCACCACGTCCAACCGGACTTCTGAGGGCGGCTGGCCCGTCTCGATCTGGTACGCCGCCGCGTAGATCGTCAACTGGACCGACGTATCGGCGTCCGCCTGGGGCGGCTTGCGGGCGGCCGTCTTGAAGTCGACGACCCGACCCCGATCATCGCGGAGGTCCGTGATGGCCAGCATGTCGTGGGTCGCGTGGGGGAAGAGGATCCGCGTGGTGTGCTCGACGGCCACCGGCTGGTAATCGGGCGCCTGCTCAGCGGCGTGGCACCACATGAGAGCGACAAGCTGGTCCTTGGCCTGCCCGAGCACCAGCTTTGCACCGCAGGCGGACTCCTCATCGCTCAACACGTACCCACCGGCAACGCGCTCTTCGAAACCGGCCGCCGCCGCCTCGACGATCTCCGGCGCCGGGAGGTCCTCGTGGCTCTCGATCTTCTGGCGCATGTTGGTTTCGGCGCCGACGTGAAACGCTGAGCCCTGCAACAGCGCGATACCCGGCGGAATCACCTCGCCGCAGATGTACCGCCGGCGGTACTGCTCAGGGCACCGCGCCCACATGGTGTACTGGGTCGCCGAGATATGGGGTTTTTCTGCTGTACTCACTCGGCACCCCCTTCCTCCGCCGAATCACCCCGCGGCGTCATCGAGTCGAGTCGGCGAAGCTCCGCAGCCGCCGCCTCGAATTTCGGGGCCAGTTTGCCCGGTAGCTTGCTCAACACGGCGTCGAAGTCCGTGTCGCGGATGCCGGTAATGGAGACGCTGGCCCCGATTCCCCCGCTGCACTCGCGGACGTGCAGCACCAAGTCGGGCGCAAGCTGAAGCGTTGCGACTGTCTCTCTCGGCGGCGGCGGCGGCGCATCTACACTGAGTTTCCACCGTGGCATGGCCCCGATTTCCCGCATGGCCTCTTCGATGTATTCGGCCAACTTGATACTCATTCCGTCTGACATCGTTTCGTTCTCCCGGGTCTGGGGTACACACAATGCCTGGCCTTACGTCCGGCCAGGCGATCACACAAACGATCTACAATCTGCCGCAAGAGCCGCTGGTACTCGCGAGCGGAGCAGCCCTGGGCCTGCTGGTCCAGGCGATCCAGCACGTCCTCGGCGATCAGGTCTACCGCGTGGCGTGCTCGCATCGTGTCTCACTCTTTTGCCCAAACTGGGCCTTTGGTTTGTTTGGCTGTGCCTCGCCGCGCTTGGCGCGGCGGCGCGTGGTGCCAAAGCACTAACTCCTCTTGTCTCGTCCTCCAGTGCCCAACGGGCCTTTGGTTTGTTTGGCTGGGCCGTGCCGGGCGTCGTGTCGCGTCGGGGCGCTGCGGGGCGGTGCGCACGGTGCCAAGAAGCAAAACAGGCGGGGCGTCATCGCGGCCTTGGCCACTGAACGGGCCGCAGCGTAGCGCACCCGTGTACCGAACCGCCCCGCCTTGAGAATCTCGGAAACAAAGAGGGCCCGGCGCGCGTACGCCGCGCCGAGCCACAGAACGGCCAGGGGCCCAGCTCCCCTCGGCCGTGTCGCCCTCAGCCGACGATTCTCGGTGCGGTCCATGCCGCTGGGCCTCCGTGCCGCCGCAATCTCCCTACGACGGCTTGGTCAGGATCAGTCAGGGTCGAAAAGGAGGTGCCGTAACTGGCCTTTGGTAAGTGGTGGGTCGCATCGCATCGCCTCGCCTAGCTGGGCGAGGGGGCGTATAAACACTTCGAAGAGGAATAGCTGCTGGTCGGTCGCCGAGGCGCAGATTCTCATACCCGCAGCCCGGGCACTGGGGGGGGCCAAAGACCAGCCCGCCGACCACTTCATCCGCGTAACCGTTTGCGTCGCATTTCGGGCAGGTCCAACTTGGCATCGTCAGGTTTCCTTTGTGGCGCCGCCGCACACAGCGGGCGCGGCGTCTTGGCGACGGGACGGGCCCGGCTGGTAGCCCCGGAGGTTTGGGGGCAACGAATCCAAAAGTGCCGTTGCAGGCGGCATCTTGCCCGGCGTCACGGCATGGTGGCCATACCGGCGGGCAGCCCGTTGGGGGGAGCATCCGAAGCGGAAAAGCCAGAACTCGCAGTGGGTGGAGTGGAGCCCATCACAAGGGCAGTAGGCCACGCACTTGGCGTTACCACCGGAACACTCCAAGCAGTTCCGTCGCACGGCGGCCAGCCGCAAGAGGGTCTTGGCCATGGGACTCTCCCAACTGGGGGGCGTCCCACTGGGCGGCCGAAGAGGTCGGCCAAGAGAGACGCCGCTGTTACTCAACAGCGGCGAGATTACCATATTGGTTAAGCAGCGTCAACCCCAGCCGGAATCTTTTTTTCCGGTTTTTCCGGCTCGGAGGGGGTCAGGAGGTAGAGAGGCGTGGTCCCCAGATGGGGAGCTAGCCGGCCGGGCATTTCCAGGCTCGGGACGTTTTTCCCTGCCAGAAGCCGAGAAACATACGCCTCGGTCACCCTCATTGACTTGGCGAGATCCCGTTGTGTCATCCCCAGTTCCGACATTCGGCGTCGGACGTTTTGCAGGAAGACGGTGTGCAGGTTGACAGGCATGATTTGCATGTCTCCGAGCGTAGCATAACCCTTTGATTAAGTCAAGCGCGGGAGGCGTGTTGAGCAAACAGCAGCAAGCTGAAGGTGCCCGCCCTCGCGGCACGGGCCGCCTCCCATAGTGGGCGATACTGGGCTCGAACCAGTGACCCCTAGCTTGTCGACATAGCGCTGCGGAATTCTCGGGGGGGAAGGTTGATTGGCGCGGCCCGGCGCGGTAGCGTCGCGCGAGGGCAAGCCTCAAGATCGGAGGAGGAAAGGAAGACCTGATGCCAGAAGAGATGCTACATAGGGCTGCCCCTCCTGAATGGGTGGTAGAAATGCACGATCACTATGGAGCGGAAGCTGGTTCAACCGAAGACATCTTGCGTGTCCTGGGTGATCCAAAAGAAGGCGTTGACATGATGTCGGAGGATAAAGCAAAGTCCTTTTGAAGTCTTTGCTTGCGCGTAAAATCCCCGTTGCCGCTGGCAGCGGTTGTTCCATAAGATCGGAGGGCAACGCCATGCAGTTTACGGTCACGTGCCCGCACTGCTCAGAAGTCGTAACCGTCGAGGGGGCCCCGCAAGCCCAGGTCAATTGCCCGGATTGCCGGCTGCCGTTCACACTGCCCGCGATGCGGCCGAAACCGCCCGTGCGCGTCAAGCCGGCTGTCGCAAGCCGCGGTCCGGTGCAAATCGAGTTGACCGCGAAGAAATGGAAGCTGGTTCAACTGGTCGGCGGGCTGTGCCTTTTCGTGGCGGGGCTGTTGGCAATCCTGTCGCTGTCGCTCCTTGCGTCGAGCCGAGTCGAGGGAGACGATCTCTCGGGTCGCGTCCTACTCGGCTTGGCAGCGGTGGTAGGCGTTGTCGGCGCCGTCATTCATTACTACGGCCGATTCGGGGCGTGGTGGTATCACCAGTAACTAGATAGCCGGCGCAGCCGCCGCCGCCCACTCGGCCCAGGTCATGTCCGGGTCGTAGGGGATGGTGGGGTTGGTCGCCGCTTCAATCCACGCCCGATCGTGCCGCCGTCGTCGCCGGCAGCTTAGCCGCTTGTCGCGCATGGCCTTCGTGGTGAAGCACAGGTGCCGGAGCGGATAGGCCACCCGGCACGCGTGACGGATGCCCCAGTTTGCCGGCAAGCAGCAGCCGCGGTACGGCACGAACCGAATCCCCGGCTCCCAGTGAATCAGCTTTGCGTGCCACCAGCACTTGACCCGCCGCGCGACGATCGTGCCCGGCTCCCCCCATGTGAAGACGAACTGGAAAAGGGCCATCGGCCGGCCGGACCGCCGCCACTGCTCGACGCACTCAGGATACCGCTCGGGCAACACCTCGTCGTGGTCCGTGTAGAGCACCGTCTCCGGCTTCAGGCGATCGACGAACCGGAAGCAGCGATCCAGGGAAGGCCCGTTGCTCCATGGCTCGTTGTCGCGCACCACCTCGATTGTCTTTGCGCATCGGTTGGGCAACTCCAGCAGTTCCGGGGCAGTGCGGTCGCTCACGACGAACAGGATGCCGTCAACGTGCCGGGCCACCGAATCGACGACGAGCTGCGGGTACTCGATGAAGTCATGAAGGCGCAGGATGCTAACGTCGCGGTACATAGATCACTCCGATTCCCTTGTCTCTGCCGTGGCGAAT
The DNA here is from genome assembly GCA_016932895.1 of Sedimentisphaerales bacterium. Next base: position 6,086 of record JAFGCA010000468.1, on the reverse strand, counting down.
CTCCGCGACCCGCTTGTCCCTGCGGACGTCCGCCCAGAACTCGGGCACCTGGCAGCACTCTCGCCCCCGGGTCCCGATATCGTGCATGAGAATGATCCCGCCGGGCCGAACCAACGGGCTGTAGTTGTTCCAGTCATCTTGAACGGCCGGCATGGTGTGGTCGCAGTCGATGTGCAAGGCGTCGACCTTCTTCTTGCCGACTGCCTTCTGGACGGTTTCGACGATTTCCGGGTCCCGGCTGTTGCCGCGAACCAAGGTCACCCGCCGGCCCTCGGCCTCCAACGCCGCAATCGTGGTTTGCAGGTGGTCCCGATGCGCCCGGGCGCATCGGTCGACCAGGATCAAGTGAGCGCCCGGGCGACAAGCCCCAGCGTACAACCAGGCCGAGCCGCCGTTAGCGGAGCCGATTTCCAGGAACGTCGACGGTTGGAGCGGCTGGACGACCGCCAGGGCCTCTTCAATTTCTGACCGTATCTGCGACTGCCGCGGTATCGGGGAATGCTCCCACCGTCTCAGCCAGGGCAGAAGCACCTCGAAGCACTCCTCGTCGGTCCGCTGCTTCAGCCGTTGGAAAGCCTCGTGTTCGGCCCGGAGGCCGTCCGAGGCCAGAAACGCCTTGATCTCGGGCGACCAGAATTTCCGCTTGAGCCTGGGGAGCCAGACGTGGTCGAAGGCTTCCTGCCCGAACGTCACCGCCAGCACCGCATACCGGGCCTTCCAGACGTCCGCCCGCGAAGCCGCGCAGCCCTCGGTCTTCTTCTTGAAGTAGTGCATGGCCGCGATGTCACGGTGGACGTAGAGAGGCACGCCGCAGAAAAACGCCTTCAGGCTCAGCAGTTGCTCGTTGAACCCCCACAAGCCGCCGTTGCTCAACCATCCTCCCATCGCCTCCCAGGCGGCGCGTGATACCGCGTAACAGGCCCCGATGCAAGCGCCGACCCGGCCGATCTCCTCAGTCGGCCGGTCGCCGGAATAGGACACGCCGAGGATGCGATCGAAGTTCAGCCCCAGCCGCCCGCCGTACCGGGTCCAGGTGCTGGTGATGGCCCAGGATCGGCACCCGGCTTGGACCACGGCGCCGTACTGATCGGCCAGTTGTGCGAGCCGGTAGCCCTCGACGGGATTCAGAAACACGTGGGCGTCCATGAACAGGACGACGGCGGCGCCGTGGCGGTAGGCAAGCTCTCCGCCGTATTGGCGGGCCGCGGCGACTCCCCGCCGCTCTGCGAATCGGACCACGCGAATCACCACCCCGTGCCGCATGAACTGTACCTCGTTGCCCAACCTCGGCCCCGGGTCGATGGCATCAATGCTCCCATCTGTGCTCCCGTCGTCGACGATGACAATCTCCCCGACAACGCCGGCACCGCCAGCCAAGAGGCACCGGACCGTGTGCGCCAACCGGTCACCCTCGTTGTGCGAGGGCATCACGACAGCGACGCGCAAGGGTACCGATTCGACCGCGGGCGTCGTTTCCGGCAATGCTGGACCTGGCAGTGTAGTCGTCGCCATGGGCTAGCCTTACCGTAGCGTTTGGGAAATGATCGAATAGGTGTACGGCGGTGTGCCGCCGGTTGCCGCGACGGTGACGATCTCTTCATCCTGCTCGAACGGGCTGGAGTTCCCCTCGTCGGGATAGTCGGGCAGGGCGAGGGGTACAACGTATTCATCCGCCCCGATGTCCCACGTATCGCCCTCAGCGTCCCGGTCGCGGCCGTCGATGTCGATGTTCACGCCCGTCGGCGTCGTGCCGAGGTCTGTCCCGGCGTTGATGCAGAGGGCGTCGGCGGCCAGGTGCAGGTCTACCGGGCTGGTCGAAACGAACTCGCCGGAGTCGATGCCGTCCGTGCCGGTGAGGCTGCCCGTTCCGCTGGCGGTCTCGTCAGAGGAGGCGTTGGTTAACAGAGTACCGGTCGTTGTAGTTCCGCTAAAGCAAGCCGCAGTCCCGGCCCCTGCATGAATGCAATCGACGGCAATGTTGTTTTTAACGTCAGCATAGTTGCTGTACACAATCCCGAAGGCCGAGCCTGAGCCTGCTTCCTTCCATATATCCCAAAGCGTGTTTGCGAGCACATCTGCGGAGGTCCAGTTCCCAGTAGGGTCCACAATTCCAACTGCGTTATAACTTCCCGAGTCGCCGATACGCAGGGAGTAGAGCACGTTTTGAATGACGTTGCCGGCACAGTTCGCCGATGGGTATTTGATGCCTTTAACATCTTTCCAATCAACACCCTGGCCTAAATCGTAAATCAACAGATGATCTATAGTGATGCTGGCCGCGCCCACGTCAACTGCTGTTGTAGTTTGGCCTGTCGATGTCGTAATCTCCAGCCACTCAAGGGTCGCGGCAACATCCAAATCAAAAATGTTTCCCGCCGCATTGCGAACCAAACGCGAACCGGTTCCCGCAGTGCCGTCGTGCCGCTCTCCCGCGGCAACCGTCAGCGTCACGCTCGCCAGCCCGAGCGTCCCGCCGCCGTTGATAGTCACCGATTCGTTGAACGCAGCGTCGTCGTAGCACTCGCCCACCGCGTCGTCGCCAGCGTCGTACGGCGTATCATTATCCAGGTCCGCTTCCCACAGCGTAATGGTGCTGTAGTCGCGTGCCGTCGTGCCGATGGTCTTGGTGACAGTCGCCATGCTACTTCGCCTTCGTCAGGATGATTCCCGCCCGCTCGAAAGTCCGCTCCCCGCGCACGTCCACGCTCCGCGTCTTGTCCAGCACGTCAGCCTCCGACGCAGACAGCCCGCCCGCCGCCGACAGGGCCGCCCGCCAGTCCACGCGATGGCTCCGCTTCTTCAGCACCGGCTTCTCTTCCTCCAGGGACTTCTCGTCGAGCAAGGGAGCGACCAGCGATTCAGCCTCCGCATCGCCGAACTCGTCCACTGCCAGGATCAGGTGGCTCTTGAGGTCTTGCACGCCCGCCGGCCAGCGTTCGTGATTCACCCGTCGCAATGGCGTCCCCGCTTCGATGTCGTCCCACAGCAATCCCACCGTGGCGGCGTCCCGCTTGCTGTTACCGCCGTATGCGATTTCCTTTCCGGCAGAACCGAACAACGGCAGCTTCCCGCTCCGGTTGCGGAGAGCGAAATACAGCTTGACGCGGCAGTGGATCATGTGTTTCGGCCGGTCGGGGTCTTCGACCTTCTCCGACCCGTAGACGATCTCGCTGCCCGTCCAGAGGTTCGTCCGCTTGATCTCCGTCTCGCTCACCCGCTCCCACTTGTACTGCGCCGTCCGCTGGTAGAGCTTTTCCAGCAGCGGCTGCGTCTTGCCGAGCTGCCCTCCGACCTTCCGCCCGTCGATTCGCGGCCAGCAGATCATCTCGGCATGGCAGAGCAGGATACGGCGACGGTTGAACGCGCAGAGCACGTCCCCGTCCTCGTAGGTACCGCCGGCGCCAACTTTCAGGGCAATCTCAGCCAAGCGTCTACTCTTCTTCCCGGCCTAGCCGGGCTAATCATGCGGCTGGTGGTCAGGTCTAGGCCACCAGCGTAATCGTAACAGTCCCGTCATCGGTCGCCGCCAGGTCGTCGGTAACCCGGATCACAACGTCCCACACCTGGCCGATGGCCAGCCCAGTAGGATCGGCTATCGTCACAACGCCCGTGTCGGGGTCGACAGCGAACGGGGCCTCCGGGGGCGGCTCTTCGGTGGTGGTGTGCTCAGGCGTCGTGGTGTGCTCTTCGGTGGTCGTGTGCTCAGGCGTCGTGGTGTGCTCTTCGGTGGTCGTGTGCTCAGGCGTCGTGGTGTGCTCACCGGTGGTCGTGTGGGCGCTGGTGGTCGTCTGTTCGGGCGGCGCAGTCGTCGTGTGTTCACCGGTCGTGGTGTGCTCACCGGTGGTCGTGTGGGCGCTGGTGGTCGTCTGTTCGGGCGGCGCCGTCGAGTGGGGCCCCGTCGTCGTTCCCTCGCATTCCGTCAGCGACACGATCGTAGATGGGATTTCGCTTATTGTGATGCCAAGGCCAGCGGGAAACGAAATGCGAGCCTGCGGAAACAGAATGCGCTCGCCGCACAAGTTGAACATTCCGCAAATCGCCACGTCAATCGTTTCGGGCGGCTCCGGCTCCTCCGTTGTCGTGGTGTGCTCCTCAGTCGTCGAGTGCTCGCCCGTGGTGGTGTGCTCGCCAGTGGTCGTCGGCTCCCCCGTAGTCGTCGGCTCCGAAGTCGTGGTCGTAAGTTGCCGCTCTTCGTACTGGAACCAATACTCCAGCCCGCTAGCTCCCCACCGCTCCGTGCGAATCCAAACAACTTCCCCTTCCCTCGCAGGCTCGACCTCGGCGCCCCCCACACACTCCACCGTGTTGTAGGCGTCGTCAACGATTCCGTCGACGACGGCTGTCCAACCGGCGTACAGCGCGCCGGTCTTTTCGACCTCGGTGAATCCGTACCGGTACTGCCCCCGGCCGATCTTCGTAACGTACGTGATGACGCCCCAGAAGCCCGCCGGCTCGCGCTCCTCGTACTGAAACCAAAATTCGATGGTACCGCCGGACCCAAACTTCTCCTCACGAATCCACACCACCTCCGCCAGTCGCGCCGGCTCGATCTCCTCGCCAGGCCGGCATTCTACGGTGTTGTACGCATAGCCGCTCTTGCCCTCGGCTACGGCCGTCCAACCGGCGTAGAGGGAGTCGGTCTTCTCGACCTCGACGAAACCGTATTGGTATTGGCCCGTGCCGATCTCGGTAACCGAAGTGATAACGCCCCAGAAGCCGTCAGGTTGCGGAGGCTCCAACCGGACGATGGCCCACTTGATGCCGGTCCCCGGTTCCACAACCAGAATCTGCGCACCCGCCGGCTTGGGGCAACTCTTCAGGTTGTCGTAGTTTTCGTCGTCGATGTCGGCCCACTCGTGCCACTCGTGCACCATCTCGATCTGAACGACCGTCACGCCCGACACGACGGCGCGGCCGATGGCCAGCTTCGACACGCACTCCTGCAACACACAGAACCGGGCCTCGTGGACATCCTTCGCCGGTTTCACCCCGACGAGCCGAGGGAACTCCTTAAAGGTGTCGCCGGGCGGCTCGTAGAGCGGCGAGTCGAGCCCCAGGATATGAAACCGCATCCGATCCTGCGGTGAGTCGTTTTTGACTTGCGCAATGGTCCGCTGCCAGAACAGCGGGTTCTCGCCGAGCCTGGCCGCCAACTGGGCCAACCGTTCGCTTGCCGCTCGGGCGTTGTCCAACAGGGCATTGAACGCCGCGGCCGAAACCGGATCGCCCTCGTTGACACGTTGCAGCGGATCGGCCATGGATTAGGTCCCGATGCCCAGCGGGTCGAAAGAGTCCTCTGGATACACTTTGTGAACGTAGACAGCGATCGGCTTGGGCGTCGTCTTCTTGGCCGCCGCGTCGTCGGTCAGCTCGTACCGAACGTCGATGTACTCCCACCCCTTCGCGGCGATTCCCACGATGTCGCCGATTTGGACGTTGACTACGTTCGGCTGGGCTGCAAAGTCGTAAGAAATCTCGGCCCGCAACTCCGGCTCGTCTACCGTGCCTGTCAGCCGCGCGGAGGCCGACGATCCCCGAAATTGAACCTCCCCCGCCGCAAAACCTCGGAAGACGCCCAGGTTTGTGCAGCGCGTAAGATAGGCGCACGTCATCGCATACGCCCACGTCAGCATCCCGGGATTGACCGTGTACTGTTCGGTCCATCGAAAATCAGGGACCAGCACGTCGACGCCCTCGACGGTCCCGTCCGGCCTGGCCCTGATCGCGCCCCAGTTCTCCGCGGCTACCTTGCCGGGCGGCGCGTACTTCGCGACGGTCTGGATCGCTTGCGTGATTCGTTGCGTGCCTCCGCCGGTCTGCCAGCTCAGCGTACAGTCGCCGATCTCCGGCGATTTGTCGTTCGGCGAGTATGGAACCGTCGCGTTCCACGTGTCCGGACCATCCGATTCCAGCGTCGGCAACTGCCGGATACGCCCCGACCACAAAACCGGCGTGTTTGTGAGCACAGCCCACCGCGCCGCCACGTCATCGTCGGTGCCCTCGACCTTCACGCTGAGCTCGAAGTTGTCGCCGCTCCACCGCCGGCTGTCGGGGATTTCGTAGACTTGGATGGCCATCGGCGAACC
>JAFGCA010000467.1 GCA_016932895.1 Sedimentisphaerales bacterium | reverse complement strand
TCCTCATCCAGCGACCCGGTCGGCTCGTCGGCGAGCAGCAGCTTGGGCTCGTTGATCAGCGCCCGCGCCACGGCCACCCGCTGGCGCTGCCCGCCGGACAGCTCGCCCGGCCGGTGCGACATGCGGTCCTTCAATCCCACTCGCTCCAGCAGCATCTCCGCGCGCCGCCGCATCTCGAGCCCCGACGCTCCGTCCCCGCCGGCCAGCGTGGGCACCAGCACGTTCTCCAGCACCGTGCACTGGGGCAGCAGATGATGCAACTGGAACACAAACCCGATCTCGCGGTTGCGGATCTGCGCCAGCTCGGCGTCGGACAGCTCGGCGAGGTTCCGCCCGTCGAACAACACTTGGCCGCCGGTCGCATGGTCCAGCCCGCCGATGATGTTGAGCAGCGTGCTCTTGCCGCAGCCCGAGGGGCCCACGATCACAATCGAACGGCCCTTCTCAATGCGCAGGGAGATTCCCTTGAGCACGCTGACGCCGCCGGGGCCGCCCGGCGCGCCGTACACCTTCGCCACGTCCACAAGCTCGATCATCGTTTCACTCGTTTCCCTTCCCGGCCATCCGCTCGCAAACATGTACCATGTCACGAGCCGTCTTCTCGATATCAAACGCCTTGCACACGCCCGCCCGGCCCGCGGCGCCCAATCGGCCGACGGCCTCGGGGTCCGACAGCAGCGACGCCAACGACTCGGCCAGCTTCTCGGCCGTGTTGGGCTCGTACAGCACCCCGCCGCCGGTCATCTCAATCGTCTCCGGAAACGACCCGATCGCCGGTTCGACGACGGGGACACCCATCGCCAGGGCCTCCAGCACGTAGAGGCCGTACGCCACCGGCTTGGGCTCCGGTACCGACAACACCGTCAGACCGCGCAGGAAGGCCAGCTTCGCCTCGCGGTCGAAGGTATCGAGGAACTCGACGTCGTCGAGTACGCCGGCGGCGCGGAGCTTCTTGCGCATCTGCTCAATGAACGGCTCGTCGCTGGCGTACCGGCCGCCGGAGATGCGCAGCCTGGCGGACGCCAGCGTGGGCTCCTTCTTCAACAACGTGAAGGCCTCGACCAGCGTGTCCAGGCCGTGCTGGGGGCACATGCGCGAGAGATACCCGATGGTCGGCTCGGCGGGCCGGGTGTCCGGGGGCGCGTACTCGTTCAACTCGATGCCCATGTGAACGACGTGCATCCGCGATGGCTCGACCGCCAGTCGCTCCTGCATGGTCCGGCCGAAATAGTCGGTCACCGCCAGGAACCCGTCGACGTCACGGGCCCGCTCGCGGACGATCTCCCAGGCGCGCTCGGCATACGGAGAGGTCAGGCCGTCGAGAAAGCCGTCCTCGTCCTGCAGCAGACAGAGGACCGGAACGCCGAGCCGATCCTTGAGGCGACCGGCGAGCCCTCCGAGGAGAATGTTGGAGAGGCACACGACGTCGGGTTTCTGCTCTTCGGCCCGGAGCCAGTCCACGAGCCGGTCCAGCTCCTTGACCTGCCGGCCGTCCTCGCCCTCCAGCATCGAGATGGTGGTTTCTCCGAGATCGCGGGCACTGGTCATGCCGGCCTTGCGTCCGGCCCACTCCAGCAGCCGGCGCGAATCGAACAGTTTGTCAATCCAGCGCGGCGTTTTGCGAAACAGGGCAAACTTCTGCTGGAGATAGACGTTGACGCCGCCGAAGAAGATGGGGGCGTTGCTCAGCGGCTCGGTCTTGTCGCTTTGCAACGGCAGATAGAGAGGCACCATGAGGATGTCGTGCTCCAGCCGGCGCATGGCCTTGACCAGGGCCGCATCCCGCAGGCAGTTCTCACAGTAGAAATTGTCACCCGAACCGGGCGTAATCTGCACGATCCTCATCGAGCGTCACTCCTGTCACCGGGTTTGGGACCAAACGCATAGACGTAGCCATCGTCGCAACCGACGACCACGAGCCCGTGAGCGACGGCCGGAGAGGACGTTATGGGCTGGCCCATTTCGTACGACCACAGGCGCTTCCCGTCGCCGAGGCGCAGCATGTACAGCCGCCCGTCGTCAGAGCCGACCACGATCTTGTCACCGCAAATCGCCGGCGAACTGTTCACTTCGCCCAGGGTCTTGAAGGTCCAGACCTGGCTTCCGTCGTCCCGCCGCACACAATGCACGCGCTCGTCGCGGCCGCCGAAGACGACCACGTCGGCGCCGACGGCGGGAGAAGAAAAGAACGGCGCCTCGCCCCGGTCGTACTCCCAGACGATCTCGTTCGGCTCCACGTCGACCCGGATAAAGACACCGTCATAGTTGCCCACGTACACCTGTCCGTCCAAGAACGCCGCCGAGGCGGCGATGTAGGACCCGGTGTCGATCTGGGCCGCTTCGGACCCGTCGGCCAGCGACACGACGTGGATGAACGCATCGCAGCCACCGAACACGCACTTTCCGTTGTCGGCCGCCGGCGAACCGTTCACATAATTGTCCGTCTCGTAGACCCAGACAGCCTGGCCGCTGTCGGCATCGACGCAATGCACCCGGTTGTCATAGCTGCCCACCAGGACGCGGGTCTTTTGCCCGTCCGCCGAAAGAGCCCAGTTGGCCGCACCGAGGATCTCCGCCTCGGTCTCGTACTTCCAGCGAAGCGCCCCCGTCTCAGCCTCCAGGGCGTACAGCACGCCGTCGGACGAACCGACGAAGACCGAGCCGCCCGTCACGCAGGGCGCCGCTTCGACGACGTCACCGGTCGCATAGCTCCAGAGCTTCGCGCCGCTGCGCAGATCGATTGCGTAGACGCTGGCGTCGGACGAACCCACGAAGACGCGCCCCTCGCAGATGACGGGACAGGATTTGACCTCCGCGCCGGTCTTGAACCGCCACAGCAGCGTCAGCGAGTCCGACAGCGCGCCGGGCGCTCTTCCGAGAAGTCCCTGGTTTCCCCCGAACATCGGCCAGTCCGCGCCGCCCTCGTCAATCACCGCTGCCGGAGGCGGCTCGGCAGGCTCTTGCCGCACGGGCGGGGCGCCGGGCCCGAATCCGCCCCGGACGGCGAAGAAAACCGCCAGAGCGACGATCAAGACACCAATGAAGACAATCCAAATGGTTGCTCGCCTGGACATCCTGTCTACCCACGTGACACAGAACGTTTCTGTCGAAGCGCAGCCCACACAGCAATGTAGCCATACGGGCACTCCCCCATGATAGTTCACCGATTCCCGCGATGCAATCGGTCTTTGGCGGGCAAGCGAAATGAAACACGAAATGCGGTGTACGAGGATCAGATCGACCACGCACTACGGATTGGGAGGAACTCTGGAGCAACGAGACTCTGACATCCTGAGCCACGGGCGAAGGATCCGGCCTCGGAATGAGTAGTTCCTCCCGTGCGCAGCGCGGACCCTTCACGACGCTGCGCTTCGTTCAGGACGCCAAACCGCGCCCATCCCACCGGGCCGATGACCTTTTCGGGCGAGCGCTTCTACTGCTTCACGTCAACCTGGAAGAGCCGTGCCCCAAAGGTCTCCTGCGAATCGCTTCGGAACAACTCGATCTTCGTAGGCGCCAGGACGCCGTCCTCCTGCACCGGGGCATAATCATACCCGCGAACCAGGAGGAACCTCTGCGCGGCGGGGTTGGCCAGCCAGACCAGATCCACCAACCGGCTCTTCTGGTTCTGATAGTACACGCCCTGCGTCCAATAGGGATCGATGGCAACGATTTGCTCTTCGCCCTTCTTCGTTACGACGACCTTCTTCGTGGGGAACTTCGCTTCAATCGGCTGATACCACTGGCCCTGGATTTTGACCATTGCCGGTCGAGGGGACAGGACGACACCGGGAGCGAGCAGGCGCGCCGGCGCGGTGACAACCTGAAGCAAGGCCCCGGCGTAGTCGCGACCGGCTTCGGCCCGAGGCGACACATCCAAACGTGTGTCGCCCTGCTTGACGTCGTACCGTCCATCGACAAGCTGCCAAGTGAATTTCGAGCGCGGCTCGTCGGACGAGATCGTGATGGCGTTGGACCACGGATACACCGCGACGTCGTGCTCGGTCAGATAGAAGCTGCCGTCATCGGCATAGATGCTGACCACCGCAGCAAATGGCCGCTCTTTGGTCTGTATCCAGGTGGAGAGACCGCCGGTGGCGTCGATCGCCGCCGATACGTAGTCCGGCGGGATCGACAACGCCTCCTGGTCCGGGCCGACGGCCAGTACTTCCGTCTCCGGCTCGGCCTTCTGCGCCCCGTACCAGCGGCATCCGGTCAACATCAAACCTGCCCATACGATGCAAAGCGCTCGTTTGCTCACCCTCGTGCACATGTCATTTTCCTACCGCTTGTTCCTGGAATTCGGGACTCGACTCGTCGTCGCCCTGGTCACACTTGAGGTTGGCCAATTGCTGCATCAGCCGGTATCTCTGGGCCGCGTCACGATTGGCCAGCTTCATCAACTCGGCCGCCACGTCCGGCTTGGACTGCTTCAGCGACCGGTAGCGATTCTCGCCGTAGGCGTACTCCTCGAACGCCATCGTCGGCTCCTTGGAGTCGAGCTGCAGCGGATTCTTGCCTTCGTCTTTCAGACGCGGGTCGAACCGGTACAGCGGCCAGTGCCCACACGCCACGGCCTTCTTCTGCTCGTCGTAGCCCTTGGTCATGTTGATCCCGTGAGCGATACAATGAGCGTACGCCATGATCAGCGACGGGCCCGGATACGCCTCGGCCTCGGCAAACGCCTTGACCGCCTGGCCCGCGTTGGCCCCCATCGCCACCTTGGCCACGTAGATGTTTCCGTAGGTCATGGCCAGCAGGCCAAGATCCTTCTTCGGGGCGGGCTTGCCGGCGGCGGCGAACTTGGCCACGGCCGCCCGCGGTGTCGACTTGGACATCTGTCCGCCCGTGTTGGAGTAGACTTCCGTATCCAGCACGAGGATATTGATGTTCCGGCCGCTGGCCAGCACGTGATCCAATCCACCGTAGCCGATGTCGTAGGCCCAGCCGTCGCCGCCGAGGGCCCAGACACTCTTGCGGACCAGATAATCGGCAACGGTGAGCAACTGCTTGCATTCGGCACAATCGCTCTTGCCGCACTGGGCCTTGAGCTGCTCGACCCGGCCACGCTGTTCTTCAATCGTACCCTGTTCAGGATCGTCCGCCAGCGTTGTCGCTCGGATTTCGGCAGCCAGCTCTTTCTCCACACAACCGCTCTGCGCCGCCTTATCCAGCAGACCCAGCGCCATCAGGCGGAACTGATCGACGGTGAGCCGCATGCCCATGGCGAATTCGGCGTTGTCCTCGAAAAGGCTGTTGCTCCAACTCGGCCCCCGGCCGTCCGGACGCGTGGTATAGGGCGTCGTCGGCAGGTTGCCGCCATAGATTGACGAGCAGCCGGTGGCGTTGCCGATCAGGGCCCGGTCACCGAACAACTGGGTCAGCAGCTTGACGTAGGCCGTCTCGCCGCAACCGGCACAGGCGCCGGAATACTCGAACAGCGGCTCAATCAACTGGCTGCCCTTGACGGTGTTGGCCTTGAACAGCGACCGGTCCGTACTGGGAATCGCGAGGAAGTGCTCGTAGTTGGCCCGCTCCGTATCGCGGATGGGCTCCTGCAACGCCATGTTGATGGCCTTCTTGCCGGTAGGCTGCTTGTTCTCGTCGCGCTGCTGCGCCGGGCAGGCCAGCACGCAGGCGCCGCAACCGGTGCAATCTTCCGGAGCCACCTGGACCGTGAACTTCATGCCCGCGAAGTCCTTGCCCTTGGCATCGGCGGCCTTGAAGGTCTCGGGCCCGCCTTCGAGATTCTTCGGATCATACGCCTTGATACGAATGCTGGCGTGCGGACACACGGCCGAACACGTGCCACACTGGACGCACAGGTCCGGCTCCCATACGGGAATATTGACGGCGATGTTCCGCTTCTCGTATTTCGTCGTGCCCGTGGGAAACTTGCCGTCGATCGGCATCCTGCTCACCGGCAGATCGTCGCCCCGACGCGCCATCATCATCGCCGTCACTTCCTTGACGAACGCCGGAGCGGTTTCGGGCACGAACGGCGGCCGCTTCCACGGACTGCTCACCTTCTCGGGCACCGTCACTTCGTAGACGGCGTCCAGCGCCTTGTCCACGGCCGCGAAGTTCATGTTCACAACCTTCTCGCCCTTCTTGCCGTAGGTATTCTGGATCGCGTCTTTGATGGCCTTGATGGCCTGATCCTCAGGGATGACACCACTGATCTTGAAGAACGCGGTCTGCATGATCACGTTGATGCGAGCGCCGAGCCCGAGTTCCTGGGCCAGCGAGATCGCGTCGATGACGTAGAACTTCACCTTCTTGTCGATCATCTGCTGCTGCATCTCCTGCGGCAGCGTGTCCCACACCTCATCGGTGCCGTGACTGGTGGTCAACAGGAACGTACCGCCTTCGCGCAGCGGCGTGAGCATGTCGTACTTCTCCAGGAAGCTGGGGTTGTGACACGCAACGAAATCGGCCTTGCTGACCAGGTAAGGCCGACGGATAGGCTTATCGCCGAAACGCAGGTGCGAGATCGTTACCGCCCCGGCCTTCTTGGAATCGTACTCGAAGTACCCCTGGGCGTAATTGTCCGTCTGTTCCCCGATAATCTTGATCGAGTTCTTGTTGGCCCCGACGGTCCCGTCGGACCCGAGTCCGTAGAACATGGCGGCGAAGAGTCCTCCGCTGGGGATCTCAAACGAGGAATCCATGTCGAGGCTCGTGTTGGTGACGTCATCGATGATTCCGACCGTGAAGCTCCGCTTGGGTTTGGCGGCATCGAGGTTGTCGTACACGGCCTTGACCATGGCCGGCGTGAACTCCTTCGAGCCCAGGCCGTAGCGGCCGCCGACGATCACCGGGTACGTATCGAACGGTGCAATGCCGTCGGACATGGCTTCCCCGACCGCCGTGCGAATGTCCAGATACATCGGCTCGCCCAGGGCGCCGGGCTCCTTGGTCCGGTCCAGCACGGCAATCTTCTTGACCGTCTTCGGCAGCGCGGCCATCAGATGCTTCGTGCTGAACGGCCGATACAGGCGAACCTTCACGACGCCCACTTTCTCGCCCTGCGAGGCTAAATACTCGGCGGTTTCATGAACCGTGTCGGCGCCCGTGCCCATGATGATAATGACCTTCTCGGCATCCGGCGCACCGACGTAGTCGAAAAGCTTGTACTGCCGCCCCACGATCTTCGCGAACCGGTTCATCGCCTCTTCCACGATCCCAGGCGTGGCCAGATAGAACTTGTTGACCGTCTCGCGGCCCTGGAAAAAGACGTCGGGGTTCTGGGCCGTTCCGCCAAGCATGGGATGATCCGGCGACAAAGCCCGCGCCTTGTGCGCCGCCACCAGCTCATCGTCGATCATCGCCCGCATGTCGTCGTAGGTCAGTTCCTCGACCTTCTGCACCTCGTGGCTCGTCCGGAACCCGTCGAAGAAGTGCAAAAACGGCACGCGCGAGGCCAGCGTGGACTGCTGGGCGATCAAAGCGAAATCCATCACCTCCTGGATATTGCACGAGCAGAGCATGGCAAAACCCGTCTCGCGGCAGGTGGTCACGTCCGAATGATCGCCGAAAATGGACAGCGCCTGACAGGCCACCGAGCGAGCGGAGATATGAAAAACGGTGGGCAGCAGCTCACCGGCGATCTTGTACATGTTCGGAATCATCAGGAGCAG
>JAFGCA010000466.1 GCA_016932895.1 Sedimentisphaerales bacterium | reverse complement strand
GGCGCGTCTTGACGCAGTCGATGAAGTCGCCGTAGATGCCGCCGGTACCGGAGTAACTGGGAACCGGTTTCGAGGGGCCCTTTTCGTTCGTGCCCTCCACTTCCAGGTTGCCCCGGCCGGGATAGTTGTGATGGAGAAGCTTGCCGTTCGGATAGCGGCAGGTCGCGTACTTCTTGCCGTTCTCGTCGTGGAAAATGACTTCCTCGGGTTCCAGCTCCCGGACGTCAATGGCGAAAGTCGCGCCGCCGAAATGGTGGGCGCCCCAATCGGTCATGCCGCCGCCGGAATAGTCCTTGAACGACCGCCAGCAGGTGCCGTTGATGTTGTAGCTGCCGCTGCACCGGTGCGGATGGTACGGCGCCCAGGGGGCGGGGCCGAGCCACATATTCCAGTCGAAGCCGTCGGGGATCGGCTCGGCCGGCTTGTTGCAGTCCATCGGAAACGGCCCGACGTTGACGTTGATCGACTTGATGATGCCCTTGTCTCCGTTCCAGCAGGGGTCGACGATCTTGCGGTAGTCTCCGAGCACGCGCTGGCTGCCGCCGGATACGACCCGACTGTAGCGCCGGGCCGCGTCGATCATCAGCTTGCCTTCGCGAAGCGTCTTGGTCTCGGGCTTCTGGCAGTAGATGTCCTTGCCGTTGCGGCAGGCCTCGATCACGATGATCGCATGCCAGTGGTCCGGCGTGGCGCAATGCACCGCGTCGATGTCCTCGCGAACCATGATCTCACGGAAGTCGTTGTACCCTTTGCAGTCCTTGTTCTGGTACTTCTCGTTCGCGCGGTTCATCGCCGCCTCGCGATGGTCTCTCCTGACGTCACACACCGCGACGTACTGGACATCGCCCCGACCGAGGAAGGACCCCTGGTCGCCCCGGCCCATGTTGCCGATGCCGACGCCGGCCATCACGATGCGATTGCTCGGCGCGGTGGTCCCGTCTTTGCCCATCGCGGACGCCGGGACCAGGTACGGCAGTGCCACCGACGCCGCCGCCGCTTTCAGAAATGCCCTTCGACCCTGAGACGTGCTCCGGTCCTTCGCTGGTTTGTTCTTCTGGTTTGCCACGTGTTGATCCTTTCCTGAAAGGCAGTGTGGATGATTGCTTTGAGTCATATCGATTCTGAACCTTACCGGCTCAATCTGCTATTCGCCCTCTCCACAACGACAAAACGCAACGGTCTCCGTACACCACGAGTAATCCTACGCAATACCGCCTGAATGATCAAGTCAGATCACTTCCAAAACCGCCGGGAACGCATGAAGCTTTGAATCAAAATCACGAGATTCGTCAGAGAAACCCTGTTCATTCTGAGGATCATTCCGTAAGCTTCGAACTCAGGGCAAAGGTCCGCACCTCTGCCGACCTGCCCGCCCGATGAAGGGCCTGCCCTATCGGGGACAAACGCCGGTGTCCCCGGAAAGAAGAGGCGATCCAATGAAACGTGCCTGCTGTCTGGTTTTGTTGGCATTCCCGGTTCTGGCAACCGTTGGGGACGTAACGGAAAAAGTCTTCCCATACGAGATGCCCCGGGAGAAACCGAATATGCCACTGAGCGAGGCAATGGAGCGAGCCTACACCGCGTACAGCGCCCCGACGACGTGGTGAAATGAACTGTTTTCAAAATTTCGGTATACGGAACTGGAGGGATTGGACTACCACAACGGGGACGGCACGATCTGGCGCCGCGATCCCACCAAGGTCATCAAGGCCAACGGCAAGTACTACGTCTGGTACACCCGTCGCCACACCGAGACCCCGCCTCGTGGCGCACAGGATGCGACCGACGTGATTCCTTCAACCGACTGGGACCTGGCGGAGATCTGGTACGCCACCAGCAAGAACGGTTTCCTCTGGCAAGAGCAAGGCGTGGCCGTGCCGCGACCGCCCAAGCCGTTCGCGGGCTGGCCCTCGGTCTCCACGCCCGACGTTCTCGTTTGGAAGGAAAAGTATTATCTTTACTACCAGGGGTTCCTGCAAACGTCCGGCACACGCGGCGATGATTGTCCCGTGACGGTGTCCTTCACCGTGGCATCCAGTGTCAGCCTGATGCCGATCGCGCCGGGCCCCTATGTCCCGGATGCCTTTACGAATACGTCAGATGGACGCGGCATCACCTGGGGACTCTGCCATTTCACGACCGCGGGAACCAGAGAGACCAGGCACAGTATCCTCGCCCGGTTCGACTGCGATCTCAGCCTGGATGATCACAACCCCTGGATGAAGGATCCGGAACACTACTGGCCGCCGGAATACTATTTCAGGAGCGGGCTGGGAAAAGACGCACGCAGGAAGCTGGAGAACCTCGCCAGGGAAGACTTGAAGAAGTAGCCGATTGCAAAGCGGATCCACGACGGTCTCCGGCAGAACAGAATGCGCGACGACCGAAGGAGTCGGCCGGTCTCAATCCAGCCCCCGCCTTTCGAGCAGAGCGTCGACCTTGGGCTCGGCCCCCCTGAACTTGATGTACTGAGCCATCATATCGTTGCTTCCCATGGAGAGAACGTTCTTTCGGAAGGACGCCGCCAGTTCCTTGTTGAACAGATCGGTTTCCTTGAACGCCCGAAACGCATCCGCATCGAGGACGGCCGCCCAGATATAACTGTAATAGCCGGCGGAATATCCCCCGCTGGAGAAGATATGGCCGAAATTCGTGCTCTGATATCGCGAGGCGATCTCCGGTATCAATCCGATCTTGTCCATCGACTGTTTTTCGAATGCCGCGGCGTCCGGCTCGGTTGCGTCCGTGAGCACATGCCAGTCCATGTCCAGGAAAGAAGCGGCCAGATATTCCACCGTCATGAAGCCCTGATTGAAGTGCCGGGCCCGTTCCATCTTATCGATCAGTTCCTGGGGGATCGGCGCGCCGGTTTCGTAATGAAGGGCATACGTCTTCAGCACGGCCGGGTCCCGCGCCCAATTCTCCATGATTTGCGAGGGAAGCTCGACGAAATCCCGCGGCACCCTCCTCGAGCCGCTGTACACCGTATTGCCGAAAAGACTGTTCAGCCCGTGACCCAGTTCATGAAACAGGGTTTCCACTTCATCCATGCTCATCAGCGACGGCTTGTCCGCCGTGGGCTTGGCAAAATTCCCGACATTGTACACCAGCGGCGCGATGAAATCGCCTCCGATGTTGGACTGGCTCCGGAACGAGCTGGACCACGCCCCGCTTCTTTTGCCGTCACGCGGGAAGTAATCGGAGTAGAAGACGCCGATATGCGTCCCATCCGCTTCCAGGACCTCAAAGACCTCGACGTCCGGATGATAGACCTGGACGTCGTCTCGCTTGACGAACTTGATCCCATACAGCTTCTCGGCGACGTCGAACGCCCCCTTGCGAACGTTCTCCATCTTGAAATAGGGACGCAGCATCGCGTCGTCCAGATCGTACTTCTCCTTTTTCACTCGTTCGGCATAGTACCACCAGTCCCAGGCCTGCAGCGCAAAATCATGGCCCTCCCGGTCGATGATCGCCTGCATGTCCGCGACTTCCTTCCGGGCCCTTCGTACCGCGGGCTCCCACAGGTCGTTCAGGAACGCGTACACCTTCTCCGGAGTCTTGGCCATGTTCCTTTCCAGGACGTACTCCGCGTGGGTGTCATAGCCCAGCAGATTCGCCCGCTTGACGCGGAGGGCCGCAATCCTCGCTATCAGGGTCTTATTGTCACACTCGTCGTCGTTATTGCCGCGATTGACATAGGCCTTGAAAAGGGTCTCCCGCAACGCACGCTTCTCCGAATGCATCAAGAAGGGAATGAAGCTGGGCTTCTGCAGCGTGAAGGCCCACTTGCCCGGCATCTCTCTGGCCTTCGCCACCTCCGCCGCCGCCTCGACCACGTCCTCCGGCAGACCGGCCAGGTCCTGCTCCTTGTCGATGACCAGTCCGACCGCGTTGGTCTGCTTCAGATGGTTCTGCCGGAATGCAACGTAAAGCTCGCTGAGTTCTTCATTGATTTCTCTCAGCTTCTCCTTATCGCCGGCGTCCAGAGCCGCCCCGCTCCGGACAAAACTCAGATAGTAGTTTTCCAGCAGCGTGTCTTGTTCGGCACTGAGTTCCAGGCGATCTCTCTTCTTGTAGATCGTCTCGATCCGGGCGAAGAGGGTCGGGTTCAACTTGATATCGTCATTGTGCCTGGCTCGCAGCGGAGCAAGGTCCCTCGAGATGTCCTCCAATGCCTCATTGGTCTCGGCGCCGTTGAGACAACTGAACACCCTGCCGACTCGATCGAGGCGCTCGCCGCTCTTCTCCAGGGCTTCGATCGTGTTGGCAAAGGTGGGCTCTTCGGGATTGCCTGCAATGGCATCGACCTCCGCGCGCTCGGCCTCCATGGCCGCCAGGAACGCGGGCATGAAATGCTCGCTCTTGATCTTGTCAAACGGCGGCGTCTGAAAAGGCGTCTGCCACTCCTGTAACAAAACGTTCTCCGATTGCGAACTACAGCCGGCCGCGACCACTGCGAGAGCGAGAAAGCACATAGTTTCCTTCATCTTTCTTCATCCTTTAGCTTGATCCGAAAACTCCCCTGGACAACATACCACCGCTTGCCGACAGGAGCAAGACCTGATCGCAGGTCGAAGGTGTCTGTGCAATCTCTCGGGCATCGTTGTTTTGAGCCCAGGACAGCTACGGGTGGCAGCGTCAAGTCCGAAGGACCTGGCGATGGCGCAACACCCGATCTCGTATAGCGTCACACGAAGCAGCCAAGTCCCCCATCGCCAGGCTGCCGCTTGACGCTGCCACCCGCATGCCGGAATACTTTCACAGACACTGTCGGAGGGGACCGCCCCTGGGCGTCTGCCGGCCTCGACAGCCTCGCCAGGAGAGCCGCCGTGGCTCCCTCATTGATGTTCCGACCCCTCGCCCCTTCCACTCTCGCGCGTAGAG
>JAFGCA010000465.1 GCA_016932895.1 Sedimentisphaerales bacterium | reverse complement strand
GCCGCAGCGTAGGCCCTCCCATCAACTGCGCCAGCACCCCGGCAAGCGCGATCGCCGCCAGAAGAGCCAGCCATCCCGAAAGATGGCACTGGGTCGTCAGCAGGCCGGAGGTATAGGCGCCGATACCGAAGAACGCGGCGTGCCCCAGCGAGATCTGGCCGGCGTATCCCATCAGAAGGCTCAGGCCTATCGTGATAATGCTGTAGATCCCCACGAAGACGAGCACACTGATATAATAGGATTCTCCCATGAGAACCGGCAGCAGCGCCACGAAAGCGGCCAGCAGCAACACGCCCAGTAGATTCTTCCTACCCATTCCTTGAAGCCCTTTCGGAGAGGCCCGCTCGGGCGCCCATCTGCGGTGAAGGCATCCGCAATCCTCCTAAAACTTCTTCAAGCGGCTGGCTTCGGCCCCGCCAAGTAAACCGCTGGGACGTATGAACAGGACACCCAATAGAACGACCAAAGCGACAGCGTCCTTGTAATGGGACAAGGGAGAGCCGGCGCTGAACGATTCCAATACGCCGATCACAAGCCCCGCCAGAACCGCTCCGGTGGAATTGCCCAGTCCACCGAGGACCGCCGCCGAGAAGCCCTTGAGGGCCAGCATCGTACCCCGGTCGTAACTCACCAGGATTTTCGGCGTAATGACCGCCCCGGCCGTCGCCCCAACCGCAGCGCTGAGCGCGAAGGAAATCATCACCATCAGGGATACGTCGATGCCGACCAGCGAAGCCGCCCGCCGGTTGAAGGCGCAGGCCCGGATGGCCTTGCCGGTCAGGGTCCGCTCAAAAAACAAACCCAACGCGAGAACAATGGCGATCATCGTGCCCAACACCCACAGGTCTTGCGGCAGGATCGCCGCCCCGCCGATCACAATCGGCGTCTCGGAGGAAAAGTGGGGCAGGGAAAACGTCTGCTTGCCCCACACCACCATCACCAATCCCTTGAGAAAGATCGAAGCGCCGATCGTGACAATGATCATCGAAAGCACATCAGGCTTACGGATCGGCCGAATCGCCACGCGTTCCAGGATCACCCCGACCGCCGTTACGATCAGGATGGAGATGGGAACCGCGACGTACAGCGGCAATCCCACTGACGCGGTCAACCAGACCGCGCACATCCCCCCCAGCATCACAAACTCGCCCTGGGCGAAGTTGATGATGCCGGTGGCGTTGTAGATGATATTGAAACCGATCGCAACTAAGCCGTATACGCTGCCGAGGGTAATCCCGGTGAACAGGTATTGCAGGATCTGGCTGGATAGCGACATCGAATAGACAGCAATTCCTGTCCGCCGACCGGGTGGCGGTCAAGAACAACGTTACCCCCTTTGAACGCTCTGAACCCGTGCTTCGACGAATCCCAACGGCGGCTCCGGGCGGGCGGAAGAGCCGGCCCGGAGCCGGTCGTGCTGAGTCTTAGTCCTCAAGAATGGTGAACTTGCCGTCTTTGACGGTCAGCATGGCGAAGGCTTTCTTGTCCAGCCCCACGTGGTCCGTGGGGGAGAGATTGAAGATGCCCGCCGTGCCGACGTAACCCTGGATTTTCTCCAGGCCGTCGCGGATACCCTCCCGGGTCGGGCCGCCTTTCTTAATGGCCTCGACGACCAGGTGAAGAGCGTCGTAGGCATGGCCGCCGAACGTGCTCGCGGCGTCTCCAAACTTGGCCTCGTAATCCTTCTTGTAAGCGAGAAGCAGCTGCTTCTGGGGATGGTCATCGGGCAGAGACTCCGCCGCCAACAGCCGGCCGGCCGGGAAGATGATACCTTCGGCCGCCTGGCCCGCTTCCTGGGCGTACTTGATGTTTCCGAAGCCGTGGCTCTGATAGACCGGAATGGTCATGCCGAGCTGGCGGATGTTCTTGGGCACAATCGACTGTGTGGGGCCGATGGACCAGTTGACAATGGCCTGGACGCTCTTGGCCTTGATTTTCGTCAACTGGGCGGTCATGTCCGTGTCGGTCGGGGCATAGGTCTCATCGGCGAGAATTTCAATGCCCATTTCAGGAGCCAGGGTTTTCAGCTGGTCCCGGCCGCCCTTGCCGAAGCCGGTGGTTCCGGTGATGATGCCGATCTTGCTGATTCCCTTGCTCTTCATGTGTTCGTAGATCCGAATCACGCAATCCGCGTCCATCTGGGGGGTCTTGAAGACCCATTTTCTTTCTTCGACGGGCGTGACAATACCGGCCGCCGCCGCGCAGGAAATCAGAGGGACCATCTCCTCCTGGGCGATGGGGACAACCGCCATCGTAACGCCACTCGTCGAGGGACCGATCACCGCAAGGACATTGTCTTTCTTGATCAGCTTTTTCATGGCGTTGACCGCTGTAGCCTCAATGCCTTCGGTGTCTTCGATGATCACTTCGAGGGGGCGACCTTCGATACCGCCCTTGGCGTTGATTTCCTCGGCGATCATCAGCGCGGTGTTCTTCTCCGGCTCGCCGAGCCAGGATGCCCGGCCGGTGACGGCGAACAATGCGCCGATCTTGATCGGCTCACCGCTGGCCGCCGCCTTCATCTCGCTTCCTTTTTCCTCGCTGGCCCAGGCTCCGGTGACTACGAGCGCGGCCAGCAATACGCCTACTACCACCATTCGTCCTTTCATCGTTCTCCCCCTATCCTTTATTTTCTCCTCCAGCCGCCACCAGCCGGCTGAAAAAGTGAAGCCGTACTGAGAAGCTCGCTGTCCGCTTTCGAGCGGACGACCCGATGAAGGTTCACGGGTAGGGACTTTCTAAAGCGAATAGACTTCCTCCCCGGTCAACACTCGAATCTTGCCTTTGAGCAGGGCATCGATGGCCTTGGGCAGGTCTTCGAAGCGGAACACCAGTACGGCCTTGTTCTGCGATTTCTCGACAAAGGCGTACATGTATTCAACGTTGATGTCCGACTTGGCCAGCGCGGCGAGCACCTGGGCCAACCCCCCGGGCTGGTCGTCCACCTCGACGGCGATGACCTCCGTGTCGCGCACCGTGTAGCCGTTGTCCTTGAGCACCCCCAAGGCGGCGTTCGGATCATTGACGATCAGGCGCAGAATGCCGAAGTCGGAGGTGTCCGCCAGGGACAAGGCTCGGATGTTGATGCCTGAGTTGCCCAACACGCGAGCCACCTCCGCCAAGCGGCCCCTTCGATTCTCGAGGAAAACCGAGATTTGTCTTAGCTTCATGGATCGAAACCTCCCTTTCCTTCAAGGACGAACGACGAAGAGCGAAAGTCAGCCATCATGCAAGCCTCGTTGCTCCCCGTGCTTCGTGCTTCGCGATTCCTCTACACCTTCGGCACGGCCGCCAGAGCCGCTTCGATTCTCTCCTTCGGGAACTCGTAATCCTGCAGCTTGCCGTCGAGGTAGGCGTCGTAGGCCGACATGTCGAAATGGCCATGCCCGCTGTAGTTGAAGACAATGACCTTTTCCTCTTTGGTCTTCTTGCACTTCAGCGCCTCATCGATGACGGCCCGGATGGCATGACTGGTTTCCGGCGCGGGAACGTGTCCCTC
>JAFGCA010000464.1 GCA_016932895.1 Sedimentisphaerales bacterium | reverse complement strand
TCGTCCTTCTGCCGCTGCTTGAGCAGGAGGTCGTTCCTGACCCGGTCCAGGCGGTTGCGCTCGGCCGCCTGCCCCTGGGCCTCCTGGTGCTTCTCTATCAGCTTGCGGAAGGCCATCTCCTGCGCCGAATGCGCCGCTTCCAGCTTGCCGGCGGCCGTCTCGATCTTCCCCTGTTCGGCCTCTATCCGGTCCAGCACCTTCTGGAGCGCTGCGTCGACGTCCTTGCCGCAGGCCTTAAGCCCGTGGCAGACCTTCTCCAGTATCTCCTTGTTCGGCCCCTTGAGCATCTCTTCGTCACAGTGCGCCCCGGCCTCCTCGCCGATAAGGCCAATATACTCCCCCACGTTCTTGCCGTATTCGGCCAGGTATTTGGACATCTCCTCCAGCGCGCGCTTCTCGCGGTCGCGCAGGGCCTTCAGCTTGTGGGCTTTGTTGATGGCCTCCGCGTCACCCCCCGCCGCTGTGGCCATGCCCTTGAGCTTCTCGACCACGTTGGGCAAGGCGCTCAACTCGTCGTCCAGCGCCGCAATCTGCTCCTCCAACGGGGTTATGGTGCTGGCGTTGTTCTTGAGCTCCAGCCCCACGTGCCGCAGGCTGGCCTCTACATCGGCGATCTCGTCGGCCTTGAAATTGTCGATCAGGCCCAGTTGCGAAAGCGAACGGTCGGCGATTATCTCCACTTCGTTCTGACTAAAAATGTTGGCTTTGAAGACGCCTCCCATCTTCAGGGTGATCTTGGTCGGTTTGCGATCCTCGCCAAGGACAATGGGCGGCTCTCCGACAGTGCGCGTCACAATGTAGGACAGGCCGTCCTTTGTCTCGATACCCAGCTCGATCCGGCCGCCTTCGAGGTTGCCCTCCACCAACGACTCGACCCGCTTCCGGGCCGCGGTGTCCTCCGGCATGGCGTCCAGCGCATACCGCACGAACTCCAGCACCGTCGTCTTCCCCGTCCCGCGCGCGCCAATCACGCAGTTCAACCCGGGCGCAAACGATGCCTTCAGGCCGTCAAGAAAGCCGCCGACTACCGACAGCGACTTCAGGCGGTGGAAACGGGGTGGCGTAGCGGTCGCAGATGATGAGCGCGTGGGCATGGGGAGAACTCCTGTTTGCCGTGTGATGCATGAAGTAGCCTGCAGTAAAACCGAACCACCTTGTTACTACCTTTCGAGCATCAGGTCAATAGGTCGAACCTCTGCAGAATGGCTGCCGTCATTGATTGTCAGAATAGGCACCGCATTAAGACCGTTGCCGTCCGAATCCACAAGCCCCCATTCCTCTAGCAACACGGCCTCAGCATCGCGTTTCCGCCCCGCGTCGGCATAATCGTTCATCTTTCCATCTGGGGTAACCCAATAGCTAGATAACGTAACATGGTCGGGATCGCTCTGTATTTTGTCTGCTTCAATCATGCTCCTGGCACTCCTAAGCATTGCCCATACAGACACTCCCGAGAATATCCAAGGGTCGCCCCCAAATGCGGCAATCACGTGAATTGCCATGTTTGCACGTCGAGTCGCTTCGTACGCCTCGCGTAGCAGTTTGCTAACCCTTCTTCGGCGTTCGGAACGCCTAAATTCGGACTCCTTCTCCCCCACGTCTTGGAGCATCGCTGCTTCGCTGCAAGCACGCTCCAAGGCCGCTAGACTGGAACATGAATCAAGAAACGCCCCCTCGACGACAACAGTCGTGTGCTGTACGCAAATCAAGCCACACGTCACGGCAAAATGAATGCTCCATGTCTGGTAGTATTGCATCGCAGCTGCCACATCTCGGAGAAGTGCGGCTTTAACTCGCGACGGGTTGGCCTCGACACGAACGAAATTTTGATTTTCAAACCACTTGTCCCCAACTATCCAGAAATCGTACTTGGTCTGTGTGGCTTCCGAAAACCTTTCGATCTGGATCCCGCCCACGGAGCCATACCGGCGGCATAAACCAAACACTCTGCGACACAGATGGCGGAATTCTTTTTCAGTCGTCCTGTTTGGACTCAATGATGCGCTCGCCACCCGTGCATGCCTAACGGGTATATCGCGTGGCGCCACGGGCTCTTCTTTTTCCTGCATCGCCGAACTCCTGACCGTTATCGTCACGTGCCTCTACCGGCTGGTCTCGGGGCGGGGCAAGTGCGGCGGTTCGCGGTCAGGTGTGCTGGTTTCGGGAACAGACGGTTTCGGTAACGGAGAGTCCGGCGCCGAACTGGGCGCTGATGGCTGAGGTGTGGCCGGTTGTTCTTTAGGAGGATCTCCTGGCTGTGTAGTTGCGCCGGGCTGAGGTTGAGCGGACACTGGTGGCGCGAGAAACGCAGCATTTGGATCTGGCAGGGTTTCAGGACCGACATCTATGCCAGCCAGATAATCTAGCACCCCTTCTGGGGTAGCTTCGTAGAAGCGAAGAAAGTAACGATGCGGTTCCTGTTCAGTACGCGCTTCGCGGGCTACAGCTCGTTCCCGCGCGGCTTTTCCCATCTGCTCCTCAAGGCTCCATAACTTTTGCTTGGACATAAGACCCAATCTTCTTTCCTCACTCTGGGGGCGGCTGTCTGCAGGCGTGTATCTGACGATGTGCACTTCGACTATATCATCTGGATCGGCCGGCGGAGGTTCAGCTGCATAAGCTGGCTCGGCAAAAATAATCTCAAACAGCAACCATCCCCCTACTGCCGCTCCAACCGACCCCACTCCTCTGACTGCCTTCCCCAGTATTCCGCCCCGCGCAGCCGCTCCGGCTGCAGCTGCAGCACCACTCCCACCGGGAGCCCCTCCCGCCGCCCTATGGACGGCTTTGAGAAAAGTCTTAATGGCTGGCTTCCTGCTGGTCCTTATTGCCTTGACAAACTCGTCTGCTTCTTTCGCCGTGAGTTTGGCGAGGTCTTTTCCTTGTTTCCACTCATTCCATAAGGTTTCTACTGCGCTTGAGTACACGCGGTGCGCACCGCTGTAGCCCCTATGTGCTGCGAACCTTTGATCTAGCGGACCAGTTATTGCCTTCTTAAAGACGTCTTTCGCCTGCTGTGAAAGATCTTTGATGGGTTCCCATATTGCCTTGGGGAAATAGTGATGACCTTCGCCTAGGCCCATGGGGTCGAGACCGCTAGGGTTATTGCCGGGGAAGCAGTACGGGTTGTAGAGCGGGTCGCCGCCGAGAACTGGATCGCGTTGCAGGAACCGTCCAGTGGCCGGGTCAAAGGATCTGTTACGGTAATCGTAAATGCCGAGGCCGCCGTCCAAGGTCCGTCCCTGGAATGACGGATCTTGTCTGGCCGGGTCACCACCCGTCAGATTGACGCGCTCCCCAAATGCACGGTAACGATAGCGCGCTGTAACACTGCCGGCGACATCGGCGACGGCCAGAACGTCGTCAGCCCCGGAAAGCGGCGTCTGAAGCGCCGTTCCACGGACCGTCCAAAGCGTCCGGTCGATGCCGTTCGTTGCGTGGTGCGCCGCCAGGGTTCCGCCGGAGTCGAATTCGGCCAGGAGGTTGTCGCCATCGTAGAGGAAGTGTTGCGTTACGCCATCCTCGGTCGCAGATCGCCGCATCCACGAGTCGCCCTGGAACTCGTAGGCGCGGATAAGAACCTCGCTGCCATCCGGCCCTTGCCAGACGTTCTTCAGGCGGTTCTCGAAGGTGTAGCCGAAGCGCCGACGCACACCGCCTTTCTCCTCGGTGAGCCGGTTGCCATCGAGGTCATAGGTGTAGGTCGCGTTCTTGTTGAGGCCGGTGACGGACTGGAGTTCGTGCATCGCGTTGTAGACGTAGTCCGCCGCCTCTTCCGTTACTTGCCCGGAGGTCCACTCGACCTTGAGATCGTCGAACTTGCCCGAGGCCGCTTCCGGGGCGTCGCGGTCGGAATAGACGCCCGCCCTGGACGCCGGCATGGGGCTGGCAACGGTCCACGGACTTGGCGCGTTGACGCGCTCGTCCCAGTCGCCGCCGTTGTAGCGCCGCAAGAGCGTGAGGATTCCAGGGATACTCTGGAGCTTAACCTCCACGGATGTCACGCCAACAGGCAGGATTTCCGGCTCGCTGGCCTCGACTTTCACGTCCAGTTGGCCATCGGCGAACTGGGCGATGAAGTACTTGGCATGAAGCTGCTGCTCGGTCCCGCCCTGGGGAATCGCCGTCCATGTCCTGGCCCCGGCCAGCCAGTAGCTTGCGCCGGCATCGGTCCAGCCGAAGACCACTGCGCTGGTGAGCGGTTTCTCCGCCGTGCCATCAAGGGGGATGAGCTTGGCGAAAACCTGCACCGGCCCGCTGAAGCTCTGGGCGTTGTTCGTGACCATCACCGGGCCGGACTGCGTCTCCGGGTTGGACGTGATGCGCTCAAGCTGCTTGTCCGTATCCCCGGTCAACGCCCACTCGCCGCCTGAAATGTCGTAGTCGGCTCCCAGTTGGTCGCGATTGAAGTTTTCGAGCCAGGAACGGTCCCACGCGATGGAACCCGGCACGGTCTCACGGAGGCGGTCGCCGCCCGGCGAATAGGAGTAGGTTCGCCGCTCTTCGGTCGTCGCGCTCTTGTAGTGCTCGTTGGTCAGGCGGTAGGCGGAATCATAGCCGTAGGCCGTGAAGCTCCCATCGTGATAGGTTTCGCGGAGCCTGTTGCCGGCCGCGTCGAGCAGGTAGCTCGCCCCCGCGACCACCGGTCCACCCGGCCCCTGCCGGTGCATTACCGACGTGATGCGGTCCGCGGCGTCATAACCGTAACTGGTGACGACGCCATTGGGGAGAGCGACGCCGGCAAGCTTGCCGGCAGGGT
>JAFGCA010000463.1 GCA_016932895.1 Sedimentisphaerales bacterium | reverse complement strand
GTATTCAGCGGCGCTGACGTAGGGCGGGTTGCATACGATCAGGTCCAGCGGCGCCACGTCGAGCTGGGGCACCAGCGGCTCGAAAAGATCGCCGCAGAGCAGCTCGACTCGTTCGCCCAGGTCATACTTCGCGACGTTGCGCGCCGCGACGCCGAGGGCGCCGCTGGAGATATCCGTGGCGATCACGCGGGCGTGCGGGTGGTGCCTGGCGATGGCGACCGCGATGCAGCCCGAGCCCGTGCAGAGGTCGCAGACGTGCTGCAGCCCGTCGCGCGTGCGCAGATACTCGATGGCCCTCTGGACGAGCAACTCGGTTTCAGGTCGCGGTATCAGGCAGTCCGGCGTGATCTCCAGCTCCAGCGAATAAAACTCGGTCTTGCCGACTAAATAGGCGACGGGCTCGTGCCGGCCCGCGCGCTTCACCAGACCGTGCAGTTCGTCGAGCTGCTCCTTGCCCACCACGGTGTGGTAGCGCGCGTACAGGTCGATGCGCCGGCATTGCAGGACGCGCGAGAGCAACATCTCGGCGCTCAGGCGCGGCGCGTCCACGTTTCGCTCGGTCAGGTAGTTCGCAATCCATTGGAGCAGCTTTTGAATCGTCCACTCGGTCATTCGCATCGTCTCGCTATCAACAGCTCTTCTTCCTTCTCTACGCGAATCGCGAAATCGTACTTGTCGATTTCCAGGGCCAGTTCGCAATCCTGGGGGTGGAAGTGCGGCTGCGCCGGGTCGTTGAACTTGCCGACCTCTCCGCCGGCCAGCACCAGCGTGCGAAGCGCGTCTGCCCCGGGCCGGCGGCCCTGGAGCAGGTTCCGCAGATACAGCGCGCAGAGCTCGTCCTCGTCCGTGCGGACCTCGGCGTTCCAGCCCATCGCCACGATCGTCACCAGCGGGGGGGCGTCCCGGGCGATGGCCTCGGCGGTGGCCCGGGCCACGACGAACGAGCAGGCGTAGATCGCAGAGGCGTTCGCGGCCGCCGCAACCCCCGTCGTGCCGGCCCGCGTGGACTGGATCACGACCTTGCCCTTGAGGTCGGCCCGGGTCATCTCGTAAGGGGAGTTGCCGAAATCGAATTCTACCGGCCGGATCCCGTCGACTTCGCCCACGCAAACATCGCCCGCGCCCGCGTCGCGCAACGCCAGCGCCTCTTCGATCCCGGCCACCATGACGATCTTCGTCGCCCCGCGCGACAACGCCACCGCCGCCGTCGTGAACGCCCGAAAGACGTCCACGATCACCACCACGCCCTCGGCGCGCCTGGCCCCTTCGATGAGACTCTCGATTCTGACATCCATACCAATAAAACTCCAACGTACTGTCGCAGCAGAGGATACACCGGCCCGCCCCACAAGCAAGAGGAATCCGCAAGGCGCCCGGGCAGCATCCGGGTTGAGAAAGACAAGTCAGCATCACAACGGAAGGGACTGGCGACGGCGCAGGCGCCGGGCCTGTGCAGGGGGCTTTTGCCTTGATGCGGCCTCGGGCGGGGCATAGACTGAGGCATCGCCCGGTTGCGGCACAGCGCCGCTTTTGACGCCGGGCGTTCGCTCATGATGCTCGTGCGGAAAGGACGGGAGTCTCGGTGTCTGACAAATGGCTGGTTGCAGTCCTGCTCGCCTCGGCCGCGACGGGCGCCTTGGCCGAGACGGCGATCATGTCGTCGCAGGTCGGGTACGACGTCGACGATCCCATGCGCGCCGTGGTCCGCAGCGACCGGGCGGACGCGCTGTCTGCGGACGCGACGTTTGCCCTGGTCGATTCAAGCGGCGCCGTGGTCTTTACCGGGCCGTTGCGGTCCTGGGGAGAGAAATGGGGAGGTCACTGGTGGATCGCGGATTTCTCGCGTCACCGGCACCCGGGCACCTACACGATCCACATCCGCGAGGGGGACGGCGCCCCCCTGAGAAGCGATCCCATCGAAATCGGCGACTGTTTGCTTTGGTCGAAATGCTACCGCACGATTGCGTTCGACTATCTCGATACGCGGGCCGAGCAGGCGCGTACAGGCAAGGGGTGGCGCGATTGCGGCAGCGATCTTCAGGAGTTCAGCAGCCACGCCGTCGCGGTCGACGGGTTGTGCGATCTGCTGGAGTTGGGTGCGGTCCTGACGACGCCGGAGCAGCGGAAGACCCTGTCGGCCCAGATCCTGACCGGTTGCGGGTATCTCGCCCATCTGCAGGACAAGGCCGCCGCGCTGGGATTGGGCGACGGCGCCGTCGTGCACGAGGACCGGCAGAGGGACGTAGTTACCGGCAACGTGGCCAAGGCCGCGGCGGTCTTTGCCAGGGTCGCGCGGTTGCTGGCGGCGCAGCATCCGGAGAAAAGCGCCGCGTACCTCGACCGGGCCCAGCGGGCCTTCGCGTGGATTGAGGCGCACGGTCCCATCGTCAACGCCGAGGAGCAGGTCTTCTTTCCGCACGTTCACGGGGCGCCGCCGGGCTCGGTCCCGCCAGCGGACCAGTGGATGACGCGGGACCTGGTGACGATGGCGCGGGCGGCGGTGGAACTGTATCGCACGGGGCAGGACCGCTACAAGGCCAGGGCGGTTCATTACGCACGCCGTGTCATGAAGCGGCAGGTGCCGGTCTCGCAAACCGAAGACGGCCTCTACGGCCATTTCTACACCTACGACGACTACACCTCGTTCAGCGGCGTCCGTTTCACCGAGAAGGCGAATATCCACTGCGGTGCCTGGAGCAAGGAGGGTCGCATCTACAACAAGGGCGGACATTACCCTCACTATCTGCTGGCCTGGATCGACATGCTCGCGCTGTGGCCGCACCATCCCGACGCCGCGCGGTGGCGACGGTGCCTGCACGACTTCGCGTACGGGTACTTTCTGCCCGCCTGTCGACGGAGCCCCTTTCTCA
Organism: Sedimentisphaerales bacterium; assembly: GCA_016932895.1. The sequence continues at coordinate 1,400 of JAFGCA010000463.1, read as the reverse complement.
TTCTCCCGGCCGGATACTACCGCAACGAGGGACTGCTCTATTTCGGCAGTTGGTATCACGGACACAACAACATCTACGCGTTTGCCGCCTCGCTGGCCCTGGAGTTCGGCCGGTTCTTCAACGACGACGAGTTTCGAGACATCGCTGTGGGGAACCTTCAGTGGGTGGCCGGTCTGAACTGCGGCCTCAAGGAAGGCGAGCCGGCTCGCTATGTGCCCGTCAGCATGATCGCCGGCATTGGCGCCCGGTCCCGCGGCAGTTGGACGAAGATACGCGGATCGATCTGCAACGGTTTTTCCGCGAGCAGACAGTTCCGGATCGCCGCGCCCTCGGCGAAAGACGATCTGCCTCGCTTCTTCGACGACGAGGCCTACATCGCCCACAGCCTACCCTACCTGGCCGCCCTGACCCGCCTGGAGGCCCACCGCCCATAGCGGCCCAGAAGCCCGCCCGAGCGGTGAAACGCCTCTCCCACCTCCCACCTCCCACCTCCGGCCTCCGGCCTGCTTTTATATGTACACCTTGTCCATCATTCGAGGGAAGGGGATGCACTGGCGGATGTGCTTTTCCTGCGCGATCCAGGCGATGGTTCGTTCGACGCCGAGCCCGAAGCCGCCGTGGGGGACCGAGCCGTACTTGCGCAGGTCCAGGTACCAGTCGTAGGTCTCGGGATTCAGTCCTTCCTGTTTCACGCGGGACAGGAGCCGGTCGTAGTCGTCCTCGCGGACCGAGCCGCCGATGATCTCGCCGAAGCCGGCCGGCGCGAGCAGATCGAAATTCTCCACCACTTTCTCGTTGTCCCGGTCGGCCTTCATGTAGAAGGCCTTGGCGTCGCGGGGGTAGTGCGTCACGAACACGGGCTTGTCGTGCATCTGCGAGATGATCGTCTCGTCGGAGCCGCCCAAGTCCTTGCCCCAGCGAAAGTCCGCGGCCAACTGCGCGTGCTTGGGATTGTTCTCGATCTTCACTTCGATCTCGCCGAGCGCGCTGCGCAGGTCGATCAACTCGGCGGCGATCTTGTCCTTCTTCCATTGCTTCATCTGGCCGCCTTGCTGCTGCTCCAGTTCGGCGATGCGAGTTTCGATTTGCTGTTTCTCGGTCTGGTGCTCGCTCAACTGTTGCGCGAGGAACTCTTTCGTCTTTGGCCCGGTGAGGATCTCGACGGCCTCGGTATACGTGAGCCGGTAAAAGGGCGGCTTGATATTCTCCAGCATGGCGATATCGGTCCCCAACGTCTCCAACTCGCTGCGGTTGTCTTCCAGGACGCGGGCGACGATGTACGAGACAAAGTCCTCGGCCAGTACGAGCAGTCCGTCGAGGTCGGTGAAGGCCACCTCAGGCTCGACCATCCAAAACTCGGTCAGGTGCCGGCGGGTCTTGCTCTTCTCGGCGCGGAAGGT
>JAFGCA010000462.1 GCA_016932895.1 Sedimentisphaerales bacterium | reverse complement strand
TGATGCTGCGGGGCCGCTGCAGCACGTGCCGCCTGCCGATTTCTCCGCGTTATCCGTTGGTCGAACTCGCCGTGGGGCTGGTAATTCTGATTCTGGGGATGCTGGAAATCCTGCTGGCCGGTTTCAACCTGCCCGGTTTCGGCGAGCGGGGGTTCGCGGGGTTGAGCGTCAGTTGGCTGGTCGGCCATCCTCGCTGGGACCTGATCGGCACCTGCATCTTGCACAGCGGCCTCGTCGGGGTGTTGTTGAGTTGGGCCCTGATTCGGAGCGACGGGTGCTCTCTGCCGCCACGGTATGTGGCCTTTGCCTTCGGCGTCGCCCTGCTGCTGACCGCCTTGACGCCGGCGGCGGGTCCGAAGGTCCGGCCATCTGACGGCCAGGCGTGGCAAGCAGGGCTGACCGACTGGGCGTCTGGCGGCACAGGCCCCGTGGGGCTCTTGGGCGGACTGCTGCTGGGGATGATCGTTGCCGCCGGATGTCGCCTGGCAGGACGTGACGCCACGGCGCAGGATCCGCACGGGGAAGACGAACCCAGCGAAACTGCCTTGGCGGAAAGGAGAAGGCAATTCAGACGAGGGGGGGGAGTGGCCGATGCCTTGGCCGGCTTGGGGCTGGTGGGCGCCAGTTTGGGCTGGCCGGCGGCGGTGTCCGTCGGCTTGCTGGCATCCGCCGCGAGGCTGCTCGGGGCGCTGATGCTGGGCGTCTCGCCACGTCGTCGCCCCGTGCCGCTGCTGGGCTACGTCTGCCCGGCGACCTTCGTTCACATCTGCCTGTGGCGTTGGCTGGACGCTTTGGCTTTCTGGCCGAGCGATGCTGCCGACAACTTGGCGATCGCGGCAGCCGTGGCGATGGTCTTGGTGTTGACTTGGCAGGCCAGCGTGCTGGAGCGACTGGCCGCGCGGGCGTGGACCGTTTCCGACGAATCGGTGCCATGATGTTCGGGCCGCCTCATCGGCATAACCGGATGGTGCGCGCATGCTGGGCTCAGACGTACAGAATTCAATTCTGGCCGATGTCGAGTCCAGCCATGTGGATCGATCCTGCTCGGCCAGAATTGAATTCTGTACGTCTGAGCCCTTGGGTTGCGGGCGCAGGGCGCGTTAGCCTTGTGCCCCTGGCACCGGTCGTGATTTGGTCCTCATCCGCAGGTTCAGCAGTTCTACCATCAGGGAGAAAGCCATCGCGAAGTAGATGTATTTCCGATCGATGTGCGTGCCGACGCCCTCGGCCAGCAACATCACGCCGATCAGGATCAAGAAACTCAAGGCGAGCATTTTCAGCGTTGGATGACGTTCGATGAACTCGCTGACTTTGCCCGCAAACACCAGCATCACGATCATGGCCAGTACCACGGCCCCAATCATGACCATCAGGCCGGTCCTGGTGGGCCTGACCATCCCTACGGCAGTGATGACCGAGTCCAAGGAAAACAGGATATCGAACAGCGCGATTTCGATCAGGACGGTGGTGAAGCCGGCGTGAGCCGGAACCGCATGCCCCTCTTCGACCCCCTCGACCTTCTTGTGGATCTCGTGGACGCTTTTCCAGATCAGAAACAGGCCGCCGCCCGCCAGGATGATGTCCTTCCACGACACCGCGTTGATCTCCTCGCTCAACCACTCGTCAGGCAGACCAAGCGACGCGAGGTGAAACACGGGATCCACCAAGCGAACGATCCAGGAGATCGTGAGCAACAGCAAAATGCGCGTCACCAGGGCTAGCAGCAGGCCGAACTGCCGGGCCTTCGTTCGTTGTGACTCCGGCAACCGACCCACCAGAACGGCAATGAAGACGATGTTGTCAATCCCTAACACGATCTCCATCGCCGAGAGGGCGACAAGCGCGACGACGTATTCCATCGAATTTCTCCCCAACAGTCAGCAGGGCAACGGCTTAAGGATGAACGCAGGGACTGATTGTTGCGGCGCGAAGACGAGTCGCAAAGAGGGGCTCGCAACCTGGAAGAGCCTGGGGCTGGAACGGCAGCAATCTTGATGGCCTTGTTCACAGCGTTGCTGTCAAAATGGGAATTCTTGGAGGATTTTGCCAGCTGTACGGAAAGTGTTGATTTTGGCTGTTATTCCGTACCGATAGAGTGTGTCGAGAACACACGGGTTTTCGGCATTTGACGGCCAAGTACAGCTTGCAGCCTGTCGAGAGACCGGTGTTTAAGGGTTCTGGGAGGTTTGGGGAAACGTCGCACAGCGGCTTTTTTGTTCTTCTCTGCCGCGGAGGCACATCGATGAAGATTCAGTGGGCTTGGCGGGCGAGTGTGCTTGCCGTCTTGGCGCTGGTCGTTTTACAGGCCGAGTCGCGAGGGCAGGTTTACTACGGGCAGCCTTACGGGGTATCGCCGCAGATGGTTTACGATCCTTCGGGCGCGGCGTACGTCTACGGCTCTGCCCCGGCGGCCGCGGCATGGCCGTACGCCGTTCCGGCAAGTTACTACGAAACCCAACCGCCAGAGATGGGGACGCCTTCCGATTTCGAGCCCTCGGCGGAATGCGGCGAGGCGGCGTGCGAGGGAGGAGGTGAGTACTTCCTTGAAGGCGGTCGGGGGTGCGGTTCCTTGGCCAGCGTGTTGAGTTGGCTGGCGCCTTACAGCGAGACCAGTTGCTGTGCCCCCCATTGGTTCGACGTCCACGCCGAGGCGGTGTTCCTGCGACGCGATGATGACGCCCCGTTTCGGGAGTTCACTCG
>JAFGCA010000461.1 GCA_016932895.1 Sedimentisphaerales bacterium | reverse complement strand
TAGATGGTCGGAAAGACGGCCATGCGAACGTCCATGACCCTGTCCGGTCCGGCCCCGGGAATCTCCAGACGCCCTTCCTGCGGTATGTCGTTGCGGTAGGTCAGCAGACCCCCAAGCACCTTGAGTCGGGCAATAACATTGTCCGAGACGGTCGCCGGAAGACGCTCAACAGAGCTGAGCACGCCGTCCAGACGGAATTTCACGTTCAGCTCCGTCGCTCCGGGCTCAAAGTGGATGTCGCTGGCGCCCGCCGCAACCGCCTGCTTCAGAAGGTCGTTGACGAGACCGACGATGTCGTGAGCATTTGCCTTGTGTTTGGTTTGGCCCCTGCCGGTCATATCACCATTCGTTTCTTGCATGGACTTGCCTGAGCCCGCTGCCGGCGGGCCCGGTACCACCGTTAAGACGCGTACAGCCCGTTCGTGTTAACCGGCGGAAACTTTTTTGTCATTCCGGCATTTTCTGTTAACATGGTTGCATATAGCGCGTCTTATCGTGCGGAGTATCAGGGCAGTACGGAACGGGTGTTATGTTCAACAAGGCCGCAAGTTACGACCTCTTCTGGGATTCTACCGCCGGCGAGGCTGTGGATAGCAGCCAGCAGTGGGTCCTCACGGCCATGCAGAAGTACGGCCCTGAACTCGTGACGATGCTCTGGCGAGTCCTGGGCAACGAACAGGATGTCTGCGACGCGTATCAGACCACGTTCCTGCGCCTGGCCCATCTCGACGACGGGCGAAAGCCCAGGCATCTGAAGGCCTATCTCTTCCGGACTGCCAACAACACGGCCATCACGATGCTGCGGCGCAGAGCGGTCGAAACAAGGGCGTTGTCGGGGATGGAAGACCGGCCCGAGCAGGGCCAGACCTTAGAGACTGATTTTGACACAAAGCATCTGGCCGATAGTCTGCGACGGCATATCGCCGAGCTTCCGGAGCACCTGCGCAGTGTCGTGACTCTCCGTGACCTGGGCGAGTTGCCCTACGCTGAGGTGGCCCGCATCATGGGAATCTCGACGGGAACCGCACGAGTCTATCGGTGCAAGGCCGTCCAGTTGCTGGCGGCCTGGATGAACAATAAGGACGAATGATGAAACCTCTGACGGGCAAAGACAAGCCGTTCTCGAGTACAAGCCATCCCACACGCCCCAAGGACTGCAAACGCCTCCGTCGATGGCTGGCAGCGTCTCTCTGCCGTCATCTGGGCCCCGAGGCGGGGTGGGTCCGGCGACACGCTGCAGGCTGTCCCAAGTGCCAGAGGCGTATCGCGGCCTTCACCAGGGTGGAACTGGCCCTTTCCATCGTGAAATCTCAGCCCCACTGCGTCGACCTCCTCCAGCGGGCCAACGCCTGTGCGATCGGCATGCTCAAGCACTCGCTACGAGAGGCGCCGCAGGCCCACACGCTCAAGGACTCTCGACCGGGACCGTCATTCATCGAACGGTCCGGCCGATACCGCTATCGTCTTGGCAATGTCGCTGCCTGCCTGGCCATCGTGGTGCTGACCCGAACCGGACTGTTCTCTTCGCTCGACCGCATGAGCACGCAGGGCAAAGAGTGCATGAGACAGTACTACGCCACTCAAGCGGGTGAGGACCTGGCCGGAGAGGTCTTCGGCGTGTAGGTCCGCACCCTCATCTGTTGCCCTCGCTCACGTCGCGTTCGGTGCCCACGCCTCTGCAATAGGCCCGTGCGAGCCCATCGTTATCGGACACACTCTGTCCTACCCCGCCGCCGGCACCACACCTCATCCAGCCGGCTTTTTGGGCTGGTGGTCGATGTTTCCTATATTTTCATAGGCGGCCGGCACGGCGTATTCGTGTCCGCAGCGGCCTGTGAAGCACTTTCGGCTGAACGGCCCTCTCGGCGACAACGTCGAGGTCTGTCGGCGTGACGAGCCACCCTCGCCGGTGGCATCTCGAAACGCGGATGAACTGGCCTGGCGTATCAGCCGAAAGAACAGATAAACCGGCTTCACTGTGGATATGAAGTGATACGAACCATGCTGAAGAAGTGTGCCATTCTTGGTTTGATGCTGTTGCTGGTCGGCGGTCTCGCGCTAGCGTGGGTCCGCAGCCAAACGCGACGAGAACAGCACGAGGCCAGCGCCCGCGCCGTGGAGCACTCCCTGAGACCCGAGGCGTACGTCGACAAGTATAGCCGCTGGTACGAACTGACCCCGGAGCAACAGAACCAACTGGTTCTCGAGCTGGACAAAGACCGGGAGAATAAGACGCGGGAGCAGCTCGCCGATGAGCAGCAGGCACGACTCAGGCGCGATCTCGACCGGCTGGCCGCCGGCGAGATGAGCGGCGGTGACATCGCCGATTATCTCTATGGCGACAACTGGCAAGAGAAAGTCACCCAGTACAAGATGCAGAAAGAGCAGGAGCAAATCGCGCAGACCGCCTCGGCTGTGTGTCTGTCGATTGGCGGCGTCCTTTTCGCAGGATGCGTGTTAATCTGGATCGTCGAGTCTATCGTGCGAGGCTTTCGTGCGTTAGCACGACGCCGTACGCAGGGCGGCAACACCGAACCGCAGGAAGCGGAGCTGACTGAAATTTCCCACGAGGAACCTGTGCCGGAGGAGCCGGACGTCGAGAATCGACCGCAGGGCAGAAGGAAGCTCCCGACGGGATGGCAACTCGCCGGCGAGCTGGATGCCCCGCTGCGTTCATCGGGCGACGCCGATAGTGAACACGAACACTTCCTGCCCCACCGTTTCCACCGTCCGGTGCCGTCCGAGCGGCCCACTTTGGCCTTGGAAACCTCTCCCGAGGAGGGCGCCGTAGCGCTGCTGCTGTCCGATGAGCCGGCCCCGGCCACGAGATGGTCGCCTGAGGCACAGTGGGCGGCCCAGGGTCCGCAGGACGACGTTTGTGTGACTCCTCCGCAAAGGCAGCGGTTCACGCCCCGACCCAAAGTCACGGTCTTGGATATCGAGGAGGTCACTGCCGAGCCTGACCACACGTTGGAGGAACAGGCCGACGATCTCCAGAAGCAGATCGCTGAGTTCAAACAGGTCGCGCAAAGCGTCCAGCAGGCCAGCCAGAGCCAGACCGAGCCTATCAATTCGACGCTGAAGGAGCTGGCCCAGCAAGTCTCGGCCATCCGCGAATATGCGGCGTCCCAGCAGGACCGCGTCGAGAAACTCCAGGACGGCTACGACTGGACCATCATTCGAACCTTCTGCCTGCGGGTGATTCGCTGCATCGATAATATCGAGAGCCGAATCGCCAAGGTGGTCGGGGGCAACGGCAGTGTGGCGCATCTCGAAGAGGTCAAAGACGAACTGCTCTTTGCCCTCGAATCGAGCGGTGTCGAGCAGTTTCGTCCGGAGATCAACAGCGATTTTCGCGGACAGGAGAAATTCGCCGAAGCGATCAAGGAAAAACAACCGGCCCCAAAGGCCGACCAGGCGGGCACGATCGCCAGAGTCATACGCCCGGGCTATCGATATGTTGTGGATGATGACAGCTACAAGGTCGTCAGAACGGCACAAGTCAAGCTGTTTGGTTGAAACATTACGAGGGACTCTGCAGGGCACAGTTGCACGTAGGAGCGAACTATGGGTAATATCGTCGGCATAGATCTCGGAACCACCTTCTCGGCGTTAGCGATTCTCAACGCGATCGGCAAACCTGAGATCGTTCCGAATGCAGATGGGGAACGGCTGACACCCTCGGCCATTTTCTTCGACGAGGAGAATCCGGAGCTCATCCGGGTCGGCATCGAGGCAGTCAATTCGCGGCATCTGAATCCGTCACGATCCGTCCGCTGGATCAAGCGCCACATGGGCGATGCCGAGTACAAGGTGAACATCGACGGCAAAGACTGGACGCCGGTCGAGTTGTCCGCCTTGATCCTCAAGAAACTCAAGCAGGACTGCGCCGCCGAGCACGGTGAGATTCGTGACGCCGTGATTTCCGTGCCCGCCCACTTCGACGAAGTCCGTCGTAGGGCCACGATGGATGCGGGCACGGCCATCGGCCTCAACGTCATCGGCATCGTCAACGAGCCCGTCGCAGCGGCCTTGTACTACGCCACCACGCGGGAAGTCTCCGGACGCGTCCTGGTCTACGACCTCGGCGGCGGCACCTTCGACGTCACGCTCATGGACGTCAAAGGCACCAACATGGAGATCATCTGCTCGCAGGGCGATCACGCCCTCGGCGGCGTGGATTTCGACAACAAGGTGCTCGAAATCCTCCAGAAGCTCTACCATGACAAGTTCGGAGCCGACCTGATCACGTCCGAAGAGGACCGCGCCCGGTATGAGGACGAGGCCGAAGACATCAAGAAGACGCTCTCGCGGCGCCCCGTGGCCAAGACCATGCTCTACGGGCCCAGCGGCAGCATGCGAGCAGAGGTTACGCGCGAGATGTTCGAGGAGAGCATCGCGCCGTTGGTGGCGCGTGCCGACATGCTCGTGGAAGTAGCCCTTGACGAGGCAGGCGTCAAGCCCTCTGAGGTGGACACCG
>JAFGCA010000460.1 GCA_016932895.1 Sedimentisphaerales bacterium | reverse complement strand
CCAGTTCCTGGGTCCAGGGCAAACAGGAAAATGCCGCCGTCAAGATAAGACGAGCGGCCCGCCGTGCAATACGCCACGTCTCGTTCGATCAAAACGCTGCCATGGACCCGCCAGCGTGATTCCAACTGCCCGTTGGCGACGATGAGCTGTTGCGAAGGGGCGGCGCGGAATCGCCAGACGAGGGCTCCGTCGGAGGCGCGCAGGCAGTACACATAACCGTCGGCGCAGCCGAACAGCAGCAGGGTGCCGTGCACGGTGGGTGGAGAATCGATCGGTCCGCCCGCGGTGAAGGACCACAATGCGCGGCCGTCTTCGATATGGAAAGCATGAATCGAGTGTCTGTCTTTGACCGCGACAAAGAGCCGCGAGCCGGCGACCACCGGTGGCGTGACTTCTCCCGGCAGTTTCATGTTCCATTGCACGGAGACCTCGCGCGAGACCTCACAGCCGGTGGCGCCGCTGCGGCGGCCGTCGTGGCGATACGCGGGCCAGTCCTCTGCGTCTTGCCTGGGATCTGCCGACGTTTGTATCCGCCCGTAAGCAGGGCCTTTCTCCAGCCGCTTCGTCGTCGCGAGGTTCGGGGTCGCTCCATTTCCTGCCGGTGCGAGGGCGTTGAAGCCCGTCAGTTTAACGCCGGGATAGCAGAAACACGGATGCGGGGGGAGGTAGAGCAGGCCGTTGCAGGGCATGATCCCGTATCCACAGGGGCCGCGGGCCCAGTCGTTCTGGGTGTGCTCGCCTCCGGTGAGGCTGACGAACTCCGCCCCCCGATTGGGGGTGATCAGGAAATTTTCGGTTGCCTTGCTTTGATAGCAGCGGAGATGATGGCCCGGTGTGAAGACGTCGTCCGTATTCGGCCTCGTTGTGACCTGTCCGGACTTCAGGTCACGGCCGACGACGCGACCTCCTTCCCAATGCCACAGGCATCCCCGGGCAATGAATAGCTCGCGGCGCTGCACGGCGTCGGTAATGGTCCACATCGTTTGGCCCGTGTCGAGGGCCACGGCCTGCATCGTCTTGCGGTCCAGGAGCACGGCGACGTCATTTCCGATCAGCAGCAACGACAGCGGGGCTTTGTGCTCGATCTGCCAGATCGGCTGCCCGTCCGTAAGGCGTCTACAGAGGATTTTCTGACCGGCTTGGTAGAGAACTTTCCCGTCACAGGCGGCCAGAGTAAACGGCTGTATCTTGCCCGCTGCCTCCCAGAGCCTCGCGCCGCTCTCGGCGTCGAGCGCCAGGACCGTGTTTCTCTGGCGGCGCAGCATCAGAATGCCGTCGCAGCAACGCAGCTCCTCGGTGCCCGCCGTATCCTCGCAGGTGCGCAGTGTTTTGCCGGTCGCCGCATCGAGGATCGACACCGGCGCGTGGTAGCCCAGTGTCATGAAGAGCCGGTCGCCATGCGCCACGAGCCGGCGCGGAACCGTTCCCGGAATGCTGCGCAGTGCTCTGCTGTTCCACTGTTCGCTGCCCCACTTGGGGACCGGCCGGCGCCAGAGCTCCAGCCCGTTGAACGCGTCCCGCGCGATCAGCGTCCATCGCTCCGGCAACGATTTAGGCGTCACGCCGGTCAATCCCTCGTCGAGGATGTAGAAGATTCGTCCGTGGCCCGAGACCATCGCACAGAGGCTCGAGGTGAATTCGTGGCTGCGCGCCCACTCCGGGCCGCAGACCCACTGCAGCCGGCGCGGCGGCCCGACCAGTGAATCGTTCGCCACCGCGTTGTTGGAGGCGTCGTGCAGGAAATGCGTCCAGTCGTCCATCGCTTGCGGCCGGGGCTTGACGATTTTGCGCCAGCGGTCGGTTTCCTTGACATAGGCCACGCCGTTCGGGACGAGCACGCGCAGCAGCTCTTCGCGCGGCGGGGTCGGTGTTTGCTCGACGACGAGCAGGTTGACGATCTCGTCGGCATACGGCAGCGCCGGAGGGTGCCACCGCTGGATGGAGACCGGGCCGTAGAGCCCGCGTGAGCGGAGGGTCCGGCGCGCCTGTGCGACGTCTTCGGCGTCCTCGTCCAGGCCGTGGACCAGATACGCGTCGTTGATGCGCAACGCGGCCGTGAGTTTCCCGTCGTCGCAGCCGACGTGCACGACCATGCCTCCGGCGACGCCTGTCTCGTCCATGATTGTACGCGCCAGTTCCTTCTCGGCCGCAGGCTTGGCCAACAGCGGACAGATCGTAGTCGTCAGAACAACAAACGCCACCATGTAACTTCGGAGTTTTCGTGGGAGCATCATCATGCCTCTTTATATCGTGTTTTCGTATCCATCCTCTTGCACGAGAGACAAACAGGTCCTCAGCGCCAGGCGACGTCGACTTGCCAGGGACCGCGCGTTTCGCCCGGGAAAGCGAGCGTGGCCATCAGGCGAAGATCGCTCTGGCGCAGGGAGAGCTTCTTGAACGTGTGCTGGGTGGCCCCTTGGGGGATCTCGGCGGTGAATTCCTGACCGGCGATCTCGAGCGTGGCGGTCCCATCTTGTTTGGCCTCGGGGAAGCGAAGGCGGACGTCGTATTGGCCGGAGAAGGCGGCGCGAAGCTCCCAGTAGCCGTTGGAGTCGCCGCCCCAGGGCCGGCCCTTGACGTGACGCCAGTCCTGGCGCGTCAGGACGACGGGATTCTCCTGGCGCGTGCCGACGACGATGCGCGGAGGCGCGTAGTTGTCCGGACGCGTGTGGCCGACGTCCTCGAACCACTGCTCGTATTGCCGCTTCATCTTCGCCAGGATGTCGGGCCGCTCCTGCGCCAGGTCGTGCTGCTCCAGGGGATCGTTCTCCATGTCATAGAGCTCGAGTTTGGGTTCGCCTTCGAAAGATTCTCTGCCGAATCCGCTGGCGTGCAGCAGTTTCCAGCGCTGGCTGCGGGCGGCGAAGTGATGATAGAGGACGGGCCGGTCGCCCCGGTGCGACTGGATGAAGAGGGTCCGGTCGGGCCAGTCGGTCGCCTCGCCCGTGAGCAGGGGCAGGAGGCTGCGCCCGTCGAGCTTCAGGTCTTTCGGATGCGGGACGCGACAGGCATCGAGGACGGTCGGCAGCACGTCGATATGGGCCGCGATCCGGTCCGATGAATGTCCCGGCTCGATCTTCCCGGGCCAATGTACGAAGAAGGGCGAGCGAATGCCTCCTTCGTGAACGTGACTCTTCATTCCCTTCATGCCGGCCACGTAGCGACGCCCGTTGGGTCCGTTGTCCACCATGAACATGACGATGGTGTCGTTGGTCAGATCGAGCTGGTCGAGCCGGGCGAAGAGCTTGCCCACGTTGTCGTCGATGTTGTCGATCATGGCGAAGATGCGGGCCCGCTTGTCCTGGTCGCACTTGGCCGGCAGCGGATGACCCTTGTCTTGCGGAAAGCGCTCGTTGCTGAGGTCCTGCTTCTTGTAGTAGTCGTACTCGGCTTGTGGCACGTCGTGGAAGGGTCCGTGCGGCGCGTTGGTCGGGATGTAGGCGAAGAAGCTCCGCCGGCGCTTCGTACACTTCTCGATCCAGCCGAGAGCCCGGTCGAAATAGACGTCGGTGCAGTAGCCCTTGCACTGGGTTTGCTGGCCGTTGTGGAAGAGGATCGGGTCGGTGTATTTTCCCTCGCCACCGGGCGGGTCGGCAGGCTGGCCGATGCCGCCGCCGCGGTGCACGAGGGACTCTTTGAAGCCCTGGTCCTTGGGTCGCATCGGGTAATTGTCGCCGAGATGCCACTTGCCGAAGATGCCCGTCTCGTAGCCGGCGTCACTGAGGATCTCGGCGAGCGTGACTTCGTCGGGTTCCATCATGGCCCGGCCGACGTAGGTATCGACGACCCGCGTGCGGTAGTTGTACCGGCCCGTCATGAGGCAGGCCCGGGTCGGTGCGCAGACGGGGTGCACGTGGAAGTTGGTCATCGAGCCGCTGCGGCGGGCCATGGCGTCGATGTTCGGCGTCTGGATCACCGGATTGCCCATGACGCCGAAGTCGCCGTAGCCCTGGTCGTCGGTGATGATGAGGATCACGTTGGGCCGGTCCTTGCTCTGCGCGCCGAAACGCAGAGATGCGCACGAGGTGCCCATCACGGCGGCGCCGGCGCAGAGACCCTTGAGAAAATCCCGTCGAGAAGTGCGATTGTCAGCCACGGTTTCTCCTTTCCGATGATACGAGCCACACGACTGCTGCAGCGAAATCAAAGAGCAAAGATGAAAAATCAAAAATGCGGAATCACGGCGTTGCGGCGATGACTTTCGTCGCAAGGGATAACTCCCTTCGATCTGCTTCCGCCGATCGCCAACCTCCTTTCCTCGACCGTTGCGTCCGCTCGGGCTATCGTTGGGATGCCTGAAAGGCGTAGAGCTTTTTCATGGTCGCTACGTAGAGCGTACCGTTGGCGGCCGTGGCGCTACCGTTGATCGGGCTGTCGAGCCTCGTTTCGCAGAGGACCTTTTTCTCCTTGTCGGCGGCGAAGATGTAGAATTGCCCCCGACGTGTCCCGATATAGACTTTTCCATCGGCTGCCAGCGTCGAGGCCCACATTTCCCCGCCGCATTCGTGCGTCCAGTAAGGCTTTCCGGTCTCGGCGTCCACGCAGTGGACGTTGCGGCCGCAATCGGCGACGAAGGCGAGCCCGTTCCAGATCGAGGGCGTCGAGCAGCAGTGTCGCTCGACGGGGTACGACCAGAGCAGGGCGGTCTCGGTGACGTCGCCGGTGCCCGTGGCGTCGATGCACTGGAGCCACGCCTTCTCCTTGCCCCACCAGATGTCACCGCCGACGGTCACGTAGATCCGATTGTTGTAGAATACGGGCATGCTCTTGATGTTGCTGGGACTCTCCTGGCGGTTGCGGATGTAGTCGTGGATGTTCTCCTTGGGTGCCGTCGGATCGCAATCGAAACGCCAGATGAGTTTGAGGGGGGCCACTTCGCCTTCCGGGGGCACGTCACGGACGGGCTCGAAGGCGTAACACACGCCATCTCCGCCGCAGAAGAACACGAGCGTTCGCCCGTTGACCTCGCCCAGCGCGGGCGAGGACCAGGTCGAGTGGAAGATGCGGTGCCCGATTCCCTCGTCTTCCCGGGCGACGAGCCGGCCCGTGGTTTTGTCGATCACGATCAGGCTGGGGGCATCGGGGACGCGGACAGCCTTGTGCGAGCCGTGCAGGCCGCTGCTGGTGTTGATATAGAGAAACCTCCCATGGATCAGGATCGAGCTGTGGGCGCCGTCGTGCGGAAAGATGCCAAGCTCGGCGGGGACGTCGTAGAGCCAGAGGATGTCGCCGTCGGTGTCGGCGGCCTCCACCGGCTCATCGCCCGGCGGAACCGCGTGGCGTGCTTCGTCTCGATAGGGCCCGTCGTTGCCGTTGGCCATGCCGTCGAGATCGAGGCACATCACCTCGCCTCGATTGCTCACCATATAGACGCGGTCGCCCTCCACCGTGGCCGGCGAGCACATGCCGACGTGCGGCCAGTCCTTGTACCGGTCGTCGCTGAGCTTGGGCGCGACAACCTGCCAGCGAAAACTCCCGTCCTTTTCGTTGAAGCACATCAGGACGCCCCGGTCGCCTGTGTGACGCAAATCGCGCGGCCGGTCGTTGTTGGTGCCGATCAGGACGCAGCCGCCGCTGATGACGGGCGTGGACCAGGTCTGCGTGCCGAGCGGGGCGACCCACTTGACGGCCCGCCCGCTCTCGATGTCGATGGTGTCGGGCAGACCCACCTCCGGTGAGATCATGTTTCGGCTGTGCCGCTGGCCCCATTGGGGGCGGTCCGCTCCCATCGCAGCCGAGACGAGCGCTGCACCCATCAGCAAGGCCAACGCGATGCATCGGCCACGGTGTCCGTCAGTTGTGTTCATCTCAACTCCATCCAATCGAGGCGCGTAAGCGTTTCATCCGATTCGTGCCGCGATTCTATCCCACGAGCCGCCAAATCACAAGCCGGCGGATCGACTGGCTTGCTGGCCCCGCCCGCCGGCTGGCGGTTGCGAGGGGCCCCATATCCCTCGTCATTTCGCTTTGGACCCGGTGCGGCGGGCAAATAGAGTGCCCGGCAGGCGTTTTTTCGTTGACTTTGGCGCGATCGGCTATATACTAAACCCAACAGGGTGTGTAGTCGGAGGTCCTGAAGATCAAGGCACCTCGCATCGTAGGCCCGTTTCACGGGGCCGACAGCCTCCGGGTACAGAACAAACGGAGAAGGGTCGAAAGCAATCCTGCGTTGCGGACCCCTTTTGCCGGTCGCACTGCCGCACCGGGTGCAGATCGTCTACAACAGTGGATAGGAGGACACTACGATGATCGAGCGAAGGCAATTTCTCAGATTTCCATTTCTTCTGGCGGTCGTTTTCGTTGTTGCGCTGGGCGGGGCCGTGGCTACGGCACAGCCGGACGCTTGTGATTGGACGCGCGGCGACCCGCACAAGATGCACTGGCCGCAATTGCCCGACATGAGCGACAAGGGCGTTGACGTCAGTCTCGCCGAGATCATCCTGGCCGATGATTTCAAGTGCACCGCCAGCGGGCCCATTCGCGACATTCACCTGTGGGGTTCGTTCTACGAGGACGTCTTGCCCGAGAACGGGCCGGACAGCCTTACGTTCGAGTTGCGCATCTACGCCGACATCCCCGCCGAAGGGGACCGGTGGAGTCGGCCCGGCCAGCTTCTCTGGAAGCGAACGTTCAAGCCCGGCCAATACTCCGCCCGCCTGGTCCACGACGGGCCCGGGGGCTGGTACGACCTCGTTACCAACGAGTTCATCCCCAACAACCACCGGCTGGCCTACCAGTACGATTTCTGCATCGACGAAGAGCCTTACGTGCAGAAGGAAGGGACGGTGTACTGGCTGGCCGTCAGGGAGGTGCCCGTTACCGACAGCTACGTGTTCGGGTGGAAGACGACGACGCGAAAGCTGCGTTGGAACGACGACGCGGTCTATTTCAACTTCGATGACCTGAGCTGGCTGGAGCTGACGTACCCGAAAGAGCACAAGTACTCCGGTGAGACGCTGGACCTGGCGTTCGTCATCACCAATGGTCAGGAGTCCCCGCCGCAAGCCGATCTCGGCGACGCTCCCGACAGCTCGACGAGCTGGCCCGGTCTGACCATGACGGCCTATCCGGGTGTCACGGCACATTTCCCGACCGTCTATCTGGAAGGCTCGCCTCCTTACGGGCCCCTGCACAAGCGGCCCCGCGACGCGTACCACCTGGGCCGATGGGTGAGCCTGGAAAATGAAGCGGACATCGGGCCCGATGAGGATCCGACGAACAACCTGGGGGACGCTCTCGGTGTTATTTACGTCGCCGGCGAAGACGAGACGATTGCCGCTGCACCCTGGCCCCACCGTCCGGGAGATCTGGACGGCGCCGACGACGGGCTGCGTTTGCCGCTCGTCATGCCGGATTGCGAGGAGACGACGCTGGACTACGCTGTTACGGTGATCGATCCGTCGGCGCAGGAGGTGTATGTCAACGTGTGGTGCGACTGGAATCGCGACGGCGATTGGGACGATGTGCTGACGTGTCCGGATGGTGAGACGGTGCCGGAGTGGGCCGTCCGGAACGACGAGCCGGTCCTGCCCGGCCCGGGCGTGCACGTATTTACCTCTTCGCCGTTCAAGTGCTGGCATCCCGCCGGAGACAAATCCGGTCCGATCTGGGTGCGGATCTCGATTGCCGAACGCCCCCACCTGCCGTTCATCCTCATACCCGGCATGGAACCGGGCTTCGAAGGCTCCGGACCCATGGAGGGATACGAGTATGGCGAAACGGAAGACTACTATATTGAGCCGGAGATCGAACCGACGCCCGCAGAGGCGAAACTGGATTGGGCGGACGCTCCCGACGATCCGGACGCCCCGGCCTACCCGACACTGAAGGACCACGACGGGGCGCGACACGTGATTGCCGGCCCCTGGCTGGGCAACGAGAACGACAGGCCCGACCCCGAAGACGACGGGCAGCCCGATCTCAAAGCGCTCGGCGACGACAGCAATGCGAGCGATGACGAGAACGGCGCTTCGGTTCCGCCGCTGGTGACCGGCGAACTGGCGTGCGTGACGGTCGAGGTCCGTGGCGGAGGCGGCGTGCTTCAGGCCTGGGTCGATTTCAACGACGATCAGGCGTGGTACGACAGCGAGCGAATCTACAACGGCTTCCTCCCGGACGGTATCCACGTCATCCACTTCACCGTGCCCAAGGACGCGGTCGCGGGGCAGAGCTTTGCCCGGTTCCGCATCAGCCGGAAGGGTGGCCTGGAGCCGTACGGGCCCGCCGCCGACGGCGAGGTGGAAGACCACGAAGTCTGGATCCACCGGCCGCCGGCCAACACGAAATGGTGCCAGTGGCCCGACCTGACGCCGTACGGCATCGACATCCGCGTCGACCGCAGCGACGACCACGTGCGCGTGGTGGCCGACGACTTCGAATGTACGAATACCAGCCGGCTCACCCACGTGCGCCTGTGGGGCTCGTGGAAGCAGGACCGCAAGAGCGAGATCAAAATGATCCGCCTGCGCATCTGTCCCGACGACCCCGTCGGAGCCCTGGGGGCCGACAAGGAAAATAAATACTCCAAGCCGGGCCCCGAGACCCTCTGGAAGATGGAGTTTCATCCCGGCCAGTTCGACGAGGAGCTCTATCACGTTGTCTCCATCGGCGGCGAGTGGTGGTGGGACCCGAACACGGGCGAATCGCGCCGGCCCGGCGACACGGAAGTCTGGCAGATCGATATCGACATCGACCCCAACGATGCTTTCCTCCAGGAGGGCACGATCGATCAGCCGCGCATCTACTGGCTGGCCGTGGACGTGGAAACGGCGGAAGGCCAATTCGGCTGGAAGACGCGCCAGTGGCCGCAGCACTTTATGGACGATGCCGTCTGGGACGTCGAGAACATGGTGCCGCGCATCTGGAGAGAGTTGCGTTACCCCGAGGGGCATCGCTTCCACGAGCACGAGAAGAATTCCATCGATATGGCTTTCTGCCTGGCGTTTACCGGCGAAGGGCCGGAACCGGTGACCTGCCGGCCCACCTGTATCACGCAGTGTCCCCCGGTGGAGACCACCTGTCCGGCGATCTTGACCGGCTGTCCGGCAGAGGCAACCCGGTGCCCGACCGTGCTGACCAAGTGTCCGGCACAGGCGACCCGGTGCCCGGCTGTGTTGACGGAGTGTCCGGCACAGGCGACCCGGTGCCCGGCGGTCGAGACCCGATGCCCCGCGACCGATACGAAGTGTCCGCCGGCTCAGACGCGCTGTCCGCCGGTGGAGACCGAGTGTCCGTCTGTCGCGACGCAGTGCTCCGGGGGTGTGACGCAATGTCCGCCGGTGGAAACGCGCTGTCCGACGGAAGAGACGAAGTGTCCGGCCATCCTGACGCAGTGCCCGGTCGTTGCGACGAACTGCCCATCGGCCGTGACGCAATGTCCGCCGGCGGAAACGCGCTGTCCGGTTCAAGAGACGAAGTGCCCGGCCGTCCTGACGAAGTGTCCCACCATGGCGACGCGGTGTCCGTCGGTCGAGACCCAATGTCCGACCGAGGAGACGCAGTGCCCGGTGGTCTCGACAGCTTGTCCGGCGCTTCTCACACGCTGTCCGGCGACGGAAACGCGGTGTCCGGTTCAGGAAACGAGGTGTCCCCCGGTTGCCACGGAATGCCCCGGCGTCGCGACGCAATGTCCGGCGCCTCTGACGCTGTGTCGGCCCGTGCAGACGCAGTGTCCGGTGACTGAGACGGCGTGTCCGCCGGTCGAGACGAAGTGCCCGGCGCTGCGGACGGCCTGTCCTGTCGTAGAGACCACATGTCCCGCGTCCCAGACCAAGTGTCCGGCGATCACGACGAGGTGTCCGCCCATCTTGACCCGATGTCCGGGGCAGGAGACTACATGCCCGGTGATTCTCACGCAGTGCCCTTCGCCGTGCAAGGTTGGACTGACGGCCGCCGAGGCGAATTTCCCCGTTGCGGTTGCGCTGCCGTGCCCGATTGTGGAGACGCGCTGCCTCACCGTCGGGCAGTATCTCGCCCTGGCGCAACCGGTAAAGTAGACCTGACCCGCAGGCAATGGCACCGAGGGCGGTTTCAGGACCGGCTGGCCCGTGACGAGACGGGATGGCCCAGGACGCGCTCGGGGCGGCTTTGCTGTTGCCCTGCATGACCACCTGAGCGATAATCTCGGCGTGCAGACTCACACGAACGAAACCGTTGGGCAGGGCGATGGACCGGGACAGGCATCGGGTGGGGTCCCGCCGGCCGCGGGCGCCGTCATTGCGGTGGCAGCGGCTCTGGCGGCAGCGTGGATCGCGGCCGGTTCGACGGGGCTGCTCGGCGGGCCTCTGCGACGCGTCCTGACGCTGCTGGCGCTGGGCGTGGCGGTGGTTGCGTGTCGTCCCGCGAGCGCATCACCTCTTCGACGCCTCGCACGCTGGCTTCTGATCCTCCCGGCCGCGTATATGGTCACACTGCCCCTGCCGGTGGCCAACATCATGGCGCCGGCCGTTGTGCTCGCGTGTTTGGCTTTCCTGTCCGCCGGCCGACAGAAGGATACTCTGTTGACGGCCTCCACTGCCGTGGTGGTATTTGGCTCGTATCGTCTGGCGTTGACGGCCGTTCCCTGGTTCTGGTCGGCGGCAGACTTTCTGGGCCGAAGCTGTGGACAGGCGGCCGGGGCGATTGTCGGCAGACCGCTGTGGGTCGGCGCCACTTTCGCCGGCATAGATTTCCTCGTCCTCACCTGTGT
>JAFGCA010000459.1 GCA_016932895.1 Sedimentisphaerales bacterium | reverse complement strand
GCAGGAGAAGCCCCAGGGGCCGCCGTAATTGAGGACCTTCAGGACGAGTTGGTTCTTGCCCTTCTTGAAGGTCACCGCGACATTATCGTGGTACGCGAGGACGCGACCGATCACGTTCTGGTGGAGGAGCTCGCCGTTGAGCCAAACCTGGACGGCGTCGTCGGCGCCGATACCCAAGACGCCGGTGGTCTCTTCTTCCATCTCGACCTGGGCCCAGAGATAGGCCACGGAGTACCACTTCTCGAACACCTGCGTCAGGTCAATGCCGATGTACTCTGAGGTCAGCGCGTGCCATTGGTAATCCTGTCCGTCGATCGTAACTTCGCGTTCGAACCGCCCCGGATCGAGCGACTTGATGTCGAAGAATTCATTGGCGGTCTTTTCATCGGGGAAGTAGCCCTGGCCTTCCCAGGGGACGTCGATCGGTCCCAGGAAGAGCCATTTCCGCATGGACCAGCCCGGTTCGAGGCCTTTGTACGTTGCCGCGTCGAGGCCGGCCTCGTCCTTCGATAAGGTTACGCCGGCTATCGGCGTTTCATCTTTTTCGTCGGTGTTCTCTGGCGCCGTAATCCATGTGGACATGCCCCCCCAATACCACTTGCCGTCTCGGTAGACCATGACAATGACCGCGTCATTGAGCAGCGATCCCTTCCGGGTCAAATAGACAGGGTGCTCGTAGCCATTGGCCGGTGCTTCAGGCCAGGTCGGCGTTTTGACAAGGTCGAAGCCCTCGACAAACTCGGCGACCTGATCGGGCATGAACTGATCATACTGTATAGCCGCGATACCCCGGATAAGGGGATTCGCCATCAAGTCCAGCACGCGTTCCTTGTCCCTGCGCACAAATGCACTACACAGGGTCCCCACTGTCGCCAAAGGGGTGCTCTGGTCGTCGAAAACCTCCCCGGCCAGGATCCCGGTCATGGCGAGTTGCCCGCTTCGAACGATGTCCTCCTGCTCCTGATCGCGCAGGCCGCGATACTGTGGTGGGAGGTCCGCCAGAGTGGTTCCATCCTTGTCCGGCCATAGAAAGGCAATGTGAAACGTGCCGTCACCGACAGGGCCCGTGTAGTTTCTGATGGTCAGAGCCACTTTGCCTTCGACGCTGTCTGTCAGAGTCGCCTGGCGGTTGGAATCTACGAAGATCGCGGATTTCGGCAGGATGAACCGAAAGTAGTTCAGACAGTTCGGCAGGCAACATCCCAACTGGAGGTGCCACAGGGGCCCATCCTTCCACATGGCGCCGCTTGCGTCCAGCTTGCTCACACAGAGATACTTGAACTTCTCACCCGGCGCGACGGGTTCTGGGAAACGTATGGCATAGTTGCCCATGTCGGCGGTGATCTTATCCACATTGAACGGGAGCAGACGACCCTGCAAATCGTAGTACCTCGGTTCCTCGAGAATCGACGTGCCCCTAACCCAACAGACCCGGCGTGGCTTTGACTTCGTGTTCCTCAGCTCCAGGTAATAGGCCAGCGTGAAACGGGTTTCGTCATCGATGCGAAAAACTTGAATGCTCGTTTCGTCGATCTGTTCTCTCTGGGCCTGCTTCTCTTCTTCGACCCATTGGTGGATCTTCATCACGTCGTCCACCATCGGATCGTCAACGGACGTGCTGAGCCCTTCGTCCGGTGACAGAATCGCCTTTCGCCCGGCGCCGAGCGCCACGCTCTGCGACGCCGTCTCGGCGACGACTTCGCCTCGCCGAACGCGGACTTCCGTCCTCTGGGCCAGGGCAAACGTTTGAAGTACCAGCGTGACAACAGCGCAGAGTTTGACTGTGTTCGTTCTCATGGCTTTCTCCTTCCGCCTTGCGGGCAGAGCCAAAGTCAGGTTTCTCTTGGTCACTCCACAGTGACGGTGAACTCGGTTCCCAGCGCCTCCACCCGGCCGTGGGGAGTGCTGATGAAAAACGGTCCGTGCGGGCTTTCCAGATTGGCGGTGCACTCGCCGTGCTCCAGGAAGAACTGCGTTTGACCGTTGTATGACGTCAGAGCCAGCATGCTGTTCTGGTCTACTTCAATCGTCGAATCCTCCGCCAATTGCAGGACAAAGCCCGAGTTGGCGGTAGAGTGAAACGTGTCCCCGAGGCAGATGTCCGAGCCGGCCTCCAGGACGTGCCACACGTCGTAATCCCGGTGCCTGACCAGCACGGTTCCGTGAAGCTCGGCCACCTGCACGGGCACTTGCGTCAGCGGCGGTCTCTGCGGCTCTTTGGCGGCGCCGGCCCTTCCCAGGACAAAACCCGCCAGGGAGCCGACCGCCAGAAGGACGCAGGCGGCAGCCGCCACCCGACCCCACAATAACCAGGGCCCGCCGCGGCGCTGTTGCGGCTGCGCCGCCAGTTTCGCCAGGACCGAAGCCCCGGCCCGCTCGGCAGCCAGGCCCGGCGCGAAGGACTCCCGAATCGTCTCGCCCAGAAGAACGCAACGCTCGAATTCCAGCCGGCAGGATTCGCACTCTTGCGTATGCGCTTCCAGCTCGGCGAGATGGGAATCAGTAATGGTTCCATCGAGGTATCGCTCGATCAGCTCTTCGTATCGTTGACAATCGTTCATGATTCGACCTCCTCAAGAAGCGGAGCAAGGTCTTTGCGCAAGATCTTGTAGGCCCGGTGCAGCCAGACGCGGACGGTGCCGGGGCGCTTGCCCAGTTGCTCGGCAATCTGCACCGCCGAGAGCCCGCCCATGAACCGCATGATGATCAGGTTCCGGAATCTTTCAGGCAACTGCCCCACGGTCATCCTTACGAATTGCATCTGCGTCTCGGTCAGGCCGGGATTGGACGAATACGCCGGCATGGCCTCCAATTGACCGGCCGACGTGGTCTGGGATCCCAACGCGGTGCGGCACCGAAGGCGCTTCCTGAGGGCGTCGCTACACTGCTGCTGCGTGATCTTGCTCACCCAGCCGGCAAAGCGCGACGGATCTCGCAACGCGCTCAACTGCGAGTAGGCCTTCAGAAAGCTCTCCTGGGCGACGTCTTCGGCCTCCTGAGGATCGCTCATCCGGCTCAACGCCAGCGCGAACGCCATGTTCCAGTACCGCTCCACCAGCGTCCCGAACGCCACGAGATCGCCGGCCAGGGCAGCGCGAACCAACCGCTCGTCGCTGCTTTCGGTTTGCCGGCGTTCATCGGTCATCGGCGTTCTCCTGACAGAAATCAGACGCGATTCTACCATGAAGAACGCCAATCCGGCAGAAGCGCTACAGGGAAAACGGGGCTACGGAATCTTTCGGGCCTTGTACTTCTGGCCGTCTATGTCGGCCTCGAAGCCAGTGACGTGGCCTCCATCGTCCTCGGTGAAGGCCAGTTTCAGCAGGCTGCCATACGTGAGATAGAAGAAATCGGTCGGCGATTCCGCACTGAGCTCGACTTTGGCCATCGCCGGCAACTCTGCCCAGAGACGGTCCCCTTCCCTGAGCATGGTGACCAACAGGCCGGGTATGAACCCGCTGGTAAGCTGGTACTGCCCAACGTACCGATCCAGGAGGCCGGGATCGATATCGACACGCCTGACGCCCTTCTGCTGCTCCAACTCGCGCATTTGCCGCCGGGCGAACTCCTCGGCCGCAAAGGTCGGCGGGAAAAGCGACGGCAAGTCCAGGACCCGTTTTCCCTTCTTCAGTTCCTCCGCCAGGTCGAACACGACGACGTTCTCGAAGTTGTGAAAATGATAGAGGTAAACCCTCCGGCGCCGCAAGTCGTAGATGTTCGAGTACAGCGTAGACGGCTCGGCATGGACTGCCGACAAGATCCTGCGGCACAGGGGCACGGAAATTTCCTCGGCGTTCTCCAGCATCCGGACCGCGATTCGATATCGTGCACAGGGCTCCTGTCCGGCCGGCGTTTGCGACTGGTAGAAGTTGGTGACGACCTGAAAACGCCCCTGCTTTCGAACGACGTCGTCGCCTTCGATGATCGCCGAATCGCCGGTCGCATCGCCGAACATCAACATGGCGCGTTCCATGAACTCCAGGTTGTATTTCTCGAAGACGACCAGCACTTCCTCGACCGTCGCGCACTCGGCCATCACCGTGTCGATCAGCGCGCCGGCGTAGACGGGCTTGTCCGTCGAACCAACGACCTTGCGCGGGGCCGTAGCGAAACCGTCGAAGAACAGTCCGCGTTCGTTCATGCCGCCCTGCGGATAGAGGTCGTCGAACCCGAAATAGATCCGCCCGTAGCGGCCCTCCTCTGCCGGCACGAACCGCACCTTCGTGCGAGGATTCACATAATCCTCGTTATTGCCCGCCAGAACAACGTCCCCGTCGGTCGCGAGAAACGCCGTGCAGGCGCCGACGGTACCGGTGAAAGCCAGAATCGGTGCAATCAGTGCGATGGCGATCTGTCGGTTCATCTCAGGGGTTCTCCTTCAATCGGAACGGGGTGGATTTGAGATTCCTATCTATTGGGGCTCCTGGGCGGCTGCGAACCACAGGGATCGGTGCAGCCGGACACGGACCGCAACCGGGTGATCGCCCAAATGCTCGTCGCTACTTCCGGCTTGCCAGCGCTCGTCGGTCATCGGCGTTCTCCTGAAAGAAATCAGAGGCGATTCTACCATACAGAACGTCGACCCGGCAAAAGTGCTGCAGAATTCCAGTGCCTTTCGCGACAAGCGCGCGAGGAAGAGGCCCCGCAAATCGTTGCAGAGCCTCGTAACCTCGGGAACAATCCGGCAAAAAGCGGATCTGCCTTACTCCCCCTTGATCCTCTCGATGTACTCGCGGGCTTGCTTGAGGGGGTATTGGTCCGGATCGCGTCGTCCCTTGCCCATGGCCAGGCAGTCCTCGAAGGCCTTCAAGGCCTTTTCTTTGTCTCCCAGGTCCAGGTAGGCACGTCCGAGACTGAAATACGGTGACTCGCGTCCCTCCAGATGCCCGTACTCTCTGAGCTGCTTCTGGAGGATTTCGACAGCCTTGGCGGGTTCGCCAAGCTGGCGATAGGCGCTGCCCATCATGCACAAAGCGGTGGAGGCCGGCACGCCGTCGGTCAAGTCGGGAAACCGATCATAGACCTGCTGGTACACCTCGATCGAGGCGGCGTATTTCCCCTCCATGAACAGGCGCTCCGCCCGGTCCGACAGCACTCGCGCCTCCTGCTCGATCTTTCTGGTTTTCGCCTTGTCGATGACCCTGACACCCTCGGGCATTTGAAACTCGAAGAGGCTGTCGTCCAGGTCCTCATTGTAGGCAAAGCTCGTGGCGTGGCACGCCGGCGGGCCCTCCGGATCGGGACTGCTCCAGTTCCAGTACCTGGCTTCGACGATCAGCTTGGTCTCCAGGTCGCAGACGAACCAGAACCTCGATTGCTCCCCATAGGCACACGTAACGAAAACAGAGTCGCGTCCGGTGCGTTCGTCCTGACCGTAAACCTCCTCCCAGTCGTCGGCGACGTGCTTTGCTGCGCCCAGGACCTTGCCGGTAATCCAGGGATTGAGCGAGGCGACATCATACCACCACTGAAGATCCCGCATCATCCCGTAGGAGGTCGTGACATCGTCGTAGATCATGACCACGTTCTTGTCAGGCAAATGCACCCAGGCCTTCTTGCCCCTGACGATAACGAGTTGGTTTTCGCATTCGAACCGCATATCGAACCCTTCGCCACCATCCCGGGAGGGGCGGATCGAGAACGTAAAGGGCGAAGCGGTCCCTTCGTCGTAGCCCACGCCACGAATCACGATGCTGCGCACGCTCTTGAGCACCTTGACTGTCTGTCCAATGGCCCATGCCGGGGGAGCCAGCCAATCCATGACAACCACCGACAAAACTACCGCAGCGGCAACGGCCGCTCCCGTGGCCAGTCTCGTTCTTCTGTTCTTCATGATCGTTCTCCCGAATCGGACGACCCATGTTCCGCACGGGCCGTCGTTAACTCTCTTTTCCGCGTGCCGCTTCAGCGCATGCAGCGCCCCGCCATGCTCTGCCCGCCACGTCCCAAAATCGGGCCGTGGCGAACCTCCCGGCGCCGTTCGTGCTATCGCCTGCTCCAAATCTTGCTGGCTGTATCCGCGTTCCAT
>JAFGCA010000458.1 GCA_016932895.1 Sedimentisphaerales bacterium | reverse complement strand
TGCCCATGTACGCCGGAAAGGTCAAGTGCATCTACATCGACCCGCCCTACAACACCGGCAATGAGAACTGGATCTACAACGACAACGTCAATTCCCCCATGATGCAGGATTGGCTCGGAAAGGTCGTCGACCGCGAAGACCTCACACGACACGACAAGTGGCTCTGCATGATGATGCCAAGACTCAAGCTCCTCCGCGACCTGCTCACCGACGACGGTGTAATTCTGATAAGTATTGATGACAACGAAGCGCATCGACTTCGCGCTTTAATGGATGACATCTTTGGTGAGGATAGGTTTCTCGCACAGGTGACCTGGAAGACACGAAATACGGATAATCGTGTCAAGACAAACATCTCAACAGATCACGAATACTTGCTCATTTACGGACGAACCGAGTCATCCAGTCTCGTGGGCAGAGTCATTGACCGAAGCGACTTTCAAAATCCCGACGACGATCTACGCGGACCATACGTTACTGATCCTCTGACAGGCAAAGCTACAGCCGAGGATCGACCAAATCTTCACTATGTTATCCAGAATCCAGAGACCGGCGATCAATGGGATCCTGATCCATCGAGGGGCTGGATAACAGATGAGGCTGGCTTCAAGGCACTCCTTGCGGAAAATCGGATCTCGTGGCCGCCGGACCCAACCACAGGCAAACCACGAAAGAAGCGATTCTTGAGCAACACCCGAGAGCGGATGCCTGCCTCAAGCTTCTGGGCTGACCTTAAGGGACAGACCGGGGCGGATGAACTCGACAAGATTATGGGAGAACGTGTCCTTGCATTCCCGAAGTCGGTTGACTTCATGAAGCGCCTACTTGACTACGCTGTCAACAAGGATGCCTTGATTCTCGACTCATTTGCCGGATCGGGGACTACGGCGCACGCAGCGTTGGCGCTGAACAGTGAAGACAGCGGCAACCGTCGTTTCATCCTGATCGAGTGTGAAGACTACGCCAGACGGATCACGGCCGAGCGGGTGCGGCGAGTGATTCAGGGCATGCCCAAGGCGAAGGACGAGAAGCTGCGCGAGGGGCTGGGCGGCTCGTTCAGTTTCTTCGAACTGGGTCCGCCGATCGAGATGGAGAGCATCCTGAGCGGCGACAGCCTGCCGACCTACGAAGACCTGGCGCGGTACGTGTTCTATACCGCCACGGGCGAGGAATTCGACGACAGCGCCCTCGACGAGGCCACGCACTTCATCGGCGAGAGCAAGGATCACTTGGTGTACCTGTTCTACAAGCCCGACCTGGACTATTTGAAGGCCACGGCGTTGACGCTGGACCGGGCCAAGGCGCTGGGGCCGTACCAAGACGGAGGCAAGCGCAGGCTGGTCTTTGCGCCGACGAAGTACCTCGACCCCGAACACTTGGACGAGCTGCGCATCGACTTCGCGCAACTGCCGTTTGAAATCTATCAGTTGGTCCGATGAGAATCGGACGTGCGATGGCTATGCTCAATACGAGAATGTGGAATAGACACAGACCACGACTTTGTCATTCCGAGCGCAGTCGAGGAATCTGGCTGCGAATGGACGGCGCGTTCGGCTCCCAGCCAGACCCCTCGACTGCGCTCGGGGTGACAAACAAGCAGGGTGACAAAGAGAGGTTGGCGGAACAGTAAGCAGGATGGAACCGAAGGAATATCAAATCAGGGCCTTGGATCGCGTCAAGGCGTATCTGCAGCTCTTGTATGGGTGGAAGTGCAAGAGCGCAGAGATCGTCGCCGAGCACGGTCCTGATCTGGCGATTGACTTTCCCGCCAAGGCGTGGGGCAAGATGGACGGGCTGTACAATGCCTATCATTCCCGCCGGGACGGCCTGGGAAGGCCTCTGCCCTGCTTCTGCCTGAAAATCCCCACCGGCGGGGGCAAGACGTTCCTGGCGGTCAAGACCATCGACCTTGTCAACACAACGTATCTCAAGAAGCGCACCGGCCTGGTGCTGTGGATCGTGCCCACGACGCAGATTTACCGCCAGACGATCAAGAGCCTCCAGGACCGCGACCACCCCTACCGCCAGCACCTCGACATCGCCAGCGGCGGCAGAACGCTGATCCGTGAGAAAACCGATCTGTTCTCGCCCGGCGACGTCCAGGAGAATCTCGTCGTCCTGATGCTGATGCTGCCTTCGGCCAACCGCAAAACGAAAGAAGTTCTGCGCATGTTCAAGGACAGCGGCGGGTTCGCGGAGTTCTTCCCGCCGGAGGACGCCATCGAGGCGAGCGTCAAGCTTCTGGAG
Source organism: Sedimentisphaerales bacterium (assembly GCA_016932895.1). Next base: position 5,644 of record JAFGCA010000458.1, on the reverse strand, counting down.
CGCGTCCCCAACCTCGATACGTTCGAGTCGCAGAACGCCTTCTGGGGCCGGCAGATCAAGACCTCGCTGGGCAACACGCTGCGCCTCTTGAATCCGCTGGTCATCCTCGACGAAGGACACAAAGCCTACAGCCAAACCGCCCAGGAAACGCTTCGAGGGTTCAATCCGAGCATCATTGTCGAGTTGTCTGCGACGCCACGCGAGGAAGAAAGCAACAGGCTCGTAGAGGTCAGCGGAATCGAGCTGAACCGCGAAGAGATGATCAAGTTCGATCTGCACGTGGTCAACAAGGCCAGTCCCGACTGGAAAGACACCCTGCTGGACAGCCATAACAAGCTCGAAGAGCTCAAAGCCAAAGCCCGCGAGTACGAGGCCCAAACGGGCAACCACATCCGCCCGATCTGCCTGATCCAGGTCGAGCGAACGGGCAAGGCCCAGCGCGGCCAAGGCCTCGTCCACTCCGAGGACGTGCGCGAGCACCTGACCAAGGTCCTCGGCATCCCAGCGGAGGAAGTCGCGGTCAAGACCAGCGAGAAAGATGAATTGAAAGAGGTAGACGATATCGGCGGGCTGATGAGCAGGGACTGCCGCATCCGCTATATCATCACCAAGCAGGCCCTTCAGGAAGGCTGGGACTGTGCGTTCGCCTACGTGCTCTCGATCCTGACCAATCCGGGTTCGAAGACGGCGCTGACGCAACTGGTCGGGCGCATTCTCCGGCAGCCCTACGCCCGAAAGACGGGCACGAAGGAACTGGACGAGAGCTACGTCTACTGCTTCCAGCAGAAAGGACAGGCGCTTCTTGAAGAGATCCGCCGAGGGTTCAGGGGCGAAGGATTGGGCGATTTGCTCTCGCACATCGGCGTCGAGGATGAGGCCGCCGGCCTGGCCGACGAAGAGCGCCTCTGCGAGGTCCGTGAGAGGTTCAGGGACGCCGCCGGACAGGTGCTCCTGCCCCTGTTCGTCACGCGCGACGGCGTCGAGTGGCGAAGGGTCTCGTATGAGATGGACATCCTCAGCCGGATACCGTGGGAACAGGCAAATATCGAGCCGCTCTATGGGCTGGCTCTTTCACGGATGGAAGAAAAGGATCTCGAGCAGGTCGCTGCAATCTCCGAGGATGTTTCGCAGGTCATCGCCGTCAAGGAGCGTACTTCACTGCGCACGGGGATACTGCGACTGGACCCGGTATTCGTCGCCCGCCACCTGATGGACATCGTCCCGAATCCCTGGCTGGCCCATGAGTTCGGAAGCCGGGTCCTTACGAGACTGCTCGAACAGAATGAAGAGAGCGTCGTCGTCAACAACTTCGTGTTCATCATCGAAGAGCTTCGCAAGCAGATGCAGAAGGAAAAAGACCGGCTGGCCGAGGGTGTGTTCCGGCAATTGATTGCCGAGGGCAAGCTGCGTTTTCTGGTGATCGCCAACGATCTGCACTGGAAGCTGCCCAAGAAGCGGAAAGCCCGACCGCCGCGTTTGACGAAAAAGAGCGGCGACCTCTTGGAACGGACCCTCTTCGACTTCGTTCCCGCCGATGATTTCAACGACATGGAAAAGGGCGTCGCGTGGTACCTCGACGACCAGAATCGGCTCTTGTTCTGGTTCCGCAACATTCCGAAGAAAGACTACGGTGTCCAGGGCTGGCGCCGGGGGAAGGTCTACGCCGATTTCATCTTCACCGACAAGGACGAGGCAGGGACCGGCTTCAATCGCGTCTTCGTCGTCGAAACGAAGGGCCTCCATCTGAAAGGCAATGAAGACACGGTCTACAAGAAGGCGCTGTTCAACACCTGCAACGACCTGGCGCGCGAGACGACGATGAGCGAATTGGGCATGGACCTTGAAGGTAAGGAAGTCTCGTTCGCCGTCGTGGACGAGGACGAGTGGGAGCGAAGATTCAACGAGCTGTTCGCCTGAGCTATTCTGGGGACAGCAGACTCGATTGGGGGCCGCGAGGCGGGCGGGATTGCTGGATGGCTGGTTTCCGGCGTTTCGGCTTGGCGTTTGAATGGGGGCCCTCGGCCCGAACGGGTTTTCCGCGTTCGGTCTCCATGCCACGTACTCCCGCCTAACCGATCCTATGGCGAACGCCGGCGGCCCGGCGTGGATGCCTTTCTCGAAACAATGAGTGAGAAGACGAAAGAAAGTCCCGCATGGGCTCAAGCCCGTCCTACTACGTCGCGTTGCGGCAGGCGGGAGGCCAGAGACGGGAGGCCGCAGGCCACGCATCTACGCTTCTACCCATCTACACTTCTACGAGCCACAGCCCAACGGCCCGCATGGGCTAAAGCCCATCCTACGGCCGGAGGTTGGCGCGAGCGACGAGAGACGAGCTACGAGCGACGGCCAGGGCGTGGCGGCGGGCCGTGGGGGAAGTTGAGGGTGGCGAAGGGCCCGTGGTGGTGGCGGGCGGCGTTGTCGTAGGCGAGTGCGGCGTCGATCTCGTCGTCGAAGTAGCCCAGGGGGATGGTGCGGCCGTTGACGCCGATGCGGGCGAACCACTGGTCCATGCCCTTGTGGCGTGTCACGCCGCGATAGGCCGAATGGCCGCCGGTGCGGCCGGCCCGGGCGCGGTTGCAGGTGTTCTGGGCGGGCGTGGCGCTGCGGAGGTTGGCCTTGCGGTTGTCCAGTCCGTTGCGGCTGACGTGATCGACGACGAGGCCGTCGGCGACGGGCAGGATCTCGCGGTGCATTTTGATCGTGACCTCCTTGCGGGCGACGGGGTCCCAGATCTTGCGCTGGGCGTAGAAGGTGGTGCGGCCGCGTGTGGCGTGCCACTTGTAGCGGGCCAGGGCGGCGTGGTCTTCGGGATCGACGAGGGCGAAAAGGCCTTGGGTCAGTGGGATGCGTCGGAAGGTGTAGCCGTAGCGGAGCCGACGCCACAGCAGCACCAGCGGCACGACGAGGCGTTCGAGCCAGGCGGGCACTTCGATGGGTTTGAGGATCGTCAAGGCGGCGGCCCGCGAACCATCGGGGTCCTGCTGCCCCGGCCCGTCCCGGCGGCCGTGCAGCCCGTGCGGCCGAACCGACGTCGGCCTCCATAAGGGGGCGGCGCTGCACGTTTTTGATCAAAAAAAGTGCGTCTTGCGCGGGCGATCGGCGCGTAAGTGGCGTCTGCAAAGGGAATAAAAAAATCTTCAATGTCACGAGGGGTGCGCAAAAAGGTGTTGCGTGTTTTGGCGTTTCGGCCGGGCCGGCCTTGCACGGGCTGGGGGCGTCGTGTAGTCTGTCGCGGCAACGTTGGGGCTTGTGAAAGGGTGTGCTGTGGCCGTGAGAACCGAGGAGATTCAGGTTGCCACGCGGGGCAACAACCACGTGATCGACATCACCGACGAGGTGGCGCAGGCGGTGGGCCGCTCGGGCGTTCGCGACGGGGTGGCAACGGTGTTCCACGTGGGCTCGACGGGCGGGCTGACGACGACGGAGTTCGAGCCGGGACTGGCCGAGCACGACATCGAGGCGGCGTTCGAGAAGATCGCGCCGGCCGATGGGCGCTACGTGCACGAGCAAACCTGGCACGACGACAACGGGCACTCGCACGTGCGGGCGTCGCTGCTGGGCCCGTCGCTAAGCGTGCCGTTCGTCGCGGGCCGGCTAACGCTGGGGACATGGCAGCAGATCATCCTGATCGACTTCGATACGCGGGCGCGAACGCGCACGGTGATCTGCCAGATCATCGGCGAATAACGGTGACAACCGGCGCGGGCCTTCCTACGATGGTCCCTCACCGCAGGAAGGCTGGCGTGCACACCACCACTCCTCAGGAACGCACAGGGCCTGCAAAACTCCCCTGCCGGCAAGCCCGGGTCCACCTCCGTGCCGCGACGTCGGTGCCACGCCGAGGCGTGAGGACCGCGTCGCGTTTTGGTGCGTTCATGACAGCCGCATCCGCCTTCGGCGGACGCCGGCTTTCACACGCCAAACCAACCACGCCGATATCGTCGATTGCGGCGCCAGCTTCAAAGATCGCGAGCCGGCATTCGGGCCAGCCATCGCTCGTCGCAACCGGCCTCGCCGCATTCATACCAGATGTAAAGATACCCCCCTTCCACTACGCGGTCGGTCTCGATCATGGCCTCGCCGCACCTCGGACACGTGCGCGCACGGGCGGCCTGCTGGGGTCGCTGTCCGACGTCTTGCGGGTATGTGGTATCCATCGTCCTGTTCCCGCTACCGATGCGCCTCGGCCCGCTCGCAGCAACACGCGCGACGGCCTCGGCGCTCCTGTGGAGGACCGATCCTACCAACCGAATTGCGGTCACTATAGGAGCGCTGTACGCGAAATGCCAGCAGGATTTTCCTCGTATCGGCCGGCCCGATGCGGCGGTCCGCTTAAGGCCTTGCGAATTCGTCCCTTACGCCGATGGATCGCGCGCTATTTTTCTTTCAGCGCTGTGAGAATCTCGTTGGAGACGGCGAACGCGGTGCCGTGGCGCAGCCCTTTGGGGAACGAGAGCGACTCGGTGATCGGCTCCCAATGCACGAGGTCCTTCGAGCGGGCGCCCTCCATGCGGCCTCGCGTGTAGGCATCGTAATAGACGTGCCAGTAGTCGCCGATCTTCAGCGCGGTGGGGCCTTCGACCCAATCGGGCGAGAACGGCTCGGAGGCCGGACCGTAGGGCCCTTCGGCCCGCGTGGCGGTGGCGATGCGAATGTCCTTCTTCGCGACGGGCACCTTCGTCTCGTCCTTGATGAACATGACGTAGCGGCCGCCGTCCTTGACGATCATCGCGTCGATGGCGTTGAACCCGCCGTCATAGAACAGCTTCGTGTCGCTGAATGTCACGAAGTCGCGCGTCGTGACGTAGTAGATGCGATGGTTCAGCACCTTGCCGTCGCCGCGGTCGCCGTCGACCCGCTCGGTGTCGGGGAAGCGGCCGGGAATTGTCGTCGCCCAGAAGATCAGATACGCGCCCGTCGGCGCATCGTAGTAGATCTCCGGGGCCCAGCAGTTGACGGCGTCGGGCTCGTGGGCCATCACCTCGATCCACTTCTGCGGCGACCAGTGGATCAGGTCTTTGGAGTGGGCCAGGCCGATGCCCTTGTCCCACCAGCCGCTGGTCTAGACCATGTGGAACGTCCCGTCCGGGCCCTGGCAGATGCACGGATCGCGCATCAGCCTGGTGCCGACCTGCGGCGCCAGGAACGAGCGGTCGTCGTTCAGCGCGGTCCAGGCGAGGCCGTCGTGACTGTACGCCAGGTGCAGTCCGTCCTCGCCGTTGCCCTTGAAGTAACTGAACAGATACGGCTGGCCCACCGCCGCCTGCGCCAACACCGCCATCGTCACCGTCGCCAGAATCGTCCGTCGCATCATCATCCTGCCTTTCATCACGGGCTCGAAACGCCAGAGTCTCAACGCCCCCATCGTACCGCCCCGCCGGAGCGGCCGCAACCGCCTCGTCGCTTGTGCGAGCGGTGCGTCCCGGCGCAGCAGGCGGGAGGCTGGAAACGGGAGGCCGCAGGCCACGGCGCACGCCGCCGAAACCCTACCTGCGAATCACAGGTAGCGCACCTGGCCCCGGCTTCGATAGACGCGATCGCATAACGCCGGCGTTCCACATCTGCGACGCACCTACGCTTCTACGCGTCCCAGTTGCCGGTTGTCAGTTGATAGTTTACGCATCCCGCGCGACGCGCGACGCGC
>JAFGCA010000457.1 GCA_016932895.1 Sedimentisphaerales bacterium | reverse complement strand
GGCAACGTCGCGGCCCACAACCTGCTCTATGACGGGCCGCACTCGGCGATCCTTTTCGGCGGCAACGACCATCTGATCGAACTGAACGAAATCCACCACGTCTGCTACGAAGTGGACGACGCCGGCTCGATCTACTGCGGCCGGGACTGGGGCCTGCGTGGCAATATGATCCGCAACAACTTCTTCCATCACATCGCCAGTCACCTGCCCGGCGGCAACGGCGTCCACGCGGTCTATCTCGACGACTGCGCCAGCGGCATTACCGTCTTCGGCAACGTCTTCTACGACATCAGCGGACGGGCCATCATGTGCGGCGGCGGACGCGACAACACCATCGACAACAACGTCATCGCCAAGTGCGGCTCGGCCCACTTCACCGACCGGCGCGGGACCGCCTGGATCGACAAAGACAATAGCTGGAAGCTGCTGGAGAAGATCAAACGCCTCAATTACACGCAGCCGCCCTGGAGCGAGCGCTATCGGCGCCTGGCCCACATCCTCGACAACGGCTACGACCGCGCCAAGGAGCCCGAAGGCTGCGTCATCGCTCGCAACCTCGGCTGGCAGAACCAGCGCTGGCTCGAAAAGAACAACCTGGGCGGCAGCGGCGGCTTCGACTTCTACACGTTCACCGACAACATCGAGGACCAGGACCCGCATTTCGTCGATGAGACGAATTTGAACCTGGCGCTGCGCGACGATTCGCCGGCCTCCTCGATTCCCGGCTTCGCACCCATTCCCTTCGCGCAAATCGGTCCGAGGAGGCAATGATGCAACCCGTACGATTGACGCCGGAACCTGTCCGCGTGGACGGACCGACTTTGGAAGCAGCCGCGGTACTGGCGCACCCCGACGGCAGACGTCACCGTCTCTGGTGGCGGCTGCCCGCTGAGTGGCGCGAGGCCCTGACGCCGTGGGCGGACCCCTTCATTATCGCGTCCTTCTTCCCTATCATGCGGTGGCGACGAGACGTGATCATCGACGGTGCCGCGTCTCCGTCGCTGTTGGCGAACCTGGAACAGTACATGGCGCTGTGGCGTGCGTGGCTGCCGGATCAGTATCAGCCGGTGGCTATCCAAGCACGCGAGGAGACCGAAGCCCCCGCCCCTCCCGTCAGGGGACAAACGATCGCGCCGGTATCCTGCGGAGTGGACTCATCCTTCACCTTGTTTCGTCATACCCAAGGCCTGGCGGGGCGACGCAGCCGGTCCATCGGGGCATCGATCGTCCTGCACGGATTCGACATTCGGCTGGACCAGGACAGTAGCGAAGGCATGTACGAGGGACTGCTGGCCGGAGCCCGCGCGATGGCTCGGAGCGTGGATGTGCCGTGCATACCGGTCGCTACGAATCTACGTGAGCTTTCGACGCTCTGGGGGCATAGCTTCGGCACCGTTCTCAACAGCAGTCTTCGTTTGTTCTCAGGACGATTCGACACTGCACTGTTTCCGAACGATGTTCCGTATACTCGAATGCAGGTCGCCTGGGGCAGCCACCCGGTAAGCAACCCGCTCATGAGCAGCCGACACTTCCAGGTCATCGACGACGGCCCTGAGAGCACCCGCTTCGAGAAGATCCAACTTCTGGCGCAATGGCCCGAGGCGATGCGCCACCTTCACGTTTGCCTCGTGACTCCGGGGCGTCACGCCAACTGTTGCCGGTGTGAGAAGTGCATCCGCACCATTCTCTCGTTCCGCGCCGCCGGCATCGACCTGCCACCGACATTCGAAGAGGACGTCAGCCTGCGGCACATTCGCAATGTGCGTCTCCATTCGCAACAGACCCTGCGTCAATGGCAGGAGATTCTGTTGGGAGCCCAACGGCAGGGCTTGGGGACGGCCGAATGGGCCAGGGCCCTCGACACGGCGATCCGGCGCAACCAGACTCGGTGGGAGTTCAGGCGGATCAAGCGGCCCTTCGTGCCGTTGCGCAACCACATCCGTAGGCTGTTTCGCGGTTCGGCCCTGAATCACAGTGAGTTGCGTGGCCGCACCGAGCCGGCGCAGCCGACCGGATAGGCGCGTCTGCTTCAACGCTCGCAGTCGCCCAAGAATAGCAAAAACGGTCAAGCACACTTACGCCCATTTTCTATAATTGCCTCTGACAACAAGACCAGTGTCAAAGTTGGTGACCGCGTATGAAAGAATCGACACAGAAACTCTACGAAGAACGTCTGTTGCGGGTCCTGGTATTCATCCAGCAGAATCTCGATGAGCCGATGCCGCTGGAGGAGCTGGCCCGCGTGGCGCACTTCTCGCCCTACCATTTCCATCGCATTTTTCGCGGCATGGTGGGCGAGTCGCTCAAAGAGCACATCAGACGGTTGCGTCTCGAACGGGCGGCGCTGCGACTGAAACACACGGACCGCTCCGTGCTCGATATCGCCTTGGAGGCCGGGTTTCAAACCCATGAGTCCTTCACACGAGCCTTCGGAGCGTTGTTGGGATGTTCGCCGTCTCAGTTTCGCTCGAACAACACGATTGCCTTCACCGCGCCAGGCGTTCACTTTCAGAACGGGGTCGTGGAAACCCAGAATCTCAGGTCTCAATTGCTTTCAGGAGGTGCGATTATGGAGGTCAAGATCGAACGTTTGGAGCCGCTGCGGGTCGCGTTTGTCCGGCACGTCGGACCGTACAACGAAGTGGGACAGGCATGGGAAACACTGTGCATGAGGTTGGGCAGAAAGGGCCTGATCGGGCCGGACAGCCGCTTCGTCGGTGTCTGCCACGACGATCCCGAGGTCACGGCGCCGGAGAAGATTCGCTACGATGCCTGCATCACCGTGGGCGAGGATTTCACGCCGGAAGGCGAGGTCGGCGTGCAGATGCTGCCCGGAGGCGAGTTCGCGGTCGTCACGCACAGCGGCCCTTACGAGAATCTCAACCAGACCTACGCCGCGCTGTTCGGCCAATGGCTGCCACACAGCGGGCGCGAGCTGCGTTCGGAGCCGAGCCTGGAGTTCTACCTGAACGACCCGGAGAGCACCGACCCGGAAGACTTGCTGACCGACATCTACGCTCCGCTGCAACCCTTGTCCTGAGAGGAACGACCGTGACGGCCTCCGATAAACTCGATCTGTACAAAATCCACAAAGACCAATACGCCACACCCAAGGCGCCCATCCTGGTCACGGTAGACCAGGCAGCGTACCTCAGCATCGACGGCCGCGGCGCCCCGGGTGGGCCCGAGTTCGCCGACAAGATCGGCGCCTTGTACGGCATGGCATACACCGTCAAGATGACCCGCAAGTTCGACGGCGCTCAGGACTATGTGATCTGCAAGCTTGAAGCCCTGTGGTGGCTCGACAACCCGGGGCAAACGTTCGAGACAGCACCACAAGAGAACTGGAATTGGAAGCTGATGATTCGCACGCCGGACTTCGTCGAGACGCCCGAACTCGAACGGGCGGCAACAACACTGATCGAAAAAGGCAAAGCCCCTCAGGCACGCCAAGTGCACCTCGAACGTCTGGGGGAAGGGCTCTGCGTCCAGATGTTGCACGTCGGTCCGTACGAGGAAGAAAGGCGCACGCTGGCGCAGATGGAGACCTTCGCTCGCGAGCAAGGGCTTGCCTTTCACGGACCGCACCATGAGATTTACCTTTCCGACCCGAGGCGTGTGCCCCTGGAGAAGCTCAAGACCATCCTGCGCCACCCCGTCCGCCCATAGAGGCGAAAAATCACTCCCCCACGCAGGGAAAATTCTGCAGGTGCCTTGCGCGTTGGCAGCGCAGGGTCCGAGAACCGCGCCGCACTCAGGCGACCGACTCGCAGGTTATCGGAATGACGGCAACAGTTCCTGTGACGCGTCCCGCACCGTTGACTATTCCGGCCCAATCCGGTATCCTATAGACATAGTCGAATGAGGGTTTGACAGAAGCCAACATGGGAGGGTGTTCACAGGACCACGCACGGGCCATCGGTCTCGTGTGGCTTTTCTACAGGCGCCCGTCCCATCCGCTTCCTCACAGGGTGCAGGAAACGGGCAACGCAAAGATGAAGCGACGCACGATACAACTTGTGGCGCTGGTCATAGGGCTGCTGCCGGCAGCGACGGTCGTTCACGCCGCTGAGGCGGAACAGGCCGAGGTCACGGCGTACGAGCTCTGCATCGAGCACAGTCCGATCAAGGCCGGGACGGTGACCCCGAAAGTCGGAATGCACCGCTTCAGCGCCAATTCGGTCGTGACCTTGTCGGCCGATCCGCAGCCTGGGTACCAGTTCGCCTACTGGATCGGCGACGTCTCCGACCCCAAGTCCAAACAAACGACCGTACGCGTGGATGCCGCGAAGATCGTCGTGGCCGTCTTTCGGTCCGCCCAAGACGACGGCATGGAGCGGAAGCTCTCGCTGGGTGGCGGAGGCGGCGGTCCCACCAGGCTCGTGCCTTCGCTGGTCGATCTCCAGGGCCCCGGATTTAGCATTTCGGGAGGCGGCGGCACCACGAAGACCGTAGCGGTTCCCATCGTCGTGCCCTCAGTCCCAACACCTGAGCCGACCACCATCCTGCTGCTCGGCCTCGGCGCCCTGGCGCTGCGCCGAAAGCGGCAGTAGAGACCCACAACTTCCGGAAATTTCCCGTCTTCTCACTTCTCTTGTATTCACTTTCGGCGCGAGGTCCGTACATACTGTATGAATGATGGACGGGCACAACTCGATTTCCGATACGGCCTTGATCGAGGCGGCGCAGCGGGGCGACCGGGACGCGGCGGCGCGCCTGTACCACCGGCATATCGACCGGGTGCACCGCATCTGCTATCGGATTGTGCGGGATCGTTCGCAGGTGGCCGACTGCGTGCAGGAGGTCTGGTTCAAGGTCTTCCGCAACCTGGGCCGGTTCGAGTGTGAGAAGTCATTCGCCGCCTGGCTCAATTGCGTCGCGGCCCGGACGGCCATCGATTACTACCGCACCTGGCGAAAGCACGGGCGGCACGTCGGTATCGACGACGTCCCATCGGAATCGGTGCCGGTGCAGGACCCGCCGGACGGCCAACATATGGACGACGCGCTC
>JAFGCA010000456.1 GCA_016932895.1 Sedimentisphaerales bacterium | reverse complement strand
TACCGCGTCTGGGTCCGCACCCGCGATTGGGTCGCCACCTGGAACGCGCCGGGAACGCCGGGGAAGTTCCAGGTGCTGCTCGACAGCAAGCCACTGGAGACCGTCTTCGGCACCGAGGACGCTCACTGGCACTGGCAAGACGGCGGGACCGTTACAGTTGCCTGCGACGAAGTGACATTGGCGCTGCACGATCTGACAGGCTTCGAAGGGCGCTGCGATGCGGTCGTGTTCACCGAGGACACGAACCTCATGCCACCCAATCGAGGCGAGGAGATGGCGGCGTTTCGACGGAAGACGCTCGGCCTGCCCGACCGGCCCCAGGACGCGGAGCGATTCGATCTGGTCGTGGTCGGCGGCGGCATGGCCGGCACGTGCACCGCCATCTCCGCCGCTCGTCTCGGCCTCCAGGTGGCGCTGGTCCAGGACCGTCCCGTCCTGGGAGGCAACAACAGCTCCGAGATCCGCGTGCACCTCAACGGCGAGATCAACCTGCCCCCCTACCCGCGCCTGGGTGACGTCGTCCGCGAGCTCGATTCGGGTAAGAGAGGCAACGCCCAGCCCGCTGACTCTTACGGTGACGACCGGAAGCTCCGCATCGCGCGGGCCGAGCCTAACATCCATCTGTTCCTCGACACACGTGCGTACCAAGTCGAGATGGCGGGCCACCGCATCGTCGCCGTGCTGGGCAAGAACATCCGGACCTCGCAAGAGCTTCGCTTGGCCGCGCCGCTGTTCGCCGACTGCACGGGTGACGGGACCATCGGTTTTCTCGCTGGGGCGGACTACCGCATGGGCCGCGAGAGCCGCGCCGAGACGGGCGAGTCCATGGCTCCCGAGGAGCCGGACAAGATGACCATGGGCGCGTCGGCACAGTGGTATTCCGTGCAGGCGGATGGGCCCAGTCCCTTCCCGGAATGTCCCTGGGCGCTCCCATTTACCGAAGAGAGCTGCCAACATGTCACGCGGGGCGACTGGGACTGGGAATCAGGCTTGAACGACGACCAGGTCACCGAGTTCGAGCAGATTCGTGATCACATCTTCCGCGCCGTCTATGGCAACTGGGCCTTCCAAAAGAACCATAGCCAGGACAAGGCCAGGTACGCCAACCTCAAGCTCGGCTGGGTCGCGTACATCGCCGGCAAGCGCGAATCCCGCCGCTTGCTGGGTGATATCATCCTCCGACAACAAGACATCCAGGAGCACCGCGAATATCCCGACGCCTTCGTGACGACAACCTGGTCGATCGACCTGCACTACCCCGCTCCGGCCAATTCCAAACACTTCCCGGGCCAGGAATTCCGCACCATCGCCAAGCAGCCGGACATCAAGCCGTACCCGATCCCGTACCGGTGCTTCTACTGCCGCAATATCGAGAACCTCTTCATGGCCGGACGCGACATCAGCGTCACGCACGTGGCGCTGGGGACGGTCCGCGTGATGCGCACCGGCGGCATGATGGGCGAACTCGTCGGCATGGCCGCGACGCTGTGCAGGCAACACGCCACCACCCCTCGCGGCGTCTACGAAGACCACCTCGACGAACTGAAGCACCTCGCCCAACGCGGCGTCGGCAAGGACGCCCTCACGCAATAGCCGCCCAGGCACCCTGGTCATTTCTCAGTAGAACCTGTAGACAAACCCTCACCAATCTGCTACAATCTTATCATACTTGACTATCAAATATGGTTCTGAGCGAGGACAACCATGCGGAGGATAGTCCTGCAAGTCCTGCTGGTGGCGTGCGTAGCGGCTGTATGCGCGGACCCGGCGGCAGCACAGCGCATCATCTACGTAGACGATGATGCCACGTGCGAAGGGAACGGCTCGTCCTGGACGGAAGCCTATCGTTGTCTCCAGGATGCCCTGATGAAGACGGACACGGTATCCGAAGCGGTCGAGATTCGCGTTGCCCAGGGCATGTACAAGCCGGACCAGGGCGCCGGCCTGCAGGCGGGCGACGCCGACGCCACGTTTGGCATACTCAACGGGGTAACGATCCGAGGCGGCTACGCCGGCCTGGGCGAGCCGGACCCGAATGCCTGCGATCCATCGCTCTACGAGACCATCCTCTCGGGAGACCTGCAAGACAACGATGGTCTATTCGTTCGGGAGAGCTTCTATGATAACAGCCGTCATGTCGTCACGGCCGACGCCACCGACGCGACAGCGGTCCTGGAGGGTGTCACGATCGCACACGGTGCCTACATGAACCGAATCATCCCTCCGGGGGCGCCCAGGGGCGGAGGCGGCATCTACAACCGGGCCGGCAGCCCCACGATCCGCCGCTGCATCTTTTCGTCCAATATCGTCCCGACGGGGTTCGGAGCGGCCATGCTCAACTACGAGGGCGCCAGTCCCCACCTGGATCGGTGCACCTTTCGGGGTAATTTGGGGCGCCCTACGCTGTATGACGAGGACAGTGCCACGGAATTGACCGACTGCTGCTTCGTGGAGAATTACGGAACGACTATCGAGGAGTACGCCAGTCAGCCCAAGTTAGAGAGGTGTTCGTTTACGGACAATGGAGACATAGCCTTGTACCTGGACGAGGACAGCGATGGCACCGTGTCGAACTCTGTCTTTTCCGGAAACCATAACGCCATCAGTGGTCGCAGCGTCGTGTGCACCGACTGCGTCTTTACCGGCAACACCCGGGTGAATGCGGCCGGAGGTGCGGTTGAGATACAGACCGGTACCTTCATTCGCTGCCGTTTCCGTGACAACTTCGGCGGAGCTGGCGGAGCGATATATGCCGGTAGCCTCACGCTCGATAATTGCCTCTTCATCCGCAACTCCGCCGTGTCATACGGTGCCGTGGGCTGCGCCTATGCGGACATCCACGGGTGTCTATTTGCCGGCAATTGCGCTATGGGCGCGGCGGCCCTGAATGTCTCTGAGCGAGGCAAGCTAAGTAACTGCACGATCGTCGGTAACCGTTCTCGGATAGCAGGCACCGTCGAAGTCTGCTTTGCTGAGACGGTGATGACTAACTGTATCATTCACAACAATTCCTGCCAGGACACGTCGTTGGGGGATGACATCGTGTACGGGCACACCACGATAGGCTTCACTTGTGTGGCGCCCCCACCTTCGCAACTGAAGGAACTCGGGTTTGTGCGCGACGGGCTTATAGATGTTGATCCCTGTTTCGTTAATCCCGGCTACTGGGACCCAAACGGCACGCCGGAGGACCCGAATGATGACTTCTTTGTCGAAGGAGACTATCATCTCAAGAGCCAGGCCGGCCGCTGGGACCCGAACAGCGCCGGTTGGGTGATCGACGAGGTAACCAGCCCCTGCATCGACGCAGGCGATCCCAACAGTCCTGTCGGCGACGAGCCCCAGCCCAATGGCGGGCGCATCAACATGGGCGCCTACGGCGGCACCGCTGAGGCCAGCAAGTCCTACTTCGACGAAACCGCGGAAATCGACTTGGACGGTGTGGCTCTCGCGGACCCAGAGCAGTTTTGTGTTGAAGCCAATTGAGTATGTCAGTGCGGAGGATATGGGATGTACCTGGCACAAGTAGCAGCGACGTTGATGACGGCCGTTATGCTCGCGGGACCACAAACGCCGACCAGACGGCCGGACATTCGGGTGGACGACAACGGGCCGGCGGACTTCCACACGATCCAGGCGGCCGTCGACGCGGCCAGTGAGGGTGAGGGCATCGTCGTCGCGGAGGGCCTTTACGTCGAGAACGTATTCATCGAAGGCAAGAACATCCGGCTGCGCAGCACGGACCCGAACGACCCGAACGTGGTGGCCGCAACGATCATCGACGGGGACTTTCGAGGCTCGGTTGTGACCTTCCTTGGAACTGAGAGCAATACGTGCCTGCTGCGCGGCTTCACCCTCCAGAGGGGCTCGGCCCCGCAAGGCGCCGGCGTCTGCGGCAACGGTACGTCGGCGACCATCCGGGACAATATCATTTG
>JAFGCA010000455.1 GCA_016932895.1 Sedimentisphaerales bacterium | reverse complement strand
GCAGATGAAGGCGCCCTTTATCGGCTTGCCTGCCGTATCGACAACTCGGCCGATCAGGAGCTTGGCCGGCGCCAAGACAAAATCCGCAGGCGCCAGGTTTTTCTCCGAGGGCAGTTCCCGCCGCTGAGGGACGAAGCCGGAAGCTTGAACCGTCAGCAGGAAGGACTGATTCAACGGCCTGAGGTGCAGGAATTGGAAATGGCCCGATTCATCGGTCTGCGTCCAGTCGCGGGCAAAGTAATCCTCCCCCGCCAGCAGCCTGGCTCCGACAATCGGCTTTCCCGCGGCGTCGGTCACCCGGCCGGCGAGCCCAATGCCCTTTTCGAGCACCATGACCGCCCGCTCGGCTTTCAAGTCGTCGAATTTCAGATCGCCGGGCATCTCGAAGCCATCGTCGGCGAAATCGGGATGGCGCACATTGAACCAGAGCCGGCCGACCTCGGGCGGCACGCTCGCCCCGGACCGCCAGCGGCCCTGGGCGTCCGTCGTCGTCTCGATAGACACGCCGACATGGGGCTGCTCGAACTGCTGCTCCTCGGAAATATGCGACTCGACGCTCGCCCCCTCGATGGGCCGGCCCTCGCTGTCGCGGACCACCCCGCCGATGGCGATGCCCTTGTCGAGGGAGAAGAGGATCGTCTTCGGCAGGCTCTCTCGCTTCAGATCTCTCAGGGCCACGACCTGCCAGACGTACCCTTCGGGGCGTGCGAAGATATTCACATAGCCCGGGACGGATGAGCCGAAATCCAGTACGAACACGCCGTCATCGTCGGCGGCATCCATCCGGCTTTCTCCAGCGAAGATTCGGATCGCCGCCTGCGGGATCGGCTTGCCCGTGGCCTTGTCCATCACACGGACCATGATGTACGGCCCGTCGGGCACAGCCGTTGCGCCAACCGGCAGCGTCTGATCGGTGGACGGGCCCTGCGGAGCGGCATCCTGCTCGCCCGGCGAGGCCTTTTGGATCTGCTCGACGCTTTTCAGGAACGGGTTCTCCTCTGCAGGGCCTCGCCACTGGTCGGCCAGTCGTTGCAGGGCCGGCAGGGCCGACTCGTCTCCCAGCCGACCCAGGTAGTCGGCCACAGCCATCTTCGTCCGATCCAGGCCCGTGTCGAGCAGTCGGAGCAGACCTTCTGTGTCGGATTTTGCGAAAAGCTCTGCGGCAACATCGCTCTCTCTCGCCAGGCGCAATTGCTCGTTCTCTTCGATTGCCGGAATCGCGCTTTGCCCGCCTTGATCTCCGGGCACGCCGGCCACGGTTCGATCGCCGTTATCCGGCGTCGTCATGCTCTCTCGGCCGATCAGGTGTTGGGCCAACAGCAGGACGGTCGCCAGCAGGACCGCCGCGGCTGCATATCTCGTGATGCGACTGTTCATGATCTTTCTCCCGATATGACGCCACGATCGGGCGGGCGTCGCGTGCACGGCCGCGTCCTGGGCACCGAACATGTCGTGCAACACACGCTCGTCGAACGCCGCCGAGGTATGGTCCTCCAGGCCGTGGAGCCGCCGTTCTATCTCGCCCGCCGGAATCATGGTTCCAACTCGCTATTCAGTAAGGATCGAAGTTTGTCAATTCCGTATCGATATCGCCCCTGGGCCGTGTTCACCGGGACGCCCTGATGCCGCGCGATCTCCTTGAAGGACAGCCCCGCATGGGTTCGCAGCAGCAGCACCTCGCGCTGATCCAGGGGCACGCTCTGCAGGGCCGTGCGAAGCCGCTCGCCCATTTCCGCAGCCGCGGCTTCAACATCCGGCGACGACGCGTCCCGCGGCACAGGATCGCCGGACAATCCTTCACGGCGACGCCGGATTTCCACCCTCGCCAGGTCGCGCACCCGGTTGCAGACGGCGATGCTGAGATAGGCCCGCAGGCTGCCCCGCAGACGCAGCCTCGACACGTTCCGCGCGAACGCCACGAACACGTCGTGCACGACGTCCTCGGCCGTGTGGCGGTCGCCGGTCAGACTCCGCGCCAGGGTCAGCAGATGGTCCTTGTGCGCCTCATAAATCCGGCGCAGAGACTCCCTGCATCTCCTCGCAGCTTTGTCCAATAACAACCTGTCGCTATCCATCGATCTTCCGAGTCCTGAGCGCTCCTGAACGGGACTATCTACAGGTGGAGACGTCTGGAACAAGAATACCGTATGGCCCAGCCGGAGAAATCAACAAAAGAAGCACCATAGAACTCGCTGGCACCGGCACAGAGGGCAATCATGAGCCGAACGGCAAAGACGCGTTGACTGACTCGGTCGCAACTTGTTGCGGCTGTGTCGAGGGTTATGGGCTTTCCAAGCTCGGCTTTGGATTTTCTGTTGCGCATGGAGGTGGGTGCGGAACCATGTTTTGGGCGTGCTCGTTACAGACGTTACATTCGGCACTTTCGACACCGGGGGCGCTGGTTTTTGAGGGGGCGGTGGCGTTAAAATGGCGAACACACACAGAATGGGCTTTTATGAGCGGCCCAGGTTTGGTAGAATGAGGCTCATACTTGGGGGTATTTACTGTGGGTGATGACAAGAAAATTCGAGAGGAGGGTGCAATGGACGAGGCCAGCATGGAAGGCGCTCTCAACGAGCTGCTGAAGCAATTCGGGGATTCTTCCGATCCGAACCAACAGAAGCTGGCCGACCTTGCCAAGCAGGCCGAGGCCAACCGCAAACAGCTCCAGAAGAGCATCAGCACGCTGCAGGAGCTGCTGGACTATCTGCGGGTCTGCATCAAGTACCAGGCGTTCGACTTGGAGGCGACACGCCGGGAAAATCAGTACCTCCGGAGACTGCTCGAAGACAACAACAGCAACGACAATCGGGAAGGCGGAATATAGGGTGAGATCGGTGGGGCCGCATTTCACGGGTCGTGGGACGTGTGGAATGCGGCGCCATACCACCGACTGAGCCGAAAACGCCCCGGTTGGGCCGGATAAACACAGACTCCGGCACACCTCAAATCACGCTATTGACCGGGCCTCTCCGGCCCGCGGCATTCTCTCCGACGCACGCACGCCCTGTTATGGGCCTTCAGCCCACCCGAACCTCAGCAAATCGAAGATCGCGCGTCTACGCGCGAGGCTTGCCTGCGACACGATCAAAAGTTGCGCCTCCCTTTGCGGATTATCTCGCCGAGAGCCAAATTTCAGGCGAAAACGGCCAGGCAGACGTGGCCGCCCGCCCTGCGAAATCCAGCCGGCACACATGCGGGCAAGCCGTTCCGCAGCGTGATGGCCGGGCCATCTGAATCCGCTGCCTCATCCTGAGATATGCCCGCATATTGGCGTATGCCCCGCCGGGCGGATCGTCCGTATCTGTCTGCCGGATATACGTTTACCCGATATTGGAAAGTTTTCCGTCGAAATTGCCGATACGATAGGGTAATCGGGGAAAGGTTTCTTTCCGAGAACGAACACGGAGGTCTTTTGCGTCATATAATAGGTGTTTTCGTGATGCAGCCACCCCGCCATGGACAATCATGAAAGGTTTAGGCTGAAGGTACGCTTGAAACGGTTGACAACATGGCGGATGGTAAGATAGCTTAATGGGGATCTGGGAATTTGGAGAATTCCCTCGCCGTGGCAACAGGAGATAAACAGTCATCATCCTTTTGGAGTAGGTTGTAACGAGATGTTTGAACGTTTTACAGATAGAGCCCGGAAAGTGATGGCGCTGGCCAATCAGGAGGCCCAGCGATTCAACCACGAATACATCGGGACCGAGCACATTCTGCTGGGCCTGGTCAAAGAAGGCAGCGGCGTCGGTGCGACGGTCCTGAAGAACCTGGAAGTGGACATCAAGAAGCTGCGTCTGGAGATCGAGAAGCTTGTCAAGAGCGGCCCGGACATGGTGACGATGGGCAAGCTTCCGCAGACGCCGCGGGCCAAGAAGGTCATCGAGTACGCGATCGAGGAGGCCCGTGCCCTGAACCACAATTACGTGGGCACCGAGCACATCCTGCTGGGCCTGCTTCGCGAGAGCGAAGGCATCGCGGCCCAGGTGCTGATGAACCTCGGCCTGAAGCTCGAAGACGTGCGCCAGGAGGTGCTGAATCTCCTGGGCGCCGGCGTCGAGGACGCCCCGAGCGAGCTCGGGCTGAAGATGCCCGGGGCGGGCGCCGGACGCAAGACCAAGAGCAAGACGCCGGCGTTGGACAGCTTCGGCAGGGACCTGACGCAACTGGCCGCCGGCGGCGAGCTGGACCCGGTCATCGGGCGAAAGCGCGAAATCGAGCGGCTGATCCAGATTCTGTGCCGCCGAACGAAGAACAATCCCGTGCTGCTGGGCGAGGCCGGCGTGGGCAAGACGGCCATCGTCGAGGGGCTGGCCAAGTCGATCGTGGACGGCACGGTGCCGGAGCTGCTGCGCGGCCGGCGGATCGTCGTCCTGGACCTGGCGATGATGGTGGCCGGGACGAAGTACCGCGGGCAGTTCGAGGAGCGGATCAAGGCCGTCATGAACGAGGTCCGCCGGGCCCGGAACATCATCCTGTTCATCGACGAGTTGCACACGCTGGTGGGCGCCGGCGG
>JAFGCA010000454.1 GCA_016932895.1 Sedimentisphaerales bacterium | reverse complement strand
GAGCTTGAGGATCACGTCCTTGGCGGCCACCCAGTCACCGAGCTTGCCGGTCAGCTTCACGCCGCAGACTTTCGGGCATTGCAGGTGGAAGGGCCCGCCGCCCATGGCCACCGCGACGTCGAGCCCGCCGGCCCCGATGGCCAGCATACCGAGCCCGCCGCCGGTCGGGGTGTGCGAGTCGCTGCCCAGCAGGGTCGCGCCGGGTTTGCCGAAGCGTTCGAGGTGGACCTGGTGGCAGATCCCGTTGCCCGCCCGGGAATGGTGCACGCCGCTCCGGGCGGCGACGGTTTGCAGGTACAAATGGTCGTTGTGATTCTCGGGCCCGAAGCCCGCCATGTTGTGATCGACGTAGGAGACGGACAGATCGGTCCGGACCCGCCCGACGCCCATCGACTCGAACAGCAGAAACGCGGTCGTGCCCGTGGCGTCCTGCGTCAGCGTCTGGTCGATGAGAATGGCGATCTCCTCGCCCGCCGTCAGCCGGCCTTCGACCAGGTGCGTCTCCAAGATCTTGCAGACAAGGGTTTTGCCCATACACAGTCACTCCTAAGAAACTCGAAACCGCCACTTTACCAGAGACTGCATGGAAATACAAACCCTCGCCTGGTCTCTTGGGGCGTGTTGTGATGCGAGCCCGCGATCCGATCTCGAACCATGAGGCGCACCGAGAGCCGGGATTCACGGGTCGGGCTTCGAATCGACAGGTCTTCAGAAAGGCGATGTAGTGGCGGGCGCTTGGGCGGATAACAGCGACGAGAGGCTCCCAGGCGCGGTGAACAGCGCCTGGAAGTCCACGCTCGTCCGTCGGTGTCTTCCACCGGATCATCCTTATCGCGAGACGTAGGTATGCTCGCTGGTTCGCGCGGCGACCTTGCGATCACCCTCATGCAGATAGGCCGGTCGAGGCGAAGGCGCCGCCAGTCCCCCGAGCATGGCCGCTACGGCCCCGAGGAGCATTGAGATCGCCAGTCCGATGAACGTGGCGCCGCTGATGTCTGCCGCCTGTTCACCGGTTTCCTTGGCCTGCTCCGCCCGGCGTTCCAGATTGGCGATCATCTGGTTGGCCTCGGCCTCGCTCTTGCCGGTGGTCTGTGCGATCTGCTGCGCCAGTTGCTGGCGGTCCTGGGGTGTCCTGGATCCCTCGAAGTAGTTGTTGATGGTCGTGGCAAGGTTGTCGGTGCTCTGCGGATCCTGTTGGGGCGCGCCGCCCACGGCATTGGCGATCTCCTGTCGGATGGCGCCAGGACTGAGCCCCCGGCTCTCCATCGCCTGCCCAATCGTTTCCTGTCCCTGCGGAGAGCCGGCCACCTCTCCGGCTGCGGAGACGGTGCTGCCCAGCAGGGCCATACCGCCGCACACAAGAAAGCCCAGGGCAGTGGTTGCCAGCAGGAACATGACGGCGTAGAAGCCCGCCCACACGGTCAGTCCGTGCAGGAGCCGGTCGATCTTGTTCGGCAGCCAGCCGAGACGTCCCGCCACCCAGCCACCGATGAACAGCGAGATCAGTCCGATCACCAGCCACCAGATGGCCGCCCCGATGCCCAGCGCGCCGGCGCTGGGCGTGTCGCCGCTGGCCGGATCGATCGTGACCAGGCCGATCCCCGCGCCCAGCATCTGGAGCGTCACGAAAAAGACCAGCGTTACGAAGAGCCCTGCAAAGATCGCACCCCACGAGATTCGCCGCCACGCCGTATGCCACTCCTGCGGGTGGCCGCCCATAGGGTATTCACGTTCCTCTTCTTCTAACATGGCGTTTCCCTTCACACAGATTGCTCTTGCTTCTCCACGACGACGATTCACTAATAGGGTTACTCCGTCTGGCCTGTGTGCGAGAATGCTCTCTTTGCTGCTTTTGAACGCGGAAAAGGTGCGGCACATGTATCGGCGAATCAAACGAGCCCGGCCTGTGCGCCGTCCGTCCTTGACGGACCGCCCGACGGGCCTCCGCAGGGAATTCAAGCGGCAGGTGCTGTGAGTCTGTAGAAATGCAGACGGCCCCGACGTAATGGTCGGGGCCGTCTGTTGATGACTACCCGGATGAACAGACATTCCACCGGTCCCCGGACCGGCCGGTCTTTCGGTCGCGTCCACGGACTTCGGTGCTCAGCCGGCGACGATCACTGGATCGTGATATCGTCGTAGTAGACCGGCGAGGCTCCATTGCCGAACAGGTCGATGGCCTGGAGCGTCCCGTGGGCGTCGTTGTCCCAGGGATGCGTCGTGACCAACGTTCCGCCGTAGTACCAGTCGCAGGTGTTGGCGTCCAGATCGATCACGAACAGGATCTCGACCCACTCATCGAAGAGGATCTGGGCCGTGGCGCCGCCGCCTTCGGCCTCGGCGGTCGCGATGCCGGCGCCCAGGTCGAACTTCAACTGGACGGACCAGTCATAGGGGCCGCCGTCGCCGTACTGGTTCATCAGGATGAAGTACGTGCTGCCCGCGGAGCCGGCAGGGATGTACTGCATCGCGGAGAACTGCACCACGTCGCCCGATACGGCGAACTCATGCACGAGGTCCGCCGTGCCGACGAGCTCGACCGAATTGGCGCCGCTGAAAGCGAACGCATCCGAGACGGGCGCACCGGCAGACGCCGTATTGTCCCAGCCCTTCCAACCGTTCACCCCATGCAAATCGGTGCCGGCGGCGTAGGACTCGAAATCCTCGACAAACACCGGCGCCTCGATAACAGGCGCAGCAGGGGCCGATATGGGTACGACGGTGACGTAGTCCACATCGAATGCTGTGACTGGGCCGGTTCCAGAAGACCCGACTGCAATGTAGGCGTAGTTCTCTTCGGTGCCTGTGCCCGACGTGACATCGAACGACTGTGCCGGGGCACCGTTGACGGACACGGTAACCACGTGTGTGCCCGAACCGCCGGCGACGATATCGATCACGAGATCGTTCCACGCAGTTGCGTCGTCGATGGCAAGCACGTTTGCCACTCCGGCATCTCCCGTGTCTACGTCACCCGACGGCTCCGTGCCGACCAGGTTGTTCATCACCAGGGCATCGGTCTCCACGCCTGCGATTTCGCCGGCTTTCGCCAGGGAGAAGGAAATGACCTGCTCACCATCGGAAATCCCGACCATGCCCTTGCCGTTGTCGCGAATATGGTAGCCGGTACCTCCCTCTGGCCAAGGGGAGGTTTCTGTTCCGCCGTCCGGATGCAGATCATCCAATCCGGCACCGGTTGCCACACGGATCCCGATTTCTACATGTGCTCCATCCAGGCTGGCAGGGATCCGGTGGGTGAGATAGATCTTGCGATTGCTGGGATCGGGCATGCCGTAGTCCCGGGGGTCACCCGTGTCCTGGATCCGCAGGAATGTGACGCCTTCCTCAACCATTGGCCCAACGCCGCCTGGGCTGCCTTCACCGGGCGCGCTGTCATCCCAAGCGTCGGAGCCGTTGTCGTGGTCCCACAGGTCATCCAAGGCACCGCCGTCGTAGGTATACCTGGTTAGGTACGGGACGCCGATCAGCTCGACCTCGGCGATCTGCATGCTGTTGGCCGAGGCGGGGTTGCGGACCATCGTGAACATGACCTGGTAATG
>JAFGCA010000453.1 GCA_016932895.1 Sedimentisphaerales bacterium | reverse complement strand
GGCTTTTTCCCATTCGGCCTCGGTCGGCAGTCGCAGCCCGCACCAGCGCAGGAAACCCACGGCGTCGTACCATGACACATACGTCACGGGGTAGCTGTCCCTTCCGGGGGCAACGGCATAGGTCGAATCATCCCGGCGGACGATTCCGCAGCGGCCGGTATGCGCCATCCGCCGGTTGTAACCGGCGCCTTCGCCGCCGATCTCGTTGAGGTAGTCAACGTACATGGCGATGGTCGCCTCGCACCTGGCGATGTAATACAGCGGCAGATCGTTACGCGGTGTGTGCTTTTTCGATTCATCCCGGCCTGCGCCCGGAAGGCTCTTCATGACGAATCGGCCCGCCGCAACCCGCGCCATGGGGATAGCACGAACGCGAAGCTCCACCAGCCCCAGATCCGGAAAATCACTCTCCGTCGTTCCCCACCACACGATCTTTTTGTGTCCCGGCCGCTCGATGATATCGAAGCCATTGCCCCGCAGAGTGCCCGCGGGTACGAGCTGCCAGGTGACGCCGCCATCCTTGCTGAACCGCACGAAGACATAGGCGGGCAGGTCCGGCGAAAGGGTCGGTTCGTCCAGGTCGTATTCCACGACGATTCGAGGGCCGGCCAATTCGGTTGCCTCGGCGCGGACCGTCACGTTGGCAAGCGGCAGCCAGCCGGCGGCGCAGCAGCAGGGAGGGGCCGTGACAATGATGGTAAGCAGCACCACGGAGAGACGAGGCATACGCAGCTCCAGTCGTGACATTTGGCAGCGGCTCCCAGCCGATTCGACCGGCCGCTCCATCGGCGTGTCGCATTCTAACACATATCGGCGGAGATATCGACAGTTGTTGGACCCGTTGCGTTTCGGTCGGGGCCGTGAGGCGATTGTCGTCTATGGTATCCCGGCGGCGCAGATGGTACAATCCGGTGCATGTACAATGCAGGCGTGTCCGTCGTAGCATGCCCGATGATCTCTCGCGGCCGACAGGACATGGAATCCCGTTGTTATCGTTTTCGTTAAGCTCCGGTAGAAGGGAGAAATCATCATGAAGATTCGTGTGGGTGTGGGCTTGATGGTGGCCATGGCGGTCGTGCCTGAGGCCTGGGTCTTCGCCGAACAGTCCGGCGACATTCGGGAATTGAAGCTCCGCGATTGGCAGCCGCGTTCCATGTTGAAGACCAAACAGACCAAGGTCGAGAAGCCGGCGTATCCGGTTTTCGACGTTCACAATCACCTGGGTGGAGGCAAAGACTTCCTCACGCCGGAGCGCGTCCAGCGCTATCTGGCGGAGATGGATGCCGCGGGCGTCCGCACCGTGGTGAACCTCGACGGCCGATGGGGCACGCGGCTCAAGGAGACGCTGGCGGCGCTGGACGAAGCGCATCCGGGGCGCTTTCTGACGTTTGCGCTGCTGGATTTTCACGGGATCGACGAGGAAGACTGGGGCCGGCGCGAGGCGCAGCGATTGGAAGAAAGCTTCCGCGCCGGTGCGAAGGGCCTGAAATTCCACAAGTCCCTGGGCCTGTCGTATCGCTACCAGAACGGCAAGCTCATGCCGGTCGATGATCCCAAGCTCGATCCCGTTTGGGAAATGTGCGCCAAGTACAATCGGCCCGTGATGATTCACACCGCCGATCCGGCCGCCTTCTTCACGCCGCTGGACCGCTTCAACGAACGCTGGCACGAGCTCAACGCCCATCCGAACTGGCTCTTCCACGGCGAGCAGTTCCCTTCCCGCGACGAGCTCCTCGCGCAGCGCAATCGCGCCATCGCCAGACATCCGAACACGAAGTTCATCTGCGCCCACTTCGCCAACAATCCCGAAGACGTCGCCACCGTGGCAACGTGGCTGGACAGCTATCCCAACATGTACATCGATATCGACGCGCGCATTTCCGAGCTGGGCCGACAGCCCTATACCGCGCGGAAGTTCTTCTTGAAGTACCAGGATCGCGTCATGTTCGGCACGGACACCACGCCCAATCGCCAAGCCTATTGGACGAACTACCGGTTCCTGGAGACCGACGATGAATACTTCGATTGCCTCCCCGGCCACCACCGCCAAGGGTTCTGGATGATCTACGGAGTATTCCTGCCCAAGGACGTGCTGGAGAAGCTGTATCACAAGAACGCCGATCGCCTCTTCTTCGGCGCGTCGGCCGTTGTAGAGGAGCCGGCCGACCGGGTGTTGCGCGTGCGGCGGACGGAGGATTTCGCCGTCAACGGCGCCGGCGACGCATCCGCCTGGGAAAAGGCCGACTGGGAGCCGCTGCACCGGCGCAGCCCTGACGGCCATGACTACAAGACGCGTTTCAAGATGCTCTACTCGAAGACCGGTCTGTACGTGCTCATGGAGGGCGAGGATCGCACCATCACCGCGACGATGACCGGGGACTTTCTCGATTTGTGGAAGGAGGACGTGTTTGAGTTCTTCCTGTGGCCCGACGAGCGGCACCCGGTGTATTTCGAATACGAGATCTCGCCGCTGGGGTACGAACTTCCGATCATCATCCCGAATTTCGGCGGCCGGTTTCTCGGCTGGCGGCCCTGGCACTACGAGGGCGGGCGCCAGACGCAAAAGGCCACCACGGTCACCGGCGGCGCCAAGCGCTCGGACGCCCGCGTGACAGGCTGGAAGGCCGAGGTGTTCGTTCCGTACGAGCTGCTCAAACCGCTGCAAAGCGTTCCGCCGCAGCCGGGGACGCGATGGCGCGCCAATTTCTACCGCATCGATTATGACGACGGCCGCAGCACAGCCTGGGACTGGGCCCGGGTCGGACCGAGCTTCCACGACTACGACAAGTTCGGCACGCTTGTGTTCGAGTAGGCTACTCGTAGGGTGGGTTCTCAACCCACGCGGAACGATCGGCACGCGGAAACGCGTGGGGCAAGGACCCACCCTACAGGATGCAGGCTCGCAATGAGATCGAGACCGCGCCGGAAATGTCACGGTCGGAATCGGTCAGACCAAACCGGCGCTGTCGTCGGGAATCCAGGCGTCGGTGCCGTCGGCAAGCTTGATGTGGAGCCAGCCGGGCCGCTGCTCGACGAGCTCGAATTCAGTGCCGGCGTGCAGCGGATCTTTGAAGCTGGGCGGGTAGTTCGGTCCGTCTCCCTGACGGGCCACAATCTCCGGGGCCGTGATGACTCCGTACGCGGTGTGGACGCGCCGATGTGAATCGATGATCACGGATGTGAGGAAGCAAACCAGCAGAATCACTGCAACCACCGCCACGGCGGATGTCGCGGGTCCGCGCCCGAGCCAGATCATAACCGTCAGTGTCACACAGAGGGCGGCAAAGAACAGGCAGGCTAGAAAAAAACGCGTTTGAAGAGCGGTGTCGTAGTGCCAGAAGAACAGCGTTTCGAGCACGCGTTTTTCTGTTTGCACTGCGACTTTGTCGATCCGCTGACTGCGGGCGAAGGCGAGGTTCTTCTGGACGTTGATGTCACCACCGTCGAGCTTCGCGGCCCGGCGATAGTTGAGAATGGCTCTGCCGATGTCCTCCTTCAGGAAGTACGCGTTGGCGAGGTTGTAGTAAAGCCGGGCGTTGTGGATTTGTCCCTGCTCGATGATCTTCTGATACAGGAGGATGGCCTGGGCGTAGAGCTCGTTGGCGCGGGTCGAATCGCCGGCGGCGTTGGCCTGCTGGAAGGCGGTGTTGGCCTCGTTGAGCAGGCCGTAAAGCTGCTCCCGGGTCAGTTCCGCGGCTGCGGGAACCACCAAGCCCGGAAAGAGAAAGCTCAACAGGATGACGAGGGTCTTGGCAACGTTCATTTCGACGAGTGTTTCTCGATCAAAGAAATCATTTCCATCGTTTCCTGGACCAGATTCGTGCCGACCTCGGCCTCCAGGGGCGCGTAGCGGGCGGCTTCGCATGCGGCGACGCAATCTCCAAACCGCTTGGCCGTCTGCGTGTCGCCGGTGGCCTCGGCGATGATCTCCCGGCAGTCGTCGGGCGTCAGCGAGGCCGCAACCCTGTCGAAACGATCGCCGATATATCCTTTCATTACGGCGACGAGGCGCTCATGCTTTTGGTCGGACGATTCTGCGGCGACCTGCTTCAACTGTCCCACGGCCGCCCGGCACGCCTGTCGCTTGCGTTTGCGGGCGGCGGCTTCGGGGTTGATGCGGCCGGCCCGCTTGACCGCCGCACTGAGGACCAAACCGAGCAGCGGGATCGACCACAACACCGCATAGCCCGGGCGGGCCAGGGCCGCGAACGGCGCGAATGCTTCGTTTTGCAGCGCTTCGGGCCCGTAGTAATTGGCCGAGAGCCCCTTGCGGATCGCCTCCACTTCGCGGCTGACCGTTCCGGCGACGGTCCCCTCCACGTCGGCGTTGGTCAAGACGCGGGTCGGCGCGACGTCCAGTTGGATGGGCTTGGTTTCCGCGACGACGTACTTGCCCTCCTGCGGGTCGAAGTACGCCAGCGGGATCGCGGGGATCTCGGTGACGTTATCGTTGTTGGCCCGGATCGTTTGCGTGAAGATCTTGTGCCCGTCTTCGATCACGGGCGAGGCCTTCTCGCTGGGAATCTTGAAATTCGCCGCCAGGGTCGGGATCTGCTCCAGCGCGGGCCACTGCACGGGCTTGAGGTACGGGTTGCCCCCGATCCGGACGGTCAGCGTGATCGGGTCGCCCACGTTGACCTGGGTGGGAGCGGCGGCGGCGGCGATCGTGTATCGTCCGACCAAGCCGTAGAACTGTGCCGGCTTGCCCGTCTCCGGAACGGGCAGCACTTCCAGCTCGACCGGGTCCGACTGGACCGAGACGCGCTGGTACTTGTACGCTTCGAACATGCTCCGCGTTCTGCCGACAGCCATGTTCGTCGAGACGCGGACCGGGTCGAGCGCGAGATTTCCGGCCCGCTTCGGGATGAGTATCTTGCTAAACGAGATGATCGCGGCTTGTACGCCTTTGACGATCTCCCGGTTCTCCGTCACCGTCACCGGGACGCCCGCGATGGCAACGCGCTCCTTGGCGTACGCACCGGCCGAGCCCGATACGTCCTCAATGTAGAAATCATCGGAGGTAAAAGCCGGCACCTCGAACGAGGCGTCCTGAACGTGCGTCGTGACAATCCATTTGACCGTCATCAACACGGGCTGGCCGACGTAACAGCGCTTTTCCGAAAGCGTAAACTCCAGCGAGAGCCGGTCAGTGGTCCCCGGCGCCGAAACGGTTATCTCGACCGGGTTGGTGGTGTACTTCTCGCCCTCGACGACGACCGTCACCGCAGGCAACGACATGGTGCCGGGGCCTTCGGCGGTGATGGCGTAGTTGGCCGAATAGCTCATGGTGACCCGGTCGTTGAACTGCTGCATGGAGGTGCCGCTGCCGGCCGCACGCGGTTTGAACCGGGCCAGCGGCGAAATGTCTATCTTGCTGGGCTTGGTGCCGCCTTCGACCACGATGGAGTACTGGAACACGTCGCCCGGGTAAATGACGGTATCCGTATTGACCTTGGCGTAGACGCGCGTGCGTGCCGCGCCGCTTGCGGCGGCCACGAGCAGGATCGCGAGACCGAACGATATGGTTCCGGCGAAACGGGGCATCCTACCAGTCCTTTTCGACCTTCCGGGTCTGCGTTCTTTGAAGAATTCGTCGCTGTTCTTTCTGCCGCTGCTCCTTGTCGAGGATTTCCTGGGCGGTCGTATCGGGCACAACCGTCTCTTTTTGCTGTTGCTGGTCCTCTGTCGGCGATTGCTGTTGCTGCTGCGGTTCCTGTTTGTCCTGCGTCTCGTTGGGGTCCTGGGGCCGGCCTTCATCCTGAGGCTGGTTGGGGTCCCGGGCCTCGTTCGGGTCCTCGGATGCGTCGGGTTTGCCCTGGCCCTCCGGCGGGCTTTGCTGTTGCCCCTGTCCCTGCTGCTGCTGCTGTTGCTGGTCTTGTTGGCCCTGCTGTTGCTGCTGTTGTTGATTCTCCTGCTGTTTCTTCAGTTGATCGAGGAGGTCCTTGATCGTGAGGCGGGCCACTTCGATATTTCGGGCGGCTTTCTCGTTCTCGGAGTCGATCTCGAGCACCTGTCGCCAGTGGGCGATGCTCGTCTTCATGTCCTCGACGGCCTTCTTGAGGTCGGAATCGCGCTGTTTCGAGCCTCGCTGGAAGAAGCAGTTGCCCAGGTTGTACTTGGCCTTGGCCACCAGTGACATGTCCTTACTCTCGGCGGCGACTTCCTGGTACAGGTCAATCGCCTCGCCCAGATCGTCCAGCCGGTAGTAGCTGTTGGCCTTGTTGAACTTCGGTTCCAGTGCTTTGGGACTCTCGAGCAGCACCTCGTTGTACTTGTTGATCGCTTCGGTATACTCAGCCTCGGCGAACAGCTTGTTGCCTTCGGCGAGCATCTCCCGCGCAGAATCCGCCCGGGCCCCCGCCCCGGCCAGCAGAACCAGCGGCAAAACCATCCAGCTATACCACTCTTTTGCGTTCACGTATCAACGCCTCGCCAATCAGCAATGCGATTGCCAGAGCAATGAAGATCTGGAACTTCTCATCATATTTCATCATCGTCACCGATTCCAGCTCACGTTTCTGGGCCGACGCGATCAGGTCCTCGTAGATGGCGCCGAGGTCCATGGTCGTGCCGGGCTGGACCGAGAGGTACTTGCCGCCTTCGGTGGCGTAGGCCACCTCTCGGAGCGTATCGCTGTCGAGCTTGGACCAGACCTCCTGCCCCTGGTAGGTCAGGAAGGTGGTCCGGCCGTCGGGTCCCGTGATGGGGATGCGCGAGCCGGTCACGTCGTCGCCGAGGCCGATGGCGATGATGCGCACGCCCTCCTGTGCGGCCTTTTCCGCGGCCTCGACCGGGAAGCTGTCGTGATCCTCGCCGTCGGTGATCAGGATGACGTCTTTGTACTCGCGGCTGTCCTTGTCAAAGACTTCTTCGGCGGCCTTGCGGATCGCGTCGCCGATCATCGTGCCGCCCCGGCTGGTGCTCTCGGTCGAGATGTCCGCCAGCGCCATGCGCACGAAGGCGTAATCCTGCGTCAGGGGGCATTTCACCGTGGCGTTGCCCGCGAAGGTCACGATGGCGATCCGGTCGCCCTGGAGGACCTCCAACAGGTCCGAGATGGCGATCTTCGAGCGTTCGAGCCGGTTCGGCTTGATGTCTTCAGACAGCATGGAACGCGACGTATCCAGCAAAATGGCGACGTCTCGTCCCTTGCGTCGAATTTGCTGCGGCTGCGGATTCCACTGCGGCTCGGTCAGCGCCATCACGATGCTCACGAAGCCGGCGATGAGCAGGATCGCCTTGAACAGTTGCTTCTTTAGACTGACGCTGTTGTTGATCTTCCGCAGCATCTCGTTGCTGGCCAGCACGCGCAGGGTTTGGGCCTTGCGCCAGAAGCACCAGATGTAGGCCGGGATCAGGACTACCGGTACGGCGAAGAGAAGCCACAATGCTCTGTCATTGCCCAGATTCATCAGTTGTCACTGCTCTTAGGTATAGGTCCTATTGGTCGTATAGGACCAATTCTCTTGTCCTATGGGATTTTCCTGAAAATAGTGCAGCCGGCCAGCATCTCCAGCGCCAGCAGCGCCAGGGCGGGCAAAGTCCAGCGGCCGAAGTGCTCGGCGTACTGCGTATATTGCACGGATGTCACTTCCGTTTCTTCAAGTTCATCGATGCGTTTGACCACGGCGCGCAGGGCCGCCGCATCTCCGGCGCGGCTGTAGAAGCCGCCGGTCTTGTTGGCGATAGCTTTGAGCAAATCCTCGTCCAGCTCGTGTGCCGTGGGCATGCGAAAGGTGCCCAGCGCCGTCTGGACGGTCGCATAGGCCTGGTCCGATCCGATACCGATGGTGTAGATTTTGATGCCCCATTTTTGGGCCAGTTCGGCCGCTTCCAGGGGATCGTACTGGCCCCGGTTGTTCTGCCCGTCGGTCAGCAGGATCATGGCCTTGCTCTTGATCTCGAAGCCGGCGCGCCGGGGCTGTCCGGATTCGTCCGTGCCGGCGAATCCGAGATCGGCATTGCGTCGCTCGATTTCTTCCTCGGCCTTCCTGAGCCGGGCCGCCGCCAGGGCGATGGCGTCGCCGATGGCGGTGCCGTCCTCGCTGCGCAGGCTGACGATATCCGTCTTCTTCAGGAACTCCCCGAGGACGTTGTGGCTGAGCACGAGGGGGCACACCGTGTCGGCGTATCGGGCGAACGTCACCAGGCCGATCAGGTCGCCGCTCCGGCCGCCCAGGCCTTTCTTGTCACCGGCAATGAAATCAGCGAGCACTCGCTTGACCACCTCCAGGCGGTTCATCTTTTCGCCGTAGTAGTCCATCTCCGTATTCATACTGCCCGAACGGTCCACCACCGTCTCGATGGCGACCCCTTCGGTGGAGGTTTCGGCCAGGACCGTCCCTTTGCGGGGCCGGGCCAGGGCCAGGATCAGCAGGGCCAGGCACAGCAATCTCGCCGCGACCAGCAGGGGGCGAAATCGCAGCCGCCAGGAGACGGGGCAACGGCGCATATCGATCAGGCTCGGAAACTTCACCGCCGCGACGCGCTTCTTGCGCAGCATCAGGGTCCCCAGGAAGGGGATGACCAGAAGCAACAGCAGCGCCCAGGGCGAATACAGTTCCATCTATGCCACCTCCGCCTCGATTTCTTGTCCGCTTTCCACTTTGTCGGTCACGTCCACTTTGCGCTCCTGCGATTTGGTACGCTCGATGAAGTCCTTGACCAGATCGAACGTTTGCTGAATCTGTTCGCTCGTCGGATCGTGTTTGGCGAATTTGACCAGATCGCAATGCGCCAGGAACTCGCCCAGCACCTTTTTGTCCGAGGCCGACAGCACGTCGGTCGATTGCAGTTCAGAGAGGAACTCCTCGGTCGTGCGTTCCGGCGCGTGAAGGTCGAAGCGGTCCTCGATGTAATGTCGCAGGATGCCGCTGATTCGCTCGTAGAACTCCTTGATTCGGCCCGCCTCCACCAGATCTTCGGCAACGAGGACGCGCAAGCGGGCGTACGCGATCTCGTGTGCCGGCCGGAAGATCCGGATCAGCTTTCGGGCTTGTTTCTGCCGCGACAAGAACCACGTGAGGGGAATCGTCACCAGCACCACGGCCACCGGTATCCAGACCCACCAGTAGGATGACTCTTTGGGCATTGCGACGGGCCCTTCGATATCTTCGATGACCAGCTCGGCTCGCTGCTCGCCCAACAGGGACGTGACCTCGACGGCGACCGGCTCGCTGGTCAGTTCGTGTTTGTTATCGGGCTCGTTGGCGTCGTGGAACGAGAAGACAAACGCCGGGATTTCGTAGCTGCCCGACAGGAAGGGCTCGAGCCTGTACTGGTACGTCGTCACGACGTTGTTCTGCTCGTCAAGTCTCGTGCCCAAATTGTCCCAGTCCACGATGCCGAAGTTCTCGAGCACCTTGTCCACGTTGGGCATTTGTATCTCGTACTCCGGCTGTACCGTCGCTTCGAACTGGAGAAGCAGGGTCTCGGCGATCGTCAGGCAGGTGCGGTCCAGCCGCACGTGGATTGTCGCCGGCCCGCGCTCGTAGACCTTGTCCACTGCAAATTCGCTCTTGGCGCTTCCATCCCCCGAATCCTGACCACAACCGGCGCAGACCAAGAGCACCAGGCAACAAGCGCGTAGTAGCCCATGCGGTTCAAGCGTTCGGGCGAAGAAACCGCATGGGCTAAAGCCCATCCTACGAAATCGTGGTTGGATTTTTGTGCTTGGCCGCATCATTTCGTCGTTGTCGCCTCGATAGGCTGGTTCGGTTCGGCCGGCACAAATGCCGACGTGTGAATAACGACATCGTATTCGTTCATCATCTCGTCGAGATACTCGCGCTGCACGTCCTCCTGCTTGCGACGCAGCAATTCCATCATTGCCTGCTGTCTGACCTCCTCGAAGCTTTTCTGTCGCTCGGAGGATTTTTCTTCCACCCTTACGATCTCCCATCCGTTCTCCGTCTGGAACGGTTTATCCAACACCGCCGGTGCGTCGGCGGCGAAAATCGCCTCGTTGATCTCGTTGGCATCGCCGATTCCGGGAACGTACGAGCCCGCGACGACGTCGCCTTTAATTCTGCCTCCGTCGGCTTTCGTGGCCTCGTCTTCCGAGAGTTCTTTGGCCAGCTCGGCGAAATCCTGGCCGGCCTTGATGCTTGCGAGCACTTCGTTGGCCTTCTCCTGCCCGCTTACGCAGATGTGGCTGATTTTCGCCTTGGCCGGCTCGACGTACTTATTCTTGTGGGCCGCGTAGTACGTCTGCACGTCCGTTTCAGTGATATTGATGCGCGAGGCGAGCCGTTCATTCATCAATTGCCGGCTCAGCACCCCCCGCGTGACTTCGTCGACGAGCCGCTTGACGCGAGGTCTTTCGCCCAGTTCCTCCTTCAGGGCCTGACGGTAGAGAATCTCCTGGGCCAGGTAGCTCTGCAGGAATTCCTGTTTTGCCTGCGGACTGCGGGATTGCTCCAGGAGCCGCTTCTTCTGCTCGCTGAGCTGTTCCGGCGTCAGGAACGCTTCCATCGGCGCCAACTGGTTCTCGATGTTCTCCTCGATCAGGGCTTCCAGCCGGGCTTCCGTGATCTTCTCGGGACCGATCTCGGCGACGACCTTACCCCCCGCCGGCGGCGCTGAATCAAGGCTCGTGCGATCCATCAGCTCATAGCGCAGGGCCGCGAACTTGCCCAGTTTCTCGAAACACTGCTTCACGTGGGCGTTGATCTCGGAGCCAAGCTCGTCCAGTTGGGCCGTCGTTTCGCTGCGGTAGAACTGCTCGATGGCCTGGCCGTAGAGGCCGGCCTTCTCCAGCAGCGTGCCGATCTGGAAGAAGATTTTGGCTCGCTCGGCGGCATCCAGGTTCGCGGTGGCCAGATAGTCCTGCCAGGCGGCGGCCGCCTGCTCGTAGAGGCTGCGCTGCGCGAGCTTGGCCGCCAGGGCTCTCGTTTGCTCGGCGGAGAATCCCACGGTTCCGGCAGGCGAGGCGGGTTGCCTGTCCGACAGAGCGATCACCAGATTCACGCCGGCCAGGGCCGCCAGAACGACCAGCAGCAGAACCGTCAGCACCCCGGTGACCGAGGTTTGCGTTTTTTTCTCCGGAAGCGAGAAATCCAGCTTGTCCGTCATCGTCCTTTCGTTCCTCAGTTCTGCTCGGCGTTGGCACGCGTCAGTGGCGACGGTGCCGCATGTGGAAAAACTGAATCATGTCGTTTATGTACGGCCGGTCCGTCGTGACCGGGATGAAATCCACGTTGATCGACCGGAGCATGCCGGTCAGTTCGTCGAAGCGGCGCGAGCTGTGGGTGCCGTACTGGCTGCGGAATCGAGCGCTGGAGGTATCGACGAGCATGATCTCGCCCGTTTCGGCGTCCTGCACCTCGATCAGGCCCACCGAGGGCATGGTGATCTCGACCCGGTCCCGTACGGGTACTGCGACCACGTCGTGACGCCGGTTCAGGAGGCTCAGCGGCTTCTTGAAATCGCTCTCGATGAAATCGGACACCAGGAATACGGTGGCCCGCTTGCGGATCACCCGGGCGATGTAGTCCAGGGCCTGCGGGATGTCGGTCCTGCGCTTGGGCATCTTGAAGGCGAGCAACTCGCGGATCAGCCGCAGCACGTGCCGGCTGCCTTTCTTCGGCGGAATGAACAGCTCGATGCGGTCGGTGAAGATCAGCAGGCCGACTTTATCGTTGTTCTTGGCGGCGGCAAAGGCCAGCACCGCGCAGAACTCGGCCGCCAGATCGTTCTTCATCTTTTCCACCGTGCCGAACTCGCCCGAGGCGCTCAGGTCCACCGCGAAGAGCACGGTCATCTCGCGCTCCTCGACGAAGCGTTTGATGAAGGGCTTGCCGGTGCGGGCGGTGACGTTCCAGTCGATCGTGCGAATGTCGTCGCCCGGCATGTATTCGCGGACCTCGTCGAACTGCATCCCCCGGCCTTTGAAGACGCTCTCGTACTGGCCCGCAAAGCTCGCGTCCACCGCGCGGGAGGTGTAAATCTGAATCTGTCGAATTCGCTTTATGAGCTCTTCAGGTATCATGGCGTTCGCAATGGGAACACTTTGTTCTTGTCAGAGAAGGTTGCCGGGCAACCCTGTCATCCTGAGCCGAAGGCGAAGGATCTGGCCACCGCACGAGAGGTTGGTCGAACTCGAAGCCCAGGTTCTTCACTCCGCTGCGCTGCGTTCAGGATGACAAACCCCACATGATAGTCAGCCATAGTCTGCACCACCACAATTAAGGCACTTCAATGTTGTCGAAGATGGTCTTGATGACGTCTTCGCTCGTTTTGTCCTCGGCCTCGGCCTCGTAGCTGACGATGACGCGGTGCCTCAGCACGTCCATGCCGATGCTCTTGACGTCCTGCGGCGTGACGTAGCCGCGTTGCTGGACGAAGGCGTGGGCCTTGGCCGCCACGGCCAGATAGATCGTAGCCCGCGGCGACGCGCCGTAGTTGATGAAATTGCCCAGCTTCAGCCCATACTTGTCCGGCTCGCGCGTCGCGCAGACGATATCGACGATGTAGTCCTTGACCTTCTCGTCGATGTAGATCTCATCGACGACGGCGCGAACCTCGGCGATGTCCTTCGGTTTGATAACGGGCTTGATATCGAATTTTTTATCGGTCGCGGCCATGCGATCGAGGATCAACCGCTCCTGCCCCTTGTCGGGATAGTCGATTTTGAGCTTCAGCATGAAGCGGTCGAGCTGGGCTTCGGGCAGGGGGTAGGTGCCCTCCTGCTCGATCGGGTTCTGCGTGGCCAGGACGAGGAACGGATTGGGCACCGGGAAGGTCTCCTCGCCAATAGAGACCTGCCGCTCCTGCATGGCCTCCAGCAGGGCACTCTGCACCTTGGCGGGGGCCCGGTTGATCTCGTCAGCGAGAATGACGTTGGCGAATATCGGACCTTTGCGCGTGTAGAACTCTCCGTCGGACTGGCGGTAGATCTGGGTGCCGATCAAATCAGCGGGCAGCAGGTCCGGCGTGAACTGAATCCGCCTGAACTCGGCGTCAATGGCCCGCGACAGCACGGTCACCGCCAGCGTCTTGGCCAGTCCCGGAACGCCCTCCAACAGAATGTGCCCGTTTGCCAGCAGGCCGATGAGCATCCGTTCGAGCATGTACTGCTGGCCCACGATGACCTTGTCCATCTCCGAGAGCAGGGCCCGCACGAACTCGCTCTTCTGCTCCACCAACGCACCGATTTGCTTAACATCCGTTGCCATAAAAAGTTTCCCCAAGCAGGAACGTCACTTCTGTGTACCCCGCAAAACGCCACCCGGCCGTTGCGCCGGCTCCCGATGTCTACATCAATAGCTCCAATACTACGTCACAGGCTCTCGAAATGTTCCCTTCTACGCAAAAAACCGCGATTGTGCAAGCCCCTCAGCCTACTTCTCGATTCCGGTGCGGGCCTGCACGCCCCGTTGATAGTAGTGCTTGACCTCTCTCATTTCGGTGACCACATCGGCCTGGTCCAGCAAGGCGCCGCACGCATAACGACCGGTGAAGACGAGTTCGACGTGCGGCGGTTTCTCTGCGATCAGGGCGAGCAGCTCGTCGGCCGGGAAGAGGCCGCACTGAACCGCAACGTTGGCCTCGTCCAGGATCATGAGATCATACGTCCCGGCCCGCACCGCGTCGGCTATCTTCGCCAGACCACGCCGGGCTGCCTCTCGGTCCGTCGCCTGGGGTTCGCCTTTGATGAAACATCCGCGGCCATACTGCTCGACCGTAATCCGGTCGGAGAATCGCTCCAGGGCCTCGATTTCGCTGTACATGTTGCTCTTGATGAACTGGGCGAAAAACACCCGCAGCCCTGCCCCGGCCGCTCGCAGCGCCAGCCCCAGCGCCGCCGTGGTCTTGCCCTTCCCATCACCGGTGTACACATGCACGTAGCCTTTTTTCAGCCG
Source organism: Sedimentisphaerales bacterium (assembly GCA_016932895.1). Next base: position 12,046 of record JAFGCA010000453.1, on the reverse strand, counting down.
GGCTTGCTTCGCCTGCTCCGTGAGAACCTGCATGATGCTCCTTTCATATTGTAACTGTCACGGGGCGGACGCAGATGCCGATGCAGGAATGAACGAAGGCGTGAGCGACGATGGCTGCTGTGTGCCTTTTGCCAGTTGTGCCCAAGCCCGCCCTTCCCGCGAAGGCGATCTTGTCCGGTCCGTTATTCAACGGGCCGTCGGCAGGTCTTCGGACTTGCGGGCAAATACAAGGCTCGGATTCTACTGGCCGTCGCTTCCCATCCCGGTTGCCCCGGGACAGTGCTCTGTGACGGCGGTCGTTCCCGCTCACCGCTGCGGGGCAGTTCCGGCTTCGCACCGGATTCCCTCTTGCGATGCTCCTGTTGGGAGCAAACCGACAGCAAACAGATGTGTACTCGCCTGGTGTTTCGCTGTCAAGAAAAAACAAGATGTTGTGCTTTCTTGTTTGGCTAATCCCACATCTGGTTGTATGCGGGGTGCTATGGCTGGCTCTTCTTGAAGCCGGTTACGGTTTGGTGGGCCAGGCGGGTTGGCTCGGGCAGGCGGTATTTCGTTGCGCAGGCCAGCGTGAAGCGGATCGCGTCTTCGAGGCGGCATTTGTGGCCGACGGAGATGAACAGTGGCTTGACGTTGCGCCGGGTGCGTACGACGGCGCCGATGATCTCGTCACCATCGCGCAGCGGAGTGTGCTCGCCTTTTTCGATCCCGGGCGGCTCGAAGGTGCCGACAAGGCGGCTTTTGGCGCAGCCGACAGTCGGTTTGTCGAGAAACAGGCCTAAATGAGCGGCCAGACCCAGACGACGCGGATGGGCGATGCCCTGACCGTCGATGAGGAACAAATCGGGCTCGCTTGTAAGCTTTCTCACGGCGGCCAGACAGGCGGGGGCCTCACGAAAGGACAAGAGGCCCGGAATATAAGGAAACGTCAGCATCGCCGAGGCGGTCGCGGTCTCCACCAGCTCGAACGATACCGGGGTGGCAGAAGCAGGGTGGGTCCTTGACCCACGCGTTTGACTGTCGGACGTGGTTCCGCGTGGGTTGAGAACCCGCCCTACAATTCTCAACACCACAGCGGCGGCCAGAACGCGCTGTCCGTCAGAACTGAAAGCGCAGTCCAGCCCGGCGATCAGGCGGGGCTGTTTCCGCAGCGCGGTGAATCGCACCTTCGGCGCAAGCTGCGTTTGCAGCTCACGTGCCTCGGCATATGACAAATCCCATTTGTGCAAATCACGCATCGATTCTCAGGGCCCTTCGACTTTCAAACGGACGCAGACCAGCGCGTTTTCGGCCTCATTCCTTGCGTTTGGTCGATATCGCCAGGGCCAGCAGCGCTGCGCCCAGGACGATGGAACTGCAGAGGAGATACATACGGAAGGATTCCGGATGATCGCCGGCCCCGTTGCTTATCAGGCAAAGCAGCGACAATGCAATTGCCCCAATCGAAACCCATACGAGTGTCGTGACCAGTTTTCGTTCGTCCATTGACATCTCCCCTGCCAAGACCTTCATTCGTGCCGGAGTCTTGTGCGTCTTGTGTTTCAGTTGCGTTTCTTGAATTGCCATTCGACCGTGTTGAGTCCCTGTTTCAGATCGGCCAGCGGTCCGGGGTGTGGTTGCCCGTACTTTGTGCCGTTGAGGTCGGTCTCTACTGCGATGGGCCGGCCGTGACGGTCCTCCATGGTCTGGTCGACGGTTGAAAAGACGCCTACCAGTTCCGCATTGACTTGCGGTCCCTGCATGCCGAAAGGGGCATCGTTTACGGAGAATGTGATTTTGGCTCCGAGAGGACGATCCCGGACCGAGAGTCCCGTGACAAAGGGATCGACAACACTGTTTTCATCGCCGAACGCGCTCTTTTTGGCGCCTTCCAGAAAGACATTGTAGTTCGAGGCATAGCCCGACGCTGTTTTGACCGGGCCGAGCCCCCGGCGCACGAAGATGTTGTTGAACCACCTGTCATCCTGGGCGGTGCCGGTTTTGCTGCCGACGACCTCCGTCGTATGCGGCTTGTAGTACTGGGAACGGCGATTTGTGTCGGGGTGGTACTCGTATCCGCAATCGACGAACAGGTTGTGCGCGAACACCGTCGCCTCGGAATTGCTCCTGACGGACGGTCCGATGAGGACGTTGTTGTCGACGAGAGTCGGGCCGTGGTTCATTTCGAGAAACACCGTGGCCTCATCGGTGTTGTAGATGATATTGCCGGTGATCCGCGTTCCCTGGTTGCCATAGTCCATCCAGATCCCGAACGCGCCCTGTATCTGGCGAAACACGCCGCGAATGAGGTTGTTGCTGATGACGGTGTCGACGCTGTTGTGGAACTTAATCGCGGCCGTTTCCCAGCCGCCGAATTCCTTGCGGTAATTGGTGTCTTCGATGAAGTTGCCGCAGATGAGCGAGCGCGTGGCGCCCTTTTGACCGGCGATGCCGGCTTGCCCGCAGCGCCGAATAACGTTGTTGCGGACGATGTGGTCGCCGAAGGCGTCGATATCGTCGTAATCCACGCCCGGCGCGTGTCCCAGAATGATGCCGACGCAGCGGGCGTTGGTGATCGTGCAATTCTGGATGATCCAGTGCTTTCCCATGCGCGGGCCGACGGCGCCCGTTTGCAGCTCGAGAACCGGGGGCGCCCAATTCGCCGCCGCGTGCATGAATTGAAAGCCGTCAACCGTGATGTATTTCAGGCCGGTGATCTCAGGCATGAAGAGGCTTTCGCGCACGTTGATCTCGGTCAGCTCCTCGTTGGGATTGGCCTGGCCGAAATTCGCGCGGATAATCGTCATCTCTCCATCGACTTGGCAATGCCAGCTTCGCTCCGCTCCATCGACCTCCGCCGCGGTCTCTTTCTCGTAGAACGCCTCGCCGTTGAGGTAGACGTCGCCGCGATGATGCCACTGGCCGTAGTTGAGCCAGCCTCCCGAGACCTTCAATGCGTAAGGGTTGTATGCGCCGAAAAACGAATTCGGCAGCTCAACTTTCCAGACGCCCCCCGTCTGACGCTTCCAGGAGCTGATGCGCTCGGAACCCTTGACGAGCACTTCCTCGCCCGGTGCCGCCCGGTAGGTGATACGCTGCTTCTCGCCCGTGCCGCCCCGGGTGGGCTTGACCCATTCGCGATACGTCCCGGCGTGAACGGTGACGACATCTCCCGGCAGAGTTTCTCGAGCCGCTTTGCCGATCGTCAGGTAGGGCGCGCCCTGCGCGCCGGAACCGGAGTCGCTTCCGGTCTTGGCGACGTGAATCTCGCGTGCGAAAAGCCCTTCAACGCCGCAGGCAATCGTGATGCAAAGTGCCGTTCGAATAAGCCACTTCATGCAAATCCCCTTTCTCGAAGCAGGTCGCTGGCGGAGGCAAGCCTGAGAGCCTTTGTGACCGATTTTCGCCCGACGTCGGCCGAGCCTTCTAATTCGCATGGCCGGTTGCCGTTACTCGGGCAGTGTGGGCAAGGCGTTGAGCATAGCGACGTATCTGGCTTCGTTAAACGGCTTTTTCTCGTTCATGACGTAGTATATCTCGGCCACAGCGGCGCAACCCAGCATCTTCATTACCTCATCTTCAGCGTGCCCCTCTTTCAGCAGTCTTTCGTAGGTTTGCTTCGTTTGCGGTGGATCATTCGCTCTTATCTGGTTGCGTACCACCTCAATGATCTGCTCGCCGAGGAAGGGATTTGTTTCTTCCATGGTTTTTCTCCTGATTGGGGTGCTGCTTCGTGCTCCCGGGCCGCGCCGGTCGCTCCGCAAAGGCCGGAAAATCCTCGTTGTGGTCCCGTGGGGCGTCTATTCGGCCGTTGGCCAGCCCGGGAACGCGAAGTTCGGGAATCAATCGTTGTTATCTGTCGCATCTTTCCAACACGTGTACTTGAAGGCCATTCTACAGGTCATCGGCGGTGCGTAAAGGATCAAAACAGGGTATCGATCTGCGGCCGCGACGGGTCGACTCGGATAGGCGGGCATGTTTGTGCGAGTCGTCCCATTCCCGCCCGAGGGGGATTTCCGATAAATCCGGGATGAGGCGATTTACCTTTTGCCCGACTTGCGTTAGACTAATCAGTTTGTGCCGATCCGAAAAACACATAGTGGCGCACCCGGAGGTGGGAATTCGGTACCCACGGGGATTGGAGTCGAAGCATTAGGTTTGCAGACCATATGGCCAAGGACACGGAAAAGGCAATTCAGATCACCGGTGCCTCCGAGCACAATCTCAAGAACATCAGCCTGAGCATCCCGCGCGACAAGATGGTCGTGATTACGGGCATCAGCGGCTCGGGCAAGAGTTCGCTGGCATTCGATACGATTTACGCCGAGGGGCGCCGCAAGTACGTTGAGTCGCTCAGTGCGTACGCGCGGCAATTCCTGGAACAGATGCAGAAATCGGCCGTCAGCGATATTTCGGGCCTGCCTCCCACGATTGCCATCGAGCAGCGCAGCGCCAGCAGCAATCCGCGTTCGACGGTGGCGACGACGACGGAGATCTACGACTATTTCCGGTTGCTCTTTGCGCGGGTGGGCCAGCCTCACTGCTGGGTCTGCGGGCGCGAGATCACCAGCCAGCATTCCTCGCAGATCGTCGAATCGATTGTGTCCCGGCCGGAAGGGACCAAAATACAGGTCTGCGCCCCGCTGGTGCGCGGCAAGAAGGGCGAGCACCGCGAGGTCTTCGCTGACATTCAGCGGGAGGGCTTTGTCCGCGTCCGCGTCGACGGCAGCATCTGCGACATCCACAACGTCCCGGCCTTGAATAAGAATCGCAAGCACGACATCGCGGCCGTCGTGGACCGGCTGATCATCAAGCAGGGGGTACGCATCAGGTTGGCCGATTCCGTAGAGACGGCCTTGAAGCTCGCCGACGGGGTCCTGCTCATGCTGATTCAGGAGCCCGGCGCCGACAAGACCAACGGAGGCAACGGCGATTGGGAGAAGGCGATTTACAGTGAGAAATTCGCCTGTCCGGATCATCCGGAGGCCAGTCTTGAGGAACTTTCGCCCCGGCTGTTCAGTTTCAACAGTCCCTACGGCGCGTGCAGGAGCTGCGACGGGCTGGGCACCATTCTCGAATTCGATCCGGATCTGATCGTGCCGGACAAGACCATTTCTCTCGAAAACGGGGCCATCGACGCCTGGCGCAAGGGCGGCAAGCGTATGAACATCTTCTACAATCGCCTCGTGAAGCGATTCTGCCGCAAGATCGGTCTCAACAAATCCGTTCCGTACGACGAGATTCCGCAGGACCTCAAGCGGATTCTCATGTACGGAACCACGGAAGACGACGAGGACAAGTACGGGCTTTCGTTCGAGGGGGTGATTCCGAACCTGACGCGGCGATGGAAGAACACGACGAGCGACTACGTCAAGGCCCGCCTCCATGGATACCTCTCCGAGCAACCGTGTCAGAGTTGCGCCGGAGCTCGTCTGCGGCCGGAGGCCATCGCCGTGACCGTCGGAGGCAAGAACATCTGCGAATTGTCGCGGCTCAGCATCGGAAAGGCCCAGCGGTTCTTCAGCCGATTGAAGCTGAATGAAGAGCAGAGCGTCATCGCCGCCCAGATTCTCAAGGAAATCAAGGCCCGCCTGCGATTCATGGTGGACGTGGGCCTGGCCTACTTGACGCTCGACCGCATGAGCAGCACGCTGGCGGGGGGAGAAGCCCAGCGGATTCGCCTGGCCACGCAGGTCGGCAGCGGCCTGGTCGGTGTCTGTTACGTGCTTGACGAGCCCACCATCGGCTTGCACAAGCGCGACAACGATCGCCTGCTGGGCATTCTGCAGAAGCTCAGTCGCATCGGCAACACGGTGGTCGTCGTCGAGCACGACGAGGATATCATTTGCGCCGCCGACCACATCGTCGATATCGGTCCGGCCGCCGGCGCCCACGGGGGCGAGGTCGTCGCCCAGGGCACGTTGAAGGATATCCAGAAGTCTGCCGCGTCGCTCACGGGCGAATACCTCAGTGGCAAAAAGAGCATCGCTCTGCCCGCCAAGCGGCGCAAATACAACCTGCGCAAGTGCATCGAGGTCAAAGGGGCCGCCGAGAACAACCTCAAGGGAATCGACGTCAAATTCCCGCTGGGCGTTTTCGTCTGTGTCACCGGGGTCTCGGGCTCGGGCAAGAGCACGCTGGTGAACCAGATTTTGCTGCGGGCCCTCAAGCGGCGTCTCTACCAGTCGCGCGAGAGGCCCGGCAAGCACAAGAACGTTCTCGGGACCACGCAGATCGATAAGGTCATCGAGATAGACCAGGCACCCATCGGCAAGACCCCGCGGAGCAACCCGGCCACCTATACCGGCGCGTTCGACCAGATCCGCAAGCTGTTTTCGCTGACGCGGGAGGCCAAAATTCGCGGGTATAAGGCCGGACGCTTCAGCTTTAACGTCAAGGGCGGGCGCTGCGAGTCCTGCAAAGGCCAGGGCACCAAGAAAATCGAAATGCACTTTCTGCCGGACGTGTACGTGACGTGCCAGAGCTGCAAGGGCCGACGCTACAACCCCGAAACGCTTCAGGTCACGTACAAGGGCAAGAACATCGCCGACGTGCTCGACATGCGGATCGAGGCGGCCGTGGATTTCTTCGCCAACTTCCCCGCGATCGTGCGGATCTTGAAGACGCTTACCGACGTCGGACTGGGATACATGCAGCTCGGCCAGTCCTCCACAACGCTGTCCGGGGGCGAGGCCCAGCGCGTCAAGCTCTCGGCCGAGCTGGGCAAGGCCGCCACGGGCCACACACTGTATCTGCTCGACGAGCCCACCACAGGCTTGCACTTTGCCGACATCCAGAACCTCCTGAACGTTCTGCATCGTCTCTGTGACATGGGCAATACCGTCGTGGTGATCGAACACAACCTTGATGTGATCAAGATGGCCGATTATATAATAGACCTCGGTCCGGAAGGCGGCGATGGCGGCGGAACCGTGGTGGTCGCCGGAAAGCCCGAGGATATCGTCAACAACGCCAAGAGCTATACAGGCAAGTTCCTGAAGGATAAGCTGCAAGCGAAAGGATAGAAGGAGGTACCCAAAATTTGCGCGACACAGGCCAACACGCAACCGGGGCAATGGGAGTTTCAACTCGGTAGTATTGCAGACCTCGAGAATCTTGGCCGAGAGTTGGGTGTTTCGGTCGAAGCGCAGGCGGACGTTTCCATTCTGGCCGAGCCGGTCGATTTGGGCGGGCTGGTCATCCCGAATTCGTTGTCCGTTCACGCGATGGAGGGCTGTGACGGCGATGCACAGGGCCGGCCGAGCCGGCTTACCGTACGCCGGTACGAGCGTTTCGGGGCCGGCGGCGCCGGGTTGCTCTGGGCTGAAGCTATCGCTGTGGTCCCGGAGGCCAGGGCCAACCCGCGTCAGTTGTGGTTGCACGAGGGCAGCCAGGAGGCTTTCGCGGCGCTGGTGAAACGGGCACGAGAAAAGGCTGCCGAAGCCAACGGTTCGGATCATCGGCCCGTTATGGTGGCGCAACTGACTCATTCGGGTCGCTACAGCAAGCCCAAGGGCGTCGCGCAGCCCATCATCGGCCAGCGCGATCCGTATCGCGACCCGCTGATTCCGCAGTGGCCGCCTCACCTCAACGGCGTCAGCAAGATCCGCGACGATTCGGCCATTGCCAGCGATGAGTATCTCGACGGTCTGGTGTCCGCATATGTCAAAGCGGCTCGGATCGCCTTCGCGGCCGGCTTCGACGCCGTCGATATCAAATCCTGTCACGGATACTTGCTCAACGAACTGCTCGCCTGTCACAAACGCCCGGGCAAGTACGGCGGCTCGTTCGAGAATCGCACGCGCCTGATCCTGGACATCGTCGACCGCATCCACCAGGAGATCGGCGCGGCGGCCCGCGTTGTCACGCGCCTGGGAATCTACGACGCCATTCCGTACCCCTACGGCTGGGGCGTCGATCGAGACGACTACGCCAAAGCCGATCTGACTGAGCCAAAGAAACTGATCGGACTTTTGCAGCAGCGGGGCGTCAACCTCGTCGACATCACCGTGGCCAATCCTTATTACAACCCCCACGTCGGTCGCCCGTTCAACGAGCCGATCGTCGGGGCCTACCCGGAGCCCGAGCACCCGCTGGCTGGCGTGGCTCGCCTGGTTGATCTGACCGGCGAGGTACAGAAGGCATTCCCGGATGTAGCTCTGGTGGGGACGGGGTATAGCTGGCTGCGGACCCTCATGGCCAACGTCGGCGCCGCCAACAAAGCCAAAGGGCTGGTGACCATCGTGGGTGGCGGACGCATGGCGTTTGCGTATCCGGACTTTCCGCGGGACATTTTGCGGGACGGCCGCATGTATCCGGAGAAGGTTTGCGTCAGTTGCAGCGCCTGCGTGCAGATCATGCGCGACGGGGGCCGGACCGGCTGCGTCGTTCGCGACAACCAAGTTTACGGGCCGATCTTCCGGCACGGGCGAATGAGTGATAAAGACAACCTCCAGCGTCTCGCCGCCGCCTGCCGCAAGTGCCAGGACCCGACCTGTCAGCTCGGCTGTCCGGCCGGCATTGAAATCCCCAAATTCATTCACCTCTTCCTTGACGGTGAGGAACAGCAGGCGTATGAGGTCCTGCGCGAGGCGAACGTCTTTCCCGAGGTGTGCGCGTGGCTCTGTCCCGTGGAGCAGCAGTGCCAGGGCAACTGTCTCGAGGGCTTCATCGGGGACGGACCGTTACCGATTGCGGATATTCAACGCTATCTCGCCGAGCGCGCGAACAAAGAGGGGTGGTCAAAGCTACGTGTTCCCGAGAAAGCTACGGGCAAGCGCGTGGCCGTCATCGGCGCCGGTCCGGCCGGTCTGGCTTGTGCGGCGCGGCTTCTTGAAGCGGGCCACACCGTTGCGATCTTCGACAAGAGCGAAGAGTTTGGGGGCATGGTCCAATCGGTGATCCCGCCGGACCGGCAGAGCACGTCGCTCAAGAATGAGCTTGCGGCGGTCTTTGCCGACGTGCCGAAGGACCGCGTGATTCTCCATCTCGGCAAGGAACTCACGGCCGACTTTAACCTGGACGCGGTCATGGCGCAGGGGTACGACGCCGCCTTCGTTGGGCTGGGGTTGCCCAAGGCCGCCGGCATCACGGAGCAGCAACTTGGCGGTCTCTGGAACGCCATGGATTTCCTTTGTGCGGCCAAGCAGAACGGGAACCTCACGCTCGCGGGCCAATCGGTGGCCGTCATTGGCGGCGGCAACACCGCGATGGATGTCGCGGTCACGGCTGCCCGAGTCGGAGCGAAAGATGTATACATCATCTATCGTCGGTCGTTCCGGGAAATGCCCGCCTGGAGCGCCGAGCGCGACCGGGCCATGGACGAAGGCGTGCATTTCCTGACTTTGACACAGCCGCTTCGATACCATGGCGCTGACGGAAAGCTCACGGGTATTCAGGTTTGCCCGACCCGGCTCGGTGAGCCCGATGCAAGTGGCCGACGCCGGCCCGAGCCGCTGAAATCCAGTGCCTACGATCTGGACATGGACGTTGTTGTGGAGGCCATCGGCCAGACGGCGCCGGCCGGCATTGACGAGTTGCTCCCCGGCGTGAAAATCGAGAAAGGGCTGATCTGCACGAAGGGCGATTCTCTGGCGACTTCCCGGGCGGGCGTTTTTGCCGGTGGGGACTTCGTTCGCGGGCCGGCAACTGTGGTGGCCGCCGTTGCCGACGGGATGAGGGCCGCCGGGGAAATCGATCAGTTTCTACAGCCATAGACGAGAGGAGATCTGCATATGTGTGGCAAACCCGTCGCCATCGTGACCGGCGCCAGTCGGGGCATTGGCCGGGCCATCGCGCTTGAGCTTGCCTCGCTGGGCTACGATCTGGTGATCAACCGAGCCCGGAACGAGGAGCCGGCCGTGTTGAACGAGGCCCAGAGGTTGGATGCGGCCTGCGTTTTCGCACCGGGCAACATCGGCGAAACCGAAGTGCGACGGCAGATCGTCGAGGCGGCCCGCGCCGCGTTCGGACGATGTGACATGCTCGTGAATAACGCCGGCGCCGCTCCGTCCCAAAGGCTCGATATCCTTGAGGCGACCGAGGAGAGTTTCGACAGAGTGCTCGGGATCAATCTCAAGGGACCCTATTTCCTCACGCAACTCGTCGCCAACTGGATGATCGAGCAGAGAAAGCAGGATCCGGACCGGCCGCTGCGGATCGTCAACACCGGCTCGATCTCCGCTTACACCAGCTCGCCCTCGCGTGGCGAGTATTGCGTCAGCAAGGCGGGAATCGCCATGATGACCAAGCTCTACGCCGACCGGCTGGGCGAATACAACATCGGGGTGTTCGAGGTCAGCCCGGGCATCATTGCCACCGATATGACCAGCGGGGTCAAGGGCAAGTATGATAAGCTCATCGCCGAAGGGCTCACTCCGATCAAACGCTGGGGAACGCCCGAAGACGTTGCCAAAGTCGTCGGCGCCATCGCTGAGGGCCGGCTCGATTTTGCCACGGGGACCGTCATCAACGTCGACGGTGGTTTTCATCTTCACAGACTGTGAGGTTTCTACCTATGGATGTCAAAACTGCCATAACTACGCTTCTGCGCGACGGCTTCATTCTCGTTTTCAACCAGGACCGGCTCGATATCGTCAAGACGGCCGAGGCCCTGGTCGAGGCCGGCTTCAACAACATGGAAGTCACGTGTCGGATCAGTCGCCCGCTGGAGAAGCTGGCCCGCCTCCGCAAGGAGCTGCCCGATTTCGTGGCGGGCTCGGCCAGCCTGATCGATTCGCCCGGCATGCTCGCTCTCTACAACCGGGCCCATTCGGACGATCCGCTGCCGACGCTGGAGCAGGTCGTCGATGCCGGGGCGTGCTATCTGGTCTCGGCGATCAACTTCAGCGAGGCCGGCTTCGACAAATTCGCCGGGAAGGTGGCGATGGTGCCGGGCTGCGGCAGCGCGACCGAGGTGGTGACGCAGTTTGCCCGGGGAGCGAACCTGTGCAAGATCTTCCCTGCCAAGCAGCTTGGCGGCCCGGCGTTTGTCAAGGCCATCGATCCGGCGCTCCATAAGACCATCAGCCTGGTCCCGACGGGCGGTACGAACGCCGCCAACATCCCCGATTACATCGCTGCCGGTGTGCTCGTCCTGGGCGGCTCGTTCAGCATGATCGACAGGGCAACGATGCAGAAGATCGTCGAGGAGCAGGACTACAAGCTGCTGGCGCGGGAGCTGGCCGCGATCAAACAGCTCATCGACCGCCAACGCAGCGAGGAGTATCCTGAACTGGATTTTGCCGGTGCGTCCCTGGAACAAATCAGCGGGACCACCGGACGAGTTTTCAACATTACCTGAAAGACCGACGTAGAAGGGGAGCTATGGTAAGGGATCGTTCGATTCAGCCTTTTTGTGACACGCGACTGGGATTGTTTCTGGCAATTATCAGCATTCTCTCTTGTGCATGCACCGGCGCGCGAGCCGCGTCAGACAGTAAAGAAACTCGATTGACTCTCAACGTCAAAGACACGGGATATCGCGGCATCTGGTACATGAACCAGCCGCTCAAGAACGAGTATCGCTACAAGTACAGCGGCGGCCTCGGAACCTACTGCGCCAAGCACCGGCCGTTCGCGGTGTACTGCAAGAAGGTCAACAAGACCTTCTTCTGCTACGGCGGGACGATCAAGGGCTCCGTCCTTGACCAGGAGGGGGCGCGGGACAGCCTGCTCCACATGGTGTCCTACTACGACCACGCCACCGGCATGGTCCCGCGGCCTACCATCTTGCTCGACAAGAAGACCACGGACGCGCACGACAATCCCGTAATTTCGATGGACGACAGGGGATATATCTGGATCCACTCCACGTCGCACGGGACGTCGCGACCCTCGTACATTCACCGCAGCAAGAGACCCTACGACGTGGATGAATTCGAGCGGATCGAGCCGACGAAGATCGAGGACGGCAAGCCGGTCCCGATGACGAACTTTTCGTACATGCAGCCCTGGTTCGTTCCGGGTTGCGGTTTCATCGCCTTCTTCACGCGCTACAACTATCCGGTCGCGCGGACGCCCTGTGCCATGACCAGCCCCGACGGCATCCACTGGTCGCAGTGGCAGCGTC
>JAFGCA010000452.1 GCA_016932895.1 Sedimentisphaerales bacterium | reverse complement strand
GCCGCCAATATGGATCCCATCGAATCCCTGCGCCACGAATGAGGCTGCGCATCCGCTGACAATTCTTAATCCCTATTGAGACTGTGGAGATTGGCTGATTTTCCGTCTCTTGTTTGTTGATTATTTTCTCGGCGTGGCGTATAATCCAAAAGTTGTGTCCGTGGTCGTGGTGGGGCATAACGGCAGGCAGGTGTCGGTCCTTGTAAGCCATAGGAATACGGAGGGCTTGCAGACTCAGTCTGGAGGAGGGCAGAGAGAGAGAGAGAGACGCATGGCTGGCGAAAGTGCAGGCGGCCCATCGTCAGGTCAGGATCTGACCGGGACAGAGAGACGTACGGCCGAATTGGAACGGGAGAACCGGGAGCTCCGGGAGAAGATCGCTGCCCTCGAGGAAGAGCAGCAGCGCCGGTGCTGCATCTTCCAGAACATGCCGGTCATGATCGATGCGCTGGATGACGAGGGCACCATCGTATTCTGGAACCGTGAGTGCGAGCGGGTCACCGGCTACGGGGCGGATGAGATCGTGGGTAACCCCCGTGCCTTCGAGTTGCTTTATCCTGAGACGCGGTCGCGTGAAGCGATGTTCCGGGAGTTCGATCGCTGCGGCGGCGATTTCCGTTGCTGGGAGTTGCCGTTGATCTGCAAGGACGGGCGCCGGCGGCAGGTCATGTGGTTCAACGTTTCCCAGGAATTCCCCATTGCCGGCTGGTCCACGTGGGCCGTCGGAGTCGATATCACCGAAAGAAAGAAGGCCGAGGATGAGCTTCGCGGCAGCAAGCACTATGCCGAGGCTCTGCTGAACACCGTCCCCGATGCCATTGCGGTCGTCGACATGGAAGGCCGGATCCAGCAGGTCAACGCCGAACTTCTCCGGGGGGCCGGTTTGCAGAGGGAACAGGTCCTGGGGAAAAGGATCGCGGATCTGGGCATAGTCGACACCGACACGAATCGATACTTCGAGCGAGAGGTGTTTCCCGCGTTGCAGGCGCAGGGGGCGGTGCACAACGTGGAGGCGACCGTCTTTCGTGGGGACGGATCATCTTTTCCCGCTTTGGTGAGTTTTTCTCTTCTCAAGGACGGTTCGGGCCGACCCATCGGCATCGTGAGCTCAGGCCGGGATGTTACCCAGATCAAGGAGGCTCAGCATAACGCCTCCGAGAAGGAGCAGATGCTTCGCGCCACGTTCGATGCGATCACGGAATCAGTCTTCCTCGTGGACCGGGAGAAAGTGATCCGGGCCGCCAACGAGACGGCCGCCAAACGCCTTGGCTGTGAAGTGGAGGATTTGATTGGACAAAGCCCGCGAAAGTTAAGCCCCGACATCATATCCGAAGGCGTTCGCAATGCCAGACAGGCGCACTTCGACGAGGTCTTGCGGACGGGCAAGCCGTTGAGACTCGTCGATCGGCGCGACGGCATGGTCTTCGACCAAACGCATTATCCCGTATTCGATGAGCGCGGCCGGGTGAGTCACGTGGTCCTTGTGGCCATCGATATCACCGAGCGTCTCCAGGCCCAACGGGAGGCCAGGGAGATCGAACGACGCTACCAGGATCTGGTAGAGAACGTCAATGACGTGATTTACGCCACCGATCTCGACGGGCGCTTCACCTCCGTCAATCGGGCTTGCAAGTCGGTTTTGGGCGCGCCCCGCGAGCAGGTGTTGGGCACGCCTTTTTGCCGGTGGATTCCCGAGCCCGAGCAGCCGGCATTGGAGGCGGCGCGAGACCGGACGCTGCAGGGCGAGACGGCCGTGGCGGAATTCATGATTCGCGATCCGGACGGCGCGCCTCGCTACATCGAAGTGAGCAAAGCGCCTCTGGTCGTCGATGGAGAGATTCGGGGCACGCAAGGCGTCATCAGGGATATTACGGAGCGGCGCCGGGCGGAGCAGGTCCTTCGGCAGCGCGAGCAAATGCTGCGCGGGCTCTTCAACGCGGTGACGGAATCCGTCTTGTTGACGGATCCCCGGGGGCGATTGCTGGCTTTGAACGACACGGCAGCCCGGCATATCGGGCAGCCGGCGAAGGATCTCCTGGGGGCGGAACTGGGCGAGATCGACCCGGAGGGGATCCTGGGGCCCATCCTGGAAGAGCGCGTGCGCTGGGTCGAGCAGGTCGCACGTTTCGGACGGGCCCTGCGGGTCGAGGGCCAGCAGGACGGGTGTGTGTTCGATCACAACCTGTATCCGGTCTTCGGCGCCGGCGGCCAGGTCCGGCAGGTCGCCATCTTCTCGAAAGACGTCACGCGACAGCGGCAGGCCGAGCGGGCGCTGCGCGAGAGTGAAGAACGCTACCGATCTCTCGTCGAAGGGCTGGGCGCGATGGTGGCCACGTTCGAGCCGGAAGGCAAGTTTACATCGGTCAATCAGGCCGTGGAAACGATATTGGGTTTTGCGCCGGAGGAGGTTGTAGGCAAGCACTTCACCGACTTTCTTTCAGACAAATCACGGGCGGAGGTGATGTCTCAGGCCGAGCGGATCGGCCAGGGTCAGGCCGTGCGAGGGCAGGCGGCGTTGGTGCACCGGGACGGCCGGCTCGTGGACGTCGAGTACGGCATGAGCCCGGCCCTGCGGGACGGTCGGGTGGTGGAGGTCCGGGGCATCACCTGGGATATGACCCAGCGAAAGCGGTTGGAGCGGCTGCTGCGCGAGAGCGAACAGCGGTACCGGGCGGTCGTGGAGAATGCCGGCGAGGTCATCGCCGTGGTGGATGAGAACGGGGTGTTCCAGTTTATGAACAACACGGCGGGGCGACGCCTGGGCGGCAGTCCGGGGGATTTCATCGGGAAATCGATGTGGGATCTCTTCCCCAGTGAAATTGCCGAACGCCAGGTTTCGTACATCCGCGAGGTCATCACTTCCGGCCAGGGAGTGAATTCCGTCGGGATGTCGATGGTTCAGGGAGAGTGGCGCTGGTACAACACGACCATCGAGCCCTTGTGCGACAGCGACGGAGAGGTCACCGCCGGACTGGTCATCGCCCGCGATATCCACGAACTCAAGCAAGCCCAGGAGGAGCTGGAAAATCTGCGCGAGAGAATGATGCGGGCCGAGCAGCTCGCCTCTCTGGGGACGCTTAGCGCCACGCTGGCTCACGAGCTGACCCAGCCGCTTACGGTCATTCGGCTGTCCATTCAGAACAGCCTCAAAGACCTCGAAGCCGGCGCCGGCGCGGCCCGGGCTCTGGAAGACCTGCAAGACGGACTCGAAGAGGTTTCGCACGCCACGTCCATCGTGGAGCGATTTCGCAATTTCGCACGAAGATCGTCGGAGAAAATTACGGGCAAGATCGTTCTCTCGCGCCTGGTGGGTCGGGTGGTCCGCTTGCTGGGAGAAAGTGCGCGTCGGTCGAACGTTGTTCTGGATGTTGAGGGACTCGAGGGGCTGCCGTCGATCGATGCCCGGGAGAAAGACCTGGAACAGTTGTTCTTCGCGCTTCTGCAGAACGCGATCCAGGCGGCCGATGCGGCGGGCGAATCGCACGTGAGGATATCCGGTGTGCGCCAGGGCGGCCATATTGAGTTGCGGCTTACGGATGACTGCGGCGGGATTCGCGTCGAGGACCGGGAGCGAATCTTCGAGCCGTTCTTCACGACGAAACCGGCCCGCGAAGGGACCGGGCTGGGCTTGTGCATCGTGCAGCGCGTCGTGGCGCAGGCCGGGGGGGATGTCCGAGTGGAAAGCCAGTGGGGCCGGGGGACCACGTTCGTGGTCACCCTGCCGATCGAAAGTACGTGACGGTGGCACAGAGGGGAGCATAGCGATGAGAACCGATACGCCGGAACATGTGTTCTTCGTGGATGATGAGCCGAAGGTCCGCCTGGTCGTGCGCAAGACGCTGGAACGAGCCGGCATGAACGTCGCTTGTTTCAGCTCCGCCGACGAGTGCCTGGCGCACCTGGACGGCGAGCGATGCGATCTCCTGATCACGGATGTGAAAATGCCCGGGAAGGACGGAATCGAATTGCTTACGGAGGTCAAGGCGCTTCAGCCTTGGCTGCCCGTGATTGCCGTGACGGGATTCGGCGACGTGCCCATGGCGGTGAAGGCCTTGAAGGCCGGGGCGGCGGATTTCATCGAAAAGCCGCTCGATCGAGACGCTTTTCTGGAGACCGTTCGCAACGTGGCCGAGCAGAGCGCCGTGCAGGGGGCGCTGCTGGAGCATTCGCTGACCCGCACCGAGATGAAGATTCTCTACCACATCCTGGAGGGCAAGAACAACCGGGAGATCGCCGACGTTCTGCATCGCTCGCCGCGCACGGTCGAGGTGCACCGGCGTCACCTGATGCAGAAGCTCAATGCCAGCAACGTGGTTGAGCTTTTGCGGCGGGCGGCCGATATGCGCTTGTTTGATTTTGCGGACATGCCGAGGAATGACGAGCCGAAATCGTAAGGCCCGACCGGCACGCGGACCTTCCGTTCTATGTGTTCTCCGGCGGGTGTCCCGCGCCGGGACGCAGCCCCAAGCCCTCTGGAAATCCGCTTTGATTGCGACCTTTGCCCGCATCCCGCTTGCCCGGGCCCGGGGAAGAATTGACATCCTTCGGCTTCGCGGATACCCTGGGATTCATGGTTCTTCCAGCCCGTTGCCCTTAGACAGGAGATGGAGACATGCCGAACGAGCTTGATCGATCTCGCAACAGCGCGTTTGTTTGCCCCGAGGGGAATGCTGCGCGGCTGCCGATGGTGCGGCGCGATTTCCTCAAGACGGCCGCCGCGGTTGCCGCCGGTGCGGCGCTGGCGCCGGGCCAACGGCCGGCGTGGGCCCAGGACAAAGGCGAGAGACCCGGCCAGGACCCGAGCGTGGAAATCCTCAACCCGTGTGCCCGCGTTCCCATGAGCTTCATCATCGACGATTCCACCTGCCTGGTGAACCTGGCGCACTTCGGCATCCCGCAGTTCGCCGAAGTGTTCCCCGACCGCTACCAGCAGAACTGGCGCGCGCTGCCGCGAGAGATCCCGGATTCGTTCGTGCGCACGTTCGGCCAGTGGTGCCGCGAGCACGGCGTCAAGGGCAAGTACAGCATTGTGCCGTTTCCCGCCTGCGTCGGCTGGGTGGATCGTCGCATGCCCGGCTGGTCGCGCCGGGAACTGGCCGAGAGCCTCAAGCTGGTCCGGGAGTTCATGATGCCCGACTGGGACATCCATCCGGAGATGGTCACGCACACCTTCGTGATCGACACGAAGACCGGGCGTCCCTATCCCGAGCGCAGTGAGCGCTTCATGGAAAACTGGCGCTGGACGGACGGCCGGTCAGTGGACGAAATCGCCGATTACATGAGCTATGCCCTGCGCATCCTGAAAAACGCAGGCCTGACGTGCGAAGGAATCACCACGCCCGGCGGCTTCGGCAACCGGGTCCTTCCCGAGCTGGCGCAAGCCACGCTGGCGGCTTGTCGAGACGTGTTCGACGCCGAGATCCCGCATTACTTCCGGCACCTGTTCACCGACGAGCGCAGCGTCGCGCCGCGCGTCGAGTATGCCTCGGGCCTGGCCGGCCCGGACCCGCGCTGCGTGGTTTCCATCATCGGCTGCACCGGCGACTGGTTCGGCGGCTGGGACGGGCTCACCCCCGGCTCGGCCGACCGTTGCATCACCGCGGACCTCCAGGGCGGCAGACTGCCCGAGGTCATCGAACGAGGCGAGCCGGCGATCCTCGTCTGTCACTGGCCCGGAATCTACTTCAACGGCGAGCAGATCGGCTTCAAGATTTTCCAGGAGGTGGTACGCCGCGTTCACAGTCGATACGACCACCTGATCTGGATGAAGCTCAGCGAGATCGCTCGCTACTGGGCGGCCCGGGAGCTGACGCAGATCCGGCGGCAGGGACGTCGCGTGGCGCTCGAGGCGCCTTTTGCCAGTCCGCGCTTCACCCTCCGCGTCAAGGCCGGAGCGTCGCAGACGCCGGCGGTAGCGACCGACGCGACGACCCGGACGCTCGAGCGGGTCGGAAATCTGCGCTGGCTCAAAAGCAACACCTGGTATCAGGACGACGACGGTGTGACCGTGTGTTTCGATCTGCCCAAGGGGCGATCCACCGTGACGATCTGAATCGGTACTGCTCACGTACTATGATATTACCGCATTTCGCAAGTTCCGCGACGATGTGGGAGGAGATTGCTTCGTCGCTTCGCTCCTCGCAATGACATACGCGAGACACGGTATGTCATTGCGAGCGGAGCGAAGCAATCTGGCAGTCGTACAATTTCCGAAATGGAGTGCTGTTCAAGAGGAGATGTGTAATGCGAAGGCGTGATTTATTGAAGCTGGCCGGTATGGGAACGGCCTCGTGGGCGACCCTTGGCTCGGTCGGTGCGTGCCGGGCCGCCGGCTTGTCCCGGGCAAGACGCTACCCCAACGTCGTGTTCATTCTGGCCGACGATCTGGGATACGCGGAGGTGGGCTGTTACGGCCAGAAGAAGATCAAGACTCCCAACGTCGACAAGCTCGCCGCCGAAGGGATGCGGTTCACCCAGGCCTATTCGGGCAACCCCGTCTGCGCGCCTTCGCGCTGCACGCTGATGACGGGCCTGCACACCGGTCACGCCCAGATCCGTGGCAACAAGCAGGTGGGCGGAAAAGAAGGCTGGGAGCTGGGCTCCACGATCGGGGGCCAGTGGCCGATTGTGGAGGACACGTACACCGTGGCCAAGCTGTTCAAGCAGGCCGGCTACGTCACCGGCGCGTTCGGCAAGTGGGGTCTGGGGCGCGTCGGCACCTCGGGCGATCCGCAGAAGCAGGGCTTCGATCACTTCTTCGGATATATCTGCCAGCGGCAGGCCCACACGTATTATCCCAACCACCTGTGGAAAGACGGCGAGATCTTCTGGATCGAAGAAAACAAGGACGGGAAGGAGCAGGTGTACTCGCACGACCTGATCGCGGACGAGGCCCTGAAATTCCTGCGGGCGAACAAGGACCGGCCGTTCTTTTTGTATGTGCCGTTCACGATTCCGCACGTGGCGTTGCAGGTGCCGGAAGATTCTCTGTCGCAGTACAAAGACAAGTGGCCCGACCCGGCCTACGACGGCAAGAAGGGGTACATTCCGCACGCCCACCCGCGGGCCTGCTACGCCGGCATGGTCACGCGGATGGACAAGGACGTCGGACGGATCATGGCCTTGCTCAAGGAGCTCGGGCTCGATGAGAACACGCTGGTGATCTTCACCAGCGACAACGGCCCGACGTACGCCGGCGGGGCGGACTCGGACTTTTTCGAGAGCGCCGGCCCGCTGCGCGGTCTCAAGGGCTCGGTCTGGGAAGGCGGAATTCGGGTGCCGTTTATCGCGCGCTGGCCGGGTAAGATCGAAGCTGGCTCCGAGAGCGACCGCGTTACGGCCTTCTGGGACTTCCTGCCCACGTGCGCGCAACTGCTGCGCCGGCGGCCCCCGAAGGACATCGACGGGGTCTCCATACTGCCGACGCTGCTGGGCCGGGCCGGCCGAGAGAAACAGCAGAGGCACCTCTACTGGGAGCTGCGCGGCCAGCAGGCGGTCCGAATGGGCAAGTGGAAGGCCGTGCGCCTCAAGCCCGACCAAAAGATTCAGCTTTTCGACCTGAGCGGGGATATCGGCGAGCAAAACGATCTTGCCGGCCAATATCCGGAAATCGTAGCCCAAATGAAGGAGATACTGACAAACGGCCGGACCGCCTCCGAGGCCTTCCCGATGCCCAAGCCAGAGCCCAAAAACGGCTCCTGAGGCCGCTTGGGCCGTCTCCGGAGGAATTCTCGACATCGGTGTAACCTCCGGGGCCGCTGTTCTCACTGTCCTGTCGAAAGGGCCTTCAAGAGCCCTGAATCGCAGTCTCGAATCCGCTTCATCGAAAGGAGCCGAAAATGAAGACAAGACATAAAACAGCGGTTGTCGTGGTCGGGATCACATTCCTTCTCGCAAGCCAGGCATTCGCCGCACCGCCCCGATGGGGTGGCGGCCGGGGCCAAGGCCAGGGTTGGGGGCGAGGGCAAGGCTGGGGCCGGGGTAACAGTCTGCGTGCATCGGCGTATTTCAACGCCAACAGGCCTGCGGGCGGCCCGATGTGGCAACGGCCTGCCGGACCCGGGCCGGATCGTATGCAAGCGGCTCGCCCGCGCGGCGCCCGGCAGAACTGGCAGGAGGCGCGTCGGGGCCGCCAGTGGCAGAACTGCCCCTGGATGCAGGGACGCGGCCGGCGGGGCGCCGCTTCGTTTGGCAACCGGTCTCGCCGAGGGGGCTGGGGACCAGCCCAGGCACGCCGACCGCAGGGACCCGCACCGATGATGCGGGGGCAATTCTTCGAAAGGGCCGATAAGGACAACGACGGCAAGCTCTCCCGGGAAGAGATTGGCGCATTCCGCGGGCAGGCCGGCCGATTCCAGCCGAGAAACCGGGTCTTCGGGCCGCAGGACGCTCCTGGCGGTCGCGGACCAGTGCCGCCGGCCGGACGCGAGGGGCGGAGGCCGCAAATGCGGCAGGGCCGCCCGGACGGGGCCGGCGAACCCTCCGCCGATCGCCCGCGCGGCGGTGGCAGAGGCACCGGTGCCGGGGCGCCCGCCCCGCAACGCGGACCTTTCATGCTGAAGCGGGTCTTCGAGCAGGCCGATACGAATGAAGACGGGCTTCTGAGCATGGCGGAAGTCGAAGCGTTCCAGAACAAGATGCAAGACAGACCGGGATCCCAGGGCCGGTAGAGAAACGCCTGGTGGTGCGGTCCGGCCGGTGGGCTGCCACGGGCCGGACCGCAGCGATACATGCCGGCGACGGAATTGCCTTGATCGGAATTCCATGAGCAGTTACTTCTTTAACATATGATAGATGTAGGCCTTCCAACATGGTCGCTGACATATTGCCGGGCGCTGGTCGGTGGCCTGGCCCGCGCCGCGGCCCGGGCGGTCTCGTCCGGGGATGGCGAGGGTCGGACCGGCTCGATGCCGGGTGACGCCGACGATATCGAGCAGACGCGACAGGGCGACCCCGATGCCTATCAGCGGCTCATCGAGCGGCATCAGGAGCACGTCGGCCGGATCCTCTGGCGCTTCAGCCGCGACCGGGGCGTCCATGAGGAGCTCGTGCAGGACGTCTTTGTCGAGGCCTATCTGAGCCTCGGCACCTACGGTGGCAAGGCCCCCTTCGAGCACTGGCTGGCGCGAATCGCCACCCGGGTCGGCTATCGATACTGGAAGGAAAGGGCTCGCCAAAAACAGGTCGAGCCGTTCAGTGTCGAAGAATGGGACCAGGTTGCCGGCGACGAGGACCTGCTCGAGACGCTGGAGCCGGACCGGGCGGCGGACCTGCTGCACCGCCTGCTGGAGCAGTTGCCGCCGAGGGACAGACTCGTGCTGACGCTGCGGTATTTGGAGGAGTGTGACGTGGCCGAAACCGCCCGGCGTACCGGGTGGAGCAAGACCATGGTGAAAGTTCAAGCGTTACGCGCACGCAACAAGCTGCGCAAACGCATCGAGCAAAGCGGAACGGAGCTACTGCTATGAACTGGGAAAAACGCATTGAAATCCTGGCGGCTCGAGCGCGAGCCGAGCAACCGCCGCATGTAGACGTCTCGCAGAGCGTGCTGAGCATTCTCACGAGCGGCGAGGCGGTGCCGATCACGGTGGCCGAACGGTTGTGGATGTGGCTGGCCGCCGGTTCGGCCGCGATAGCGGTGCCCGCCGCGGCGATTGCCGTGATGCTGTACAACGCCTCGACCGGGCCGCTTCCGGAAATCGTGGATTCTATTGCATGGGTAATGTGATGAAGCAGGCGGACGCGAATGAAAACCCGACGGCGATCCTGCGCCGGCTTCACCGATGGCGCATGGCGTTCTTCGGTCTGGTCATCCTGCTGGCAGGGATTACCCTGGGCCTGGCGGGAACGTTGATTGCCGTTCGGCCCGAGCGGCGGCCCAAATCGATGCCTTCCGATATGGCCGTCCGGTTCCTTTTGGGGCGCTTCAAGGAGGAATTGGGCGTAACTCCCGAGCAGGAGCAACAGCTTCAAACCATATTGCAGACCCGTATGAAGAAGCTCGATGAAATCAGGGAAAAGGCTCGTCCGGAAATCGAAAAGCAGCTTGAGGCGATGAAAGGGGAGGTTAGCAACGTCCTTACGGCCGAGCAACAGCATCAATGGGAAGGGATGCTCAAAGGCGTGGAGCGAATGTTCCAGCGCGGCATGCGGCGTGGCCCCGGCGGTCCTGGCGGTCCTGGTGGTCCCGGTGGTCCGGGCGAGGGCTTCCGCCCCAGACGCGACCGCTTTCGCGACCCGAACGGTTCGCCCCCGCCGTGGAGACGACACCCCGGGGACGGCCCACTGCCTCCCGACGCCGAAAGAGACGCGCCGAACCGGCCGGACAGCCCTCCAAGTCCCTGACCCCAATCCCCAACCGCCAATTCGCGATCCCGGGCACCCGGCGCAAAACGAGCGAAACTCTGCCGGCCCCCACCCGCGAGAGAGAAATTGCCCCCGAACCAGTGTGACAGGCGCCACCGTTGACAGCAGGCGGGCCGTTGTTTACCTTCGAGCCATCGTTACCCGGCTGCGGGTCGAATCCCCGCGACAACCGGGACAAGTTTGACGCTCACGCCGAAGGAGAGGCCGTAGAATGAGCAACGATACTGCGAAACCAGCAGAAAAGACTATCGAGGTGGTGCTTCGGGAGTTTCTTGAGGAGCAGGGAAAACGCCTGAAGCCTTCCACCATGTGCAAGTATGAGAGCATCGTCAGTTTGTTTCAGTCCTTTCTGGATGGCTACGGTTATCAAGACCTTGGTGAGCAGGAGGAAGCGCTCTTCGACCGGCTCTACAATGCCACCGGTGACGAGCATCGCGAATTCTGCCAGATATTCGGCCCGGAGAAGATTCCCGACAACGTGGGCGAGTTCCTGGACTACTTCATGGTCCGCAAGGTGATGTGCGGCAAGGATTTGATGCGGGCGGCTGGCACTGTGATGAAGAAACTCGGCAAATGGCTCGAGGAGAAGGGGTACGTGGAGGCGGAAAGCGCCGCTGAAGTTGCCCATCGTGGCGCCACCGCTGCGAAGGAATTGCCTGCTGTGGAGGAAGTCGCCCGGAAGCTTTACGATTATGAGAGCGGCACTGCCGCTGACTGTGATGATGTGATCGAAGGCTACTTCACTATCGACAAGGTGGAGGCGGGCAAGCTGCATCTGTCCGCTCTAACAGGAGATGAGGGGATGGTCGTTTCTGTGTCCCGGGACATCAGTGACGCCTGTCGTGAGGGTTGGTCCATCTCCGGAGCGATGGGCAGGAAAGGCAAAGTCTGGCGCATCGTCGAAGTCTGGAACGTCTATCCCTGAATGGCCTGCGCGAGAGATCTGGAGGGAAAAGGGGGGCGGGCTGTGATGTTTGGCATTGGCGATGGCCGTCGCCGTGCTGACGGGTGGAGCGGAGGCTGAGGCAACTTCAGGGGTCGTTCCGGTCATGACGTTTGTCCGGGTTCCAGGAAGGCCAGGACCTCTTTGTCGTGAATCAGGTGTGCCCCGCAAACCGGGATGTCGGCACGAAACGAGCTTTCCGGCCCCCACGAGCTCAACTCGACGCTGTCGTCATCCCAGGCCAGGGGTGACGTGATCGACTGACAAAGCCGTTCAATGCACGTCGCCACATCTTCATCCTGGGTCTCTTCATTCTCCTTCGCCGACAGCGACAGGACGGATCGATGAAACTGCTCGACACTCATGGCCTTGCCTCTCTCCTGGGTACCCTGTTCCGAGTACCGCAGTATGACGTCCCCACGGTTTCGGTAGACGTCGACGATCCACGACGGAACGATCTCCCGGGCGTCCTCGGACGCTCTGCCGACGAGATAATGAGGATACTCCTCGCTGACTCCCTGCAAATAGTCTCTCAGGTTGCAGAATCGAACCATAATCTTCACTCCCAACGTACGATTGCGCCGTTCTCCCTGCGTCGCCCTGCATGCGAAATTGTCGAAATACCCCTTGCCTTTGTCAAGTCCCGTGGTGAATCGCCGGGGTCCGGAGTCTGAGCAGTTTTCCCGCAGCCATCTTCTGACGCGAGGAGGATTCACGGGGGAGGCCCAATGTCATGCGCTTGCGTCACCATCTTCACAGGGCGTGTCGGCCTCGGGGATCTCACGGTGTCGGGTGGCTCTGTACCACGCGTAAGACAGGAGCCAGATGCCTGCGATGATCACGGTGGCCCAGGAGGCCAGGATGAATCCGGTTCTGACCACGAATCCCAGAAAGAGGGACGATCCGGTGTCGGACATGGGATCGTCGGTGGCGTAATTGTGATATTGCCAGGCGACACAGGAGGCGTACGTGAGCCAGACGAACAAGATAAGGAGGGCCGGTGCCCACTTGACGCAGACCTCGGCACACCTGAATACGACATCTTCGAGGGTCCTGGGGTACGTTGCATCGGCCGGCAGCGACTCTCGCCTGCGTCCCCGCACCCGGGGCCAGAGAAACCACCAGTACAGCGACCAGAAGCCGGCGCTGAGAAAGGCTTGAACGGGAGCAATGAAGGCGACCTCCACCATCGCAGCCGGGTCGTGGTCCCACGACGCGTAGTGCCCTTCGAATAAGGCGGTTGCCTCCCGTTGTCTGTCCCACCGCACGCGAACGGCCGCGATCCGCAGCGGAATCGCCGCAGATAGCGACAGAAGTACGCCCACGATGAGGATCCCTCGTCTGTGCCAGTACGCGGCGGCGAACAGAATCACCGCCGGAACGACGAACGACAGAAACCAGTAGCTATTGTATTTGGCCGCGGTCAGCTCTCCCATTGCGCACCAGTCTTCTGCATATGTTTGCCGGCCGGAATCGCCAGGGCTCCGCTGCATTCTCCGGCGGGGCCTCGTCCTAACGCGGAGTCTCAGAGGGACGGCCGGCGTTTGTAAACCATCGCATGTCTCCGTCGCACCAAGTACCTGTCAGCAAAACGCACATTCGTACTGTAGTGGCGATGCACCACAAAGTCAAAAAGAAAGGAGGTTATTGGCATCGGGAAGCAAAGAGCGAAGCAGGGGAGCACCGCAGGACAAGAGTGCGCAAGCACTCATCCACTCTTCTACCCATCTACCCATCTACGCATTTACTAAGTTACAAAAAAACCAAATATTTGACTTGACGGCGAAATCTTCGGTATGTACTTTGGTGATACAACTCAATACTAAATTGTAAATAGTACATACCAAATTCGGAGGGCCAGTTATGGCTACGCAAGCACAGGTTCAGGCGAATCGGTTGAACGCGCAGAAATCGACGGGGCCGCGGACGGATGAGGGCAAGGCCATCGCCTCGCAGAATGCGGTCAAGCACGGGTTGTGTGCCGAGACGGCGGTGATTGCGGGGGAGGACGTGGGGGAGTTTGAGTTTTATCGAGATGAGCTGTTGGGCGAGCTGACGCCGGCCGGGGCGGTGGAATCGATGGTGGCCGAGCGGGTGGTGAGTTTGTCGTGGCGGCTGCGGCGGGCCGAGCGGGCGCAAAACGAGGCGTTCGATACGCTGTTGGCCAGGGTCGCGACCGACCCGTTCCGGAGGAACGCGCGGGCGGCCGAAGCCGACGGCCTCCAGGAAACGCTGCTCGGCCGGGCGGTGGTGCGCGATTTCGCCAATGGGCGGGTTCTGGATCGGCTGTCGATGTACGAGCGGCGGATCGAGTACAGTTTGTACAAGAGCATGAACGAGCTTGAGAGGTTGCGCCTCGTGCGGGAGTTGGAGCCGGGAGCGGAGAAGCCGCGGTGGGCCAACGAGCGGTGGGGCAAGCCCCAGCCTGCGAATGCGACGGATCAGGCGGCGGCAGGGGGCGGCAGCGCCGGCGGCTCGGAAGGGTCGGGCGAAACGAAGCCCATGGCGGGCGAAGCTGCGGGAGCCGCCTGTCGCGAGCACGTGGGCGGGGACGCAGAACGAAGCCAATCGGCGGAGGCGGGACCGGGCGCTCCGGCGTCACGAGAGTGGGGCCCATGGGCCTGCGGCGGTGGGAGTACGGGCCGAGAGGGCGATTGTGCGAAACGAACCCAATCTTCGCCGGCCCGTAGAGGTGACAAACGGCAAGACGAGCCGATTGCGGCGGAGGGATAGCGCCGGGAGCTTTCGGGTCTTGTTTCGTTTGGGCGGCTTTTGACACCACAGTCCTTTCTGTGGTAAGATGGGGTCTTTGCCGGGGCGGTCCCCGCAGGTGGTGAATCTCTTATGCTGGAAAGGTAGAGATGGCAGAGAACCTGGATCGGCGTGATTTCTTGAAGAGTTCTCTGGTCGGCTCGGCGGCGTTGGCGGCGGGTTTGAGTCGCGAGGAGCAGGCGCTGCTGGCGGCGACGAAGCAGCCCCCCGGTAGGCCGCGAGCAGCGGGGGTGGAAGGTCTGCCGGCCGGCAAAATCGGCGACCTGACGATCAGCCGGGTCATTTGCGGGGGCAATCTCATCGGCGGTTACGCCCACAGCCGGGACCTGACCTACGTCTCGTCCCTGCTGAAGCATTATTTCACCGATGAGAAGATCTTCGAGACGTTGGAGATTTGCGAGGAGAACGGCATCAACACGATCAATGCCGGTACGCCGTCCCTCGACGTGCTCAAGAGATACTGGAACGAGCGGGGCGGCAAGATTCAGTGGCTGGCCCAGTGCAACGCCTCTGCGGACGACCTGACGGGCGACGTCCAGAAGGCGCTCGACGCCGGAGCGTCCGGCGCCTACCTGATCGGCAACCTCGGGGACGAGTGGGCGCGGGCCGGGAAGGTCGACGAGATCGGCAAGCTGGTCGATTTCATTCGTAGCAACGGCGTGCCTGGCGGTGTCGGCGGCCATAACCTGCGGACCGTCGTGGCTTGTGAAGAGGCGGGCCTGCCCGTCGATTTCTACATGAAAACGCACCACAGCACCGCCTACTGGTCCAAGCGGCAGCCGGACCAGCATAAGGACGTGATCGACAACTACGGCGTCGACAATTACTGGGACAAGGATCCGGAAAAGACCGTCGCGTTCATGGAGAAGGTGAACAAGCCCTGGATCGCCTACAAGGTCCTGGCCGCCGGTGCGATTCATCCG
>JAFGCA010000050.1 GCA_016932895.1 Sedimentisphaerales bacterium | reverse complement strand
GAGACCCACGGGCGTGTGCTGGCCCTGCAGGAGATCGATCGCGAGCTGCCGTAGATTTCTCTTGACCCAATTTCGCGAACGCGCGTATACTCCCGCATCCCGCAATGCTCGGGGACTTCCCGCGCACGCAGGCAACCATTTCCTCCCGTCCAGATGGAGAAGGCGATCATGGCTGGCAAGGATGCTAGCGGCCGCGCGCCGCGCTTGGGTACTGCGCAATTCACTTCCCTCCCGTTCAATGCCGTTTTTGGGGTCGCGCTGGTGACACTGGTGGCGCTGGCTGTCCAGGCCCTCGTGACGGCATCAGCTCAAGCTCAGCAGGCAACGCCGGCTGCCGGGCCGGCGTTTCAGGCGAGCACGGCCAACGCGCGGCCCGCCGCCGCCGACACCCAGAAGTCGCCGGTGATGGCCGTCGTCAATGGCGAGCAGATCACGCGGCAGAGCCTGGCGGACGAGTGCGTCCGCCGCTATGCCAGCGATGTCCTGGACAGCATGATCAGCAAACAGATCCTGCTGCTAGCTTGCCAGTCGCGGGGCGTCACCATTACCGACAAGGATATCGAAGACGAGATCCGCAACGTGGCAACGAAATTCAGCCTGTCGGTCGACCGCTGGCTAGCCTTGCTGGAAAGCGAACGCAACGTCGACGCCCAGCAGTACCGCAAGGACATCATTTGGCCGACGCTGGCCCTCCGCCGACTGGCCGCGCGCCAGTCCGCCGCGACGCCAGAGGAACTCCGCGCGGCCTTTGAATCGGAATACGGGCCGAAGGTCAAGGCCCGCCTGATTGTGGTCAGCAGCCGGCAGAAGGCCGATTGGGTGCTGCAAGCAGCGCAAGCCAATCCGGACAGTTTTGCTCAATTGGCCAAGGAGCATTCCGAGGACCCTGCGAGCGCCAGCGCCTATGGTGTGATTCCGCCGATCCGCAAGCACGTCGGCGATCCGAATGTGGAACAAGCTGCCTTTGCGCTGAAGGAAGGCCAGCTCTCGCCGGTCATCCAAGTTGGGAACCAGTACCTGGTCCTGAAATGCGAGCGACAGATCCCGGAGACGTTCATTTCCAGCGCGCATCTGCCGCAGGTCGAGGCCCAGCTCAAGGAGCGTCTGGCCGAACACAAGACGCGTGTCCAATCGGCCGAATTGTTCCAGCAACTGCAGGGGCAGGCCAAGATCGTCAACGTCTTCAAGGACGCCAAGCTTCAACCGCAATATCCCGGCGCCGCCGCTGTCGTCAATGGCCAGACGATCACCGTCCGGCAATTGTCCGAAGAATGTCTGTCACGGCACGGCAAGGACGTGTTGGAAGGCGAGATCAACCGCTTGCTGCTGATTCAGGAACTGCGGCGCGTCGCCAAGGCGGTGAACGAGCAGGACATTAACCGCGAAGTGGCGCGCGCGGCCGAGGCCTACAACTTCCTGAAAAAGGACGGCTCGCCGGATGTGGAAGCGTGGCTGAAAAGCGTCACTGAGAACGACGGCACGACCGTCGAGTTGTACGTTCGCGATGCCGTCTGGCCCTCGGTCGCGCTCAAAAAGCTGGTGGGTGAATCGGTCGAGGTCACGGCGGAGGATCTGCAAAAGGGCTTTGAATCGAATTTCGGCGAACGCGTCGAAGTGCTGGCCATCGTGCTTGGCAACCAACGCCAGGCGCAGACGGTTTGGGACATGGCCCGCAACAATCCGACGGACCAGTTCTTTGGCGAACTCGCGAACCAGTACTCGGTCGAACCCAGTTCCCGGTCGAACTTCGGGCAGGTGCCCCCGTTGCGGAAGCACAGCGGCCAGCCGTTGCTGGAAAAGGAAGCCTTCCGCCTGAAACCGGGCGAATTGTCCGGCATCATCGCCATGGGGGACAAGTACGTCATCCTGCGTTGCCTGGGCCGCACGCAGCCGATCGTCAAGGACTTCAACGCGGTCAAGGACGAGCTGTACCGCGACATCCTCGAAAAGAAAATGCGGCTGGCGATGGCCAAGGAGTTCGACCGCTTGAAAGGGACCTCGCAGATCGACAATTTCCTGGCGGGGACGTCCCAAGCCGGCCGGTTGGCAGGCGCAAAGACCGCTTCCCAAGCCAGCTTCGAGCAGCCCCTGGCCCCGGCGGCCAAACCTGCGAAACGATAGTCTGGATAAAAAAGAAATGGTCGGGGCTCATTTGAGTAGGGGTATCGATAACCAGGACAGGCACCGATCGCCCTGATCCGAGCCGGTTCTATTTTCGGAGGGTAGCACCGCAGACGGGGTCTTCCGCTGGCGGTGATGCTCTGGGCCGCCGGCTGGGACGGTTGTCTCGACAGACCCTCGCCCGGCTTCCCCGATGCCGGAAGCTGGGAGTTGCGGCGGGAAGGGCTGAAGAAATCGCCGTGCATCGCGCGATCGACATAAAAAAGCTGCTTGCCACCATTGACCGTCGCCCCGCCTCAGAACGAAAATCGCTCCCAGCAACTTCGCAAGCGGCATCTCGCGGCAAGGAGCAGGCATGGTCGAGACCACCTTCGTGGAACGCGATTACCGCCACGTCGAATCCGACGTCGTCTTGCTCGCTCCGTTGCGGCGACGGCAAGGCGAGCGGACGGCCAGAGTCCTGTTGATCTACATCCTCATCGAACATCAATCAGAGCCCGACCGGCTGATGCCACTGAGGTCCGTGGACTACGTGGTGCAGACCTATATCGTGTACGAAAACCGTCCGAGTGGCCGAATTTGCAGCAGGCGATCGAAGCCTCGGTCCAAACGGACGAACATCGCCAGGAGATTTTCGAGATGCGCAGGACGATTGCCGACGAACTGAAAGAAGAAGTCGCGAAGGAAGGTGCCCTCAAGAAGAGCCAGCGGACCCTGATTCGCCTGGTGAAGCGGCGTTTCGGCGACTTGCCCGACGAGCTGTCGTCGGCGATCCGAGCGACTAACGGTCCGGAACAGTTT
>JAFGCA010000451.1 GCA_016932895.1 Sedimentisphaerales bacterium | reverse complement strand
TGCGTCGGCATGTTCGATTTCCAGGTGCGCGAAGACGTCATCATCGCCAGGAAGATCCTATCAGAGAAGATGGGCAGGCAACGCCCCTGGCGGGCGTAGGGCCCGGCGCGGTCACCCATTCGACCAACTACAGACAGGAGTCGAGTTATGTCGCAGAACAATGAAGTAAATCGACGCGGTTTCATCAAGAAATCAGTTGCGGCCTCGGCCGGCGTGGCGCTGGGGCTGCGCAGCTTCGAAGAGCAGAACCTTCTGGCGAAGATGGCTGCCGGTGACAGCGAAGCCCAGGCGAAAGCCAACCGGGCGCAGGCCGGGCAGGGCAAGATGCCCTGCGGGAAGATCAAGGATCTGAAGGTGAGCCGGCTGTTCTGCGGCGGCAACCTGATCGGGGGCTGGGCCCACAGCCGGGATCTGGTGTACGTCAGCTCTCTGGTCAAGGCCTACCACACCGACGAGAAGATCTTCGAGACGCTGGAGCTGGCCGAGGAGCTGGGGGTCAATGCGATTCTGACGAATCCCGTCTCCGACCGGGTGATCAATCGCTATTGGAACGAGCGGGGCGGCGAGATTCAGTGGTTCTCCGACTGCGCCTCGGGCAAGAATATCCAGGAGGGCATCAAACGCTCGGTCGACAGCGGCGCCCATGCGGTCTACGTCCAGGGCGGGATCGCCGACGCGGCGGTGCGCGACGGGAAAACTGCGGCCATCGGCGAGGCGCTGGAATACATCAGGCAGTTCAAGGTCCCCGGCGGTATCGGCGCCCACGAACTGGAGACGGTCAAGGTCTGCGTCCAGGCCGGCTTCGAGCCGGACTTTTGGGTCAAGACGATCCACCCCGACAATTACTGGTCCGCCACGCCTGAAGCCAACCGCGCGGTCTTCGACGTGATCGGCCCGTCCAGCAACGACCACGATCAGCCCCATGACAACATGTGGTGCCGCAACCCGGCCGAGACGATTGCGTACATGAACGACCTGAAGCAGCCGTGGATCGCCTTCAAGGTCATGGCGGCCGGGGCGATCCGTCCCCAGGCGGCCTTCAAGTTCGCTTACGAAGCGGGTGCGGACTTCATCTGTGCCGGGATGTTCGATTTCCAGGTGCGCGAAGACGTGATCGTCGCCCAAAACGTGTTGGCCGGCGAGTTGAAGCGGTCCCGGCCGTGGTGCGCGTAGCGCGCCGACGGTCAGTGGTGCCGCATTTCGCAAGTTCCGCGACTATGCGCAAGGAGATTGCTTCCCCCGCCTTCGCGAGGGCAGGCTTGCTGCGCTCTGCGCAACGACTGATACGGGTTGCCCCTGTCATTGCGAGCGAAGCGAAGCAATCCATGGTCGCACGATTCATGAAATGCGGTAGTAGTCTTTCAAACTCCACGTCCAGGCGGGTCAGCCGCCGCTGACGGCGCCGCCGTTCTCGGTCCAGGGGCCCGTGGTGACGAATCCACGAGATTTCGGGCTGCCAGTGCGCCGCGGGAAAGAAGCCCCCGCTATTGATGAGGGAGAGGAAGCGAGACTATGCGGGGGCCTGTGGACTCTCTTTGTAAAACCAATTCTACCCTGCGAAACAAGGGCCGTCAACCGTGGAAAAGCATTTTCTCAAAAAAAAGTTTGGCCGGTATCGGGGCCGAAAACCGGCCGAGAAGCGGCGTAGCACCACGGGGCGGCCCAACCGGCTTCGGCCGAGCGGCCGCAACGAGACGAGTTTCTTGCCCGTCCCGCTGCCGCCTCCGCGTTGTCAGCGTCGCGGCCCGGCACGCCAAATGCGGCGGCCTCTCTTGACGACGGCGGGGCGCTGGCGTATAGTCCGGGTTTGCGAAACAGGAATCGTTGGTCAAGGATCTACAGGAATGACGAAGAAAAGCCAATGCGAGCGGTGCACCGGCCTGTGCTGCCGGTACTTTGCGCTGCCGATTGAGACGCCCGAAACCAAAGAGGATTACGACGATATCCGCTGGTATCTCTGCCACGAGGATATTACCGTTTTCGTGGAGGATGGTGACTGGTATCTCAACGTCAAGAACAAATGCCGGCATCTGTCGAACAAGGACTACAAGTGCCTCATCTATGACAAGCGTCCGCACATCTGCCGCAAGTACAAGCATGGGGACTGCGACTTCGTCGACGGGGAATACGACTACCAGTTGCATTTCACCTGCGACAAAGACATGGAAGAGTACATGAAGATCAAGTTCGACAACAACGTCATTGAGAAGCGACAAGCGAAGAAGAAGGGAAAGAAATCGCGGCCATGAAGATACCGCCCGTGAAGGGAACGAGGGACTTTTACCCGCCGGAGATGGCGAGACGAAACTGGATCGTCGATGGTTGGAAGAAGGTCTCCCTGCGCAACGGCTTCGAGGAATACGACGGGCCGATTTTCGAATACCTCAAGATGTTCCAGATCAAGAGCGGCGACGAGATCGTCGAGCAGCTCTTCTCGCTGCAGGACCGGGGCGGCCGCGATCTGGCCATCCGGCCCGAGATCACGCCCACGCTGGCGCGCATGGTGAACCAGCAGATCAACTCGCTGCCCCGACCGATCAAGTGGTTCTCGGTCCCGCGTCTGTGCCGGGCCGAGAGGCCGCAGAAGGGCCGCCTCCGCGAGTTCTTTCAGTGGAACCTCGACGTCATCGGGATCGACCGTCCGGAGGCGGACGCGGAAGTCATTTTTGCGACGCTGGACTACCTGCGGTCGGTCGGTCTGACCAGCGCCGACGTGCAGGCGAAAATCTCCAGTCGCAGACTGCTGTCGGCCGTGCTGCGCGGCATCGGGGTGGCCGAGGAGAAGCTCGATGCGCTGTATGCGCTGCTCGACAAGAAGCCCAAACTGCCCGCAGAGACGTTCGAGACGCTGTTGGCCGAGCAGGTGCCCGACTCGCAGCGGGCCGGCAAGATCGCCGATTTCATGGGCCTCGAATCCGTCGAGCGCGTGTCAGACGTGGTCGACAACGACGAAGTTCAGGATGCCGTCGTGGACCTCAAGGCCGTGCTGGCCGCGTTGAG
>JAFGCA010000450.1 GCA_016932895.1 Sedimentisphaerales bacterium | reverse complement strand
GGATGCTTGAGAATCGAGATGGCGATCAAGATATGCTCTTACGAGCACACTACAAACACGATATGCCCTGACGGGCACACTACAAACGGGGGGAAACGAAACGCGGGCGTGCGAGAGAGTGAAGCCGTACTGCACCTCTCAAGCACGCCCGCCGTCTACTGGCAAGCATCGTATTCGCTGCGGCCGGCGTCTCGGCCGGGCTGTGGTCAGACGCCTGTCACATCACTGTTCCGCGGGCAGGTAGCCTAAGCGGATGTTGTCGAGGTAGATCGTGTCGAGGTCCTGGTCGCCTTGGCCGGAGCTTTCCACGCCGGCGCCGACGCCGATCGTCAGCGTCGCTACAGCCGTCAGGTCCACGCCCGTGAAATCGGCCAGCGCGATGTCCCAGGTCCGCCAGGGCTCCGATTGCACCGCGTAGTTCGCCGCGTGGTTCAGCGTCGCCTCGGCGCCCGCGGCATCCGCGATCCTCACGTACATCGGCTGCTCCATGTTGGTCCGCAGGCCACGGAAGGCGACCGAGAGCATGTCCACGCCCGCGATCGTCCAGTCCTGCGGCGCCGCGAACGTGCGGGTGGCCTCCGTGACGAACGGCTCGTACTGATTCTGGTAGTTGAGCTTCATCGACCTGGCGCCCTGGTTGACGGTCGCGGTCTCGGCGAAGACGTACAGGTAGTCGCCGGGGATGTTGTGGGGCCATGCGGCGCCGATGGCGGCGTCGTCCGCGTAGGATTCGAAGTCCTCGATGACCGGGCCCTGGCCGGCGGTGAATTGCCACGTGTGACCGGTCACCACGCCGGCGGGGCCGACCTGATCGACGCGCCATTGGTAGGTCTGGCCGGCTTGCAGCATGGCCGGCGCGTAGCTGGCGCCCGTGGGCGCCGGATCGACGAGCTGCAAATTGCCCGGCGTGCCGAACCAGAGCTGCCGGCCGGTGGCGAACCGGCCTTCGACCCAGCGCAAGGTCGGGGTCGTCGAGACGCCCGTCGCACCGTTGGCCGGGCTCAGGACCACCGCTGCCGGACCGTCGGAGACGGAGGAGATATCGTCCCACGTGATGGTGAAACCGACCGGCTCGTCGTCCTCATTCTGGGCGAAGACGCCGCTGATGCCTTCGAGGAAGACCTTGTCGCGCTTGTTGGCGTCTTCCCACCAGTCCTTGGCGTCGGTATCGACCATCATGGCCTGGGCCACGAGCGGACCGCCCTTGGACTCGTAGAGGCTGCCGGTCACGTAGACGGGACCCGCTCCGACGACGTCGAGTTCCGCGTAGTAGCTGCGTGCGTTCACTACGCCGGGGATGGTCGCTTCGATGTCCTCGTCCATGATGTTCTGGTTCATGACCACTTTCTCGAGGTCGATCCTCAGGTTGGCGGGACCGTCGGTGTAGTTGATATGCATGATGTAGCAGTCGGCGACGAAGCCGGGCGCGACGCCCGTCATCTTGCCGTCCGGGTCGATGAAGTAGCTGGCGCGGGCGAGCAGGCCGTAGTAGTTGTGCGAGGCGTCGCCCGCGACGTTCAGCGTGGCGCCGACGCGGACGTCCTTGAACTTCTCATTGCTGCCGAACCCGGCGCCGAAGGCCGCGCCGCCCTTGCTCGACGTCATCGTCTCGGTCATCGTCAGGTAGTGGTTGCCCTCGGCGCCGGGCGTGATCGTCTGCTTGAAGGTGCCGGTGACCTGGGGAAACGACGGGAACTGCCACGTCGCCAGATCGAACTGGCCGTCCGTGAAGGATTCCGACCAGTTGGCGTAGCCGACCGAAGCCAAGGCCGCGACCATCGCCAATACCCGTATTGCTCTTGTCGATGTGCTCATTCGTTCTCCTCTCAAATTCCTGTGTGGCTGGAAAAACTGCGTAGAGACTGCCCTTCTCCCCCGTTTCAGGCAGACCGTGACTCGATGGATTGGCACAGGCCGTCCTCCTACGTCCGACTGGCGACCACCACCTCTATTCTATCGGCAAGCCGGGGGGGAAATCAACACGCACATGGTTATTTTTCCCGTCAGGGATGCTATAATGGCCGCCGGTCGCCCGAGCCCGGCGTCTCCGGCCTTTGAATCACCCTCGACAGGGAGGATTGAAACAGATGATCGCGCTACCAGGCAACTCTAAGAGGGTGTGTGAGAGGCAAGCAATCTGCGGGTGGCAGCCTCAAGGCCGGAAGGCCTTGGAGATGGTTGGACCCGATCACAGGCACATTCCCGTCGGCCGGACAGGCCATCCCCAAGCTGCGATTGAGGCTGCCACCCCTGTTCACACATCCTCTAAATCATTGTTCTATATGACTTTATGTATCGTCGCGGGTCTCACGAGCGTGGGCGTCTCCTCCGGCGCCCGCGACCAAGTGACCACGGCTACCAGTGGGAACTCCGCCATCTCCGTTTCGCTCGACCCAGCCGACATGACGTTCTCGGTCATCGATAACCGCACGGGCCATCGCTGGCAGCAGCAGGTAAGAAGTGGTGGGAAAGTCACCAATATCCGTCCAGAGCAGGGTCTGAACGCGACGTGGCACGACGCGAGCCTGGGCTTTGATGTCCGGATGACCGTCGAAGTCGATGCGTCGCGACCCGAATTCGCGGTCACGCTCGCGGCCCAGGGCGAGCTGCGCCGGCCCTTGCGGTACCCGCATCCTTTTGTCACCGAGCCCGGCACGTACCTCGTCGTCCCCATGAACGAGGGGATCTCCTATCCTGTCGATGACTTGACCGTAGACACGACGCGTCTGATCGCCTACGGCGGTCACGGCATCTGCATGCACTTCTGGGGCGCGACGGACGGGCAGCAGGGATACATGGCGATCCTGGAGACGCCCGACGATGCGGC
>JAFGCA010000449.1 GCA_016932895.1 Sedimentisphaerales bacterium | reverse complement strand
GAAAACGCACACGCGCGGAGCTGCTCAACCACTACGAGTTCGCAATCAGCCGAATAGCCCGGACTTTCTAGGTCCACGCTCTTAGCCGCGGCCATTGCCTGCCCCTGAACAAGTCCTGCCGGCCAAATCTCTGCCGACCCCGACACAATTTCTGCCCGCCACACCTCTGCGCATTTCCTTTGCCGGATCCCAGGCCCCTGTCCCCCGCCGCCTTCCTCTTTCCCGTGATCCCTACACAAAACCCGTACCACCCCATCCCACTGGGAATTCCCCTGACAGCCCGGAATCGCCCCCTGCCTTTCCCCGCTGTCCCGAAAACCGCCCCAAAACGCCCCAAAACGCGCGCATTTGTGCGCAAAACTGCGCGCGATTTGCGCGCATTGGTACACATTCTCTGCTCCGCTGCCCCCCAAACTCTAACCCCCAAGCCCTGATTCCGGCGCCATTTCTCTGTCATGGCAAGAAGATCGCAAGGCCTTTTTCTGACCCTGCTCCCACTCCCGCCGGCTCCGCCTCGCTCGGAGCACGGAAACACAATACACTACTGGATACCCTATGTCCTGAACGTGACATGCGGCTCAAAGGAACAGACCCGAAAAAAGGCGAGAGCACGCGCGTCACGGCGCGGCGATTCATCCGACTGGCCGGCGGGAAGAAGAAGCGGCGTTGTTTTGGCGGGTGGTCATGGGCTGCGGACGATTAGAGAACGCCGAATTCGTCGAAGACGTCGCGCAGGGTCCGTCCATTGAGCAGTTCGCGGCGTGCGTCGTTTTCCTTTGAGAGTTTATCGGCGGCGAGGAGAAGGGCTTTTTCCTCGACGGCTTGCGGGATGACGACGACGCCGTCGAAATCTGCGAAGACGAGTTCGCCGGGCTGAACGAGGACGCAGCCGACCGCGCCGTTTCGCCTGGCGAGCGTGGACATGAGCTCGCCCCAGGGGGCGTTTGTCTGTCCGTGGTCGGTGGAGTGGACGGCGACGTCGCCGGGGGCGAGGGAGTCCATCGCGTCGATTTCCAGACCATAGGGATCGTCTTTGACGACGTAGTCGGTTTCCATCCAGCGAAAGGTTTTTGCGCGGCCGGCAAAGGTGCAGTGCTGCGGATCGAGGAGGCGCAGTCGCTGGTGCATGGCTTGCCGGCGGTAGCCGAGATCGTCGAGGATGTCGCACACGGCGGGGACGCGCAGATTCCTGCACATCCATTCGAGGCGTCTGGGGCCGGTTTCGGGGAGCATGACGGTTTCTCCATATCAGGCGGGTGCGCAGGCGATCAGCTCGACTTCGTATTGGACGAGATCGCCGAGGCAGCCGACGAGGGTCGTGCGGGCGGGAAAGGGTTCGGTGAAGTATTCGCGGCAGATGCGGTTATGGGCGTCCCAGTCGTTCCGGTTGGCGAGGTAGCATCGGACCTGCACGACGTGGGAGAAGTCGAGGCCTGCCATTTCGAGGACGCGGGCGACGTTTCGCCAGGTGCGGCGGGCTTCGTTTTCGAAGGTGTCGGGCAGGACACGGCCGTTCTCATCGGCAGAGGCCATGCCGGAGAGGAAGACGAAATCCCCCGCGCGGACGGCGGGCGAGAAGGGCAGCGGGGACGAGAAGACTTCGGGATTGGAAATGAACCGGGCGGCGTTGTCGGGCATGATTGGCGGCGTCCTTGTTACTCGGGTTGGTTTTGCGGCGGCTTCGTGAGGGAGTCTTGCGTGTTGAGCGAAACGGTTTTTCCGATGCGAGCGGATAGCTCACAAGCGATTGAGACTTCCAACGCACGGAGTCCGTCGAGGATTGTGGCTTTTTCGGCCTTTCCGTTTTGGATGGCCCGGGCGAAGACGTCGTATTGCCGGTCCCACTCGGGCGCCATCGGGGGCAGTTCGACGGTTCCGGACTTGTTGTGGATCTGCCAGGATCCGCGGCCGGTGGAGAGGTTGAGCTGGACGCGTCCGTGGGGGCCTTTAACGAAGGCGGTGCAGGGAGGCAGTGTGGGCAGGAGCCAGCCGATGTCGATTTCGAGCGTAGAGCCATCGGCCAGGCTCACCAGGGCGTTCCAGACATTGGGCCCGGCGAGGTCGGATTCGGCGGTTTTCGTCGCGGCGAGGACACGTGTCCACGTGGAGGGGTTCCAGGTGGCTGCGTAGTCGATGACGTGGGAGCCTTCGTGGGTCATGGCGGAGCTGTCTCGCAGGAAACTCTGAATTCGGGTGAAATGATCGACGTTGCTGCGGTCGAGGAGTTCGTCGTAGATGGCGACGTGGTACCTGGCGGGCGTGGCGATGTCGTGGGCGAGTTGGCGGATGGTTTCGATGCAGTCGCCGTATCGCAGGCCGAAGCCGACCTGGTACACGCGGCCGGGCTGAGCGACGGCGCGGGCCACCCGCCGGCCCTGGTCGAGGGTCGCGGCGAGGGGTTTTTCGTCGAGGACGGGAATTCCGCGATCGAGGCAGGCGATGGCGACGTCGGGGCTGACCTGTGGGGGCAAGGCGAGAACGACCGCATCGGGTTTCACGCGGTCCAGGAGGGTTTGCCACCTGGTATAGACGGGCACGGTTCCGGCGGAGCGGGCAAGAAGTTCAGCGCGTTCGACGCGCGTGTCGCAGACAGCCAGGATGGAGAAGGCGGGGTGGCGCAGCAGGGCGGGCAGATGGCCGCGCTCGGCAACGTCACCACAGCCGATCAAAGCGACGCGGTGCATCAGGGCACCTCCGAATCTGTCAAGCTACAAGCCAGGGATTCCGGCTCGGAGAGGACATCCCTATCGGGAGTTTCGCGGGTTTGTGCGACCGAAGCACGATAGCTTCGCAGCCAGCAGGCATAATAGGCAAAGCCGCTTACAGCGCCAAGGAGCATCAACGTGATGGATTGGGTCCATCGCAGAAGGACGGCGGTGAAGAAGGCCCAGGTGATCGAAAAGCAGAAGACGATGCCGCAGGCGGCGGCACGGAGGTCCCAGGTGCGTTCGAGGCGTCGCCGGCGGGCGTCGACGAGGCCTTGGGATTCGAGTTCCCGTCGAATGCTTGCCCACAGGCCGGGGGGCCGGACCTAGCGATAGAATCGCAGCAGGGCGCGGCGGGATTCGGGTTTGGTCAGGAGCGAGACGAGGACGCTGCCTCCCAGGCCGATGCCCAGGAGCAGCAGGGTCGGCTGCCAGGCGGGTCGATCTTTCCCTCCCAGGCCGAACCAGACGAACGCGGAGAGCGGGACAGAGATCAGCAGGCCGAAGATTTCGCCCCAGACGTTGAATCGCCACCAGAACCACCGGAGCCAGGACAGGGGCAGCGAGGGGGCGATCAGGGCAATACGATCCATTGTTTCAACCAGACGTATCACGACAACGCGACCAATCCCGTTCGGCTGCTGACGATCGACGTGGACGCGGGCACGATCCATTCGACGATCTACTGTCCGCTGACGGATGCGACCAAGAACGACGGCTCGACGTTTCCCGTGTCCGATGTCACGTGGATCGGGGCGGATTTGGACGTTCCGGTCGTTACGGAGGATCCGGAGAACGAGCTTGGGCGCATCATCTCTGTTGGCCGGTTCCTGGTCCTTTGAAGATGGCGTTTTTGGGGGGGTGTTTACCATTTTGAGCGGATGAGGACTGGGGGGAAGGTCACTATTGTGCAGTATTGCATCCCCTACCTGCCTTAACAGGCGTGTCTGTGCCGGGGGAGCGGCCCGCCGTGGGGCAATATACCCCCTGGGGGCGGCATTATAGGCCTTGACGGCGGGCGGGAATCCGCGTACATCGTTTTTTGTCAACTGTAGGTCTAATCCGAGGATAGATTGATGAAGCAGATCATTGAAGATGTCCTCCAGGCGGAAGCGGCGGCGACGGCGAAGCTGAAGGCTGCGTGTGAAGAGGCGGCGGCGATCACGGCAAAGGCGGAGGCCGCCAGTCTAGAGCGAATCAACGAAGCCAAGCAGCAGTGCCAGCAGGAGATGCAGGCGATCATCGAAGAGTCTGGTCGTGCGGCGGATCAGGTGAAGGCCCGGATGCTGCAAGAGGCGGAAGAGCAGATGGGGGGCATTCTCTCAAGAGATTCCGGCCAGGTGGAGAAGCTGGTGCAGGCGATATGCGAGATGGTAGTCGGGGCATCTACAGGGGAGGGGGTTGAGTCAAAGTAGATGGCGGATCGATTATCCAAATATGCGTTCATTAATGCCAAATTACGGGCGCGGATAAGCAAAATACTTCCGACGGAGTTTTTTGGCGAACTTGCCCGGGCGACATCGCTGGAGTCGATGCTGGCCATGCTGCGTGAAACCAGTTATGGCGAACTGGAAGGCGTCTATGTCGCCACGGGCGATTTGAAGCAGGTGGAATTAAAGCTGATCGAGTATGAAATTGATCTGTACCGAGAATTAAGGAAATGTCTTCATCGGGACACGATTGAGTTTGTGGATGCCTTGCTGGTTCGCTATGAGATAGACAACCTCAAAAACGCCATCCGTGTATTTTTTGATCATGTGGTCCGAGGTCGCGCGATGGAGCCGGGTTCGGAATATGTTCTCTATGAACCCATTATTCATTCGATGCCGATCGACAAGATTTTATATGCGGAGAGTTTTGACGAGGTAGGCGGCTTGCTCGAAGGGACAGCGTATGCGGCGATTATTCGCAGCCATATCAAGGAGGTGGAACAGGAGGGGAGCCTGTTTCGGATGGAGATCTCGCTTGATCATTGGTAT
>JAFGCA010000448.1 GCA_016932895.1 Sedimentisphaerales bacterium | reverse complement strand
GAAGTTGTCCGAGGTCGAGCCATCCATGTCCGGCGCAATCAACGCCGTCTGCAGGACCATGTCGCCAAGGTCAATGTCGTCGGTCAGCAGGAAGTGAAGGTTGTAGTCGTCCGGGTTCTCGGCCAGGGCCAGGAGGTCGCGGCGTGACGCAATGCGGTAGG
Organism: Sedimentisphaerales bacterium; assembly: GCA_016932895.1. The sequence goes on along the minus strand of JAFGCA010000448.1, from coordinate 4,865 downwards.
GATCCTGCTCGGTCCCCGATCCGCCGCTATAGATGTTGTCGGCGTAGCCGCAATCGCTCAGGCTCAACGCGCTGGCCTGGTCCCCCGCCGCGGAGGCCGCCGCTTGAACCCAGTATCGGTAGGTGACCGCCGCCACCACGTCCGTATCGCTCAGGCTGGTTGCTGAACGCCACGCCCCGAGTGCCGCGCGGTCGCCGCCGGCGCTCTCCGAGCGATGGACCCGGTAGTGCGTGGCCCCGGCTACCGCTGCCCAGGTGATCTCTACGCGGTCGGAGAAATCGCCGTCGGTGGCGGCGACGGACGTAGGCTCTGGAAGCCCCGTGAAACCTTCGGGTTTGAGGATGAAGTCGACACCATACTGGTTCCCGCAGGTCACGTGGTCGACGCTGGCGACGACCTCGGTGGCAACCGAAGAGGGCAGGCGGCCCGCAGCTTCGGCGACGACGGTCTGTGTACCCGGCGCTACCTGGGTGACCGCGTAGATCCCCTTGGCGTCCGTCGTGGCCGAAAGCGCTCCGATATGCACGCTAACCCCTGACAGCGGTTCCCCGCCCTCGTCCCAGACTCGCCCACTGATGATCTCCCCCGACCCGGCGGGATCTAGATTGTAGACGATCGTATAGCTGGGCGAGAAATCGACAAACGCGTACCAGAGGTCGTCGGCGCCCCCATACCCCATGTTGACGTGGTGGTAGGGGCTCCCGCCTTCGAATCCATACCCGTCGCACACCACGGCGTGCGAGCCATAGGCCGTGGTGATGCCAAGCATCACGGGCAGTCTCGCATCCAGATTGGCGTTAATAGCATGAGGGAGTAATTCCGGTTGGAAATCATAGCGCGGGCTGACGAAGATTACGTTGGCGTCGCCGTAGCCGAATACCGTCTGCATCGCGGAAGCCGCGTCGGTGAGGGACGCCGTCGAACCGCTGGCCGTGTATTCCATTTCGACGGTAACACCGGCGTCGTAGCACAGCGCGCCGACGGCCTGCCGTTCGACTTCGGTTGCCCCCTCCGCCGGCCGCAGGGGCATATTGTCCCAGAGATATGGCCCGCCGACACCGTCGCCCCCCCGCGTGCTCGCCGAACGCCCGGAGCCATTGACGTAGATGGTCCGCGCGTGCACACCGATGCCTTCAACCGGGAAACGGTGGACCCGCATCACCTGGGCCATGGCGGTGGCAACGCAGCCGGCGGGGTAGTTGTTCGGCGTGTAGTAGTTGTACGTATTCTGGCCGTTCGCCATCGACTGGCTCCAGGCTGTCTGCATGATCGGCGCCACCCGCAGATCGCTGACCCATGCCAAGCCCAGGATGTGCACCGGAGCCGACTCGCCGGCCGCGTCCAGCAGACGGCGCCAGGCGCCGCGGGCTTCGGCCTCGCGCCTTTTGAGCGCATCGCCGTTCGGCGCGACGGTGCCGAGCGCCACGTTCGCATCTTGGCGCGGGGGGTCCAGGAATCCGAGCCTCCGGGCCGTGCCGGCGCGCAGCACGGCCGCCGGGGGATGCTCCGGATCATCGACGAACTCGCCGGTGGCGGAGAAAGCGACGACCGGCGGCAGGCGGTCGTCTGTGGACAGGATTATGAAGCCGCCTCCACGCAGAGGAACATGGTAAAACAGTGCCCGCCCCGTTTCGTCGAGGCTCCGGACGGCTTTTCCCAAGGGGATCCCGAGCGCCTCCCCCAAAGGCCGGCCCGAGAGAGCCACCCAGCCGCCGGCGGCGCGCAACGCGTCATCCTGCTGCACCGGCACGGCGTGCGCTATTCGGGACGCGCCAACAGCCAGAAGCACCAGGGCGGTAAGAATTGACAAGAAAATCGCTTTTAGGCGGCGCGGGCACTCGCCTGCGGGGAAAGACCGCTTTTCAGACGGCGCCGGCCCATACTCCTTTGGACCGGCCTGAAGGAGCGGTTGCATACGAGAAAGGCTAGCCGAAGCGAGGTCGAGCCGTCAATTGGAACGATCGATCACGATGTGCGCGGTCTGAGTCCGGACAAGCTGATCGGCGCGCCGGCCGCGGCTGTCGGGCGCCCGACAGGTACGGACGGGTGAACGTATGACCGGTACGCTTCAGCCCGCGGCACGGAAAGCGATGATATCCGCCTTCCGTTTCGGCGTGATGTCGAAATAGGCCCGGCCCTGCGCGCGGGTGATGGGTCTGCCGTTGCTGGCGGTGATGTTGCGATACGTGTTCCGCAACAGCTTGATATCGGCGTGGCCCATGGCTTCGGCCGTCTTTGCCGCGTTTTCGTGCAGGGCCAGATGATAGGAAGCGAATGCGTGACGTCCGGCATTGTCCGGTACCGCGACACGTGCCTTTTTACGCGCGAGGGCCCGTTTCCGGTGCAGTGTCGTCGGCGATCGGTACGGCCATACGGAACCGTTGTCCTGAACGTACGGCGTGAGCCATGCCAGAAGATTATCCGACATCTCGACGTTACGCCGGTGACCCTGGACTTTTGCGACGTCACCGGTCACGGTGATCAGGCGGTTTTCGACGGATATGTTGCGCCAGTCAAGACGGGACAGTTCCTCCGGACGCAGCCCGGCAAAAAACGCGATGGCTTCCCGAGGCAGCAGTTCGTGACACTGTCTCTCGATCGCCGTCAGGTACTTGTCGACGTCGGTGACGGTCATGATCACGGGTTCGGTGGCGCCGATCTCGGGCAGTTCGATATCCAACGCGGGGTTCGAGGCGACATACCGCTTGCGGACCGCGAACGCGAAAAGCGCGCGAACCGCTACCAGGTAATGGCGCCGGTTAAGGCCGGTCCAGTTATGGGCGTCCAGCCACGCCTCGATATCCGCTTGAGAAACCTCGTGCGCCTGACGCGATCCGAACGCGGTGACGAACGACGACAAGCGTTTACGGTGCGCGTCGATCGTCGCGGGCCGGCGGGTGACCGAGCGCGTTCCGCGCCGGCCGGGGGCGTCGATGAACTCCTCGACAAGGGCCTCTATTGTCTTCTGGTCGCCGACCGGATGATGCGTCTTCCAGAAGTCGAACACGTCGGACAGCGGCACCGTACCGAGCCACTGCCTTGCCTCGGTCACGGCAAGGCGGTCGCGGTCCGCCAGGCCGAAGGCGGCGCGTCCACGGTTCTGTGTTTCCGTGGTCTTTTGCTCGACGAACGTTTTTGCCGCCTCCTGCGTGGCGAAGCGTTTTCGGTCGCGCTTTCCCAGCGCGGTAAAGTCAACCTGCCAGCAGTCCCGCTCGACGATGTGACGTATGCGGGTGCCCTTATGCATCGTCACGGGGTGCTTGCGTCTGCGTTGCTTCTTCTTCATAATGACCCTTGCCGCCGACGGTGGCGGACCGGGGCTTCACGTCAAATAAGCGTAGCAAACTGGCAACGGACTGGCAACGGCCTTTTTTTAGGCCTATAAACATTGACGTTATGGTTGATCTGCAAAACCTCGTACACCGGTTCAATTCCGGTTCGCGCCTCCAGCCCGAGCGTTTGGGCAAACCGGAACCCCTGAAGCACGAGCTCTCCGGTTTCCGGTCCCGGCACATCATGGAGAAACACCGCTTGGTGTATGCAGTCGAAAAAGGTCAGGCCCGCATCGCCCGGGCCAGGTGCCATGACCAGCCGTACACGGGAAATCCGGCCTGCGCGCCGGGGGGCGCCGCTGGTGGGCGGCGTTGGCGAAGCAGGAAAGGAAGGAGGACACATGAGATACTGGATCTCCCTCGCAACACTGACCGCAGGCCTGCTCATTGCCGGGCAGGCCATCGCCCAAGGAGAGAACGCGTTGCCGCTCGTCCCTCTTCCCTCCATCTTTGACTTCACTCGTGGTGATGGCTGGGGCATAGCGCTCGGCGCCGCGGTGGAGTACGAAACCGCCTACGACGGTTCCGATGCGTACGAGCTTGAGATCGACCCGGCCGGGGCCATCCAGTGGCGGAACGGCAACCACCTGTTGTTTTGGGAGGGGATGGAACTGGGTTGGCGCGGCCGGCTCGCGGATGTCTGGCTTGTCCAGGCAGGAGCGCGGTACGAAGACGGCCTTGAGCCCGATGATTCCGAAGACGGCAACCTGGATGGTTTTGAGGAGCGGGATTCCCATCTCGTGGGTTTCCTGGAGGTTAGACGCGCATTCGGGGACGCGTGGCGCAACTGGATCGGCGCACGCGCGATGGGCGGAGAGGCCGATTTCGGTTGGCTGGGCGTTCTCGCAGCGGGACACAGGTTCGGCGCCCGGCTCGACGGGACAGGAACCGAGCTGTTTGCCTTCTCGACGTTCGGAACCGACGATTTCATCACGAAGGATTTCGGCGTCACGGCAGCCGATGCGGCAGCCTCCAGACTGCCGGAGACAGAACTCGAAGGGGGGTACCGGTCCAGCGGGGTCACCGTGGTCGACCGCCGCTACCTTGCTCGCCACATCCACCTGATTGCACAGGCCGGTGCTGAACTGTACAGCAGCGACATACAGGAGCCCTGTAGCGCGCGAAGACTACGAGACGGAAATAGGACTGTCCGTCGTCTACCACTTCTGACGATATTGGCCAACAATCGAGTGAACGCACCCGGGTAAGCCGGCCCGAGTGCGGGCTCATTGGGTCCGCTTACTCGCGACGCGGAGGTATGGCGCTTCCGGGGCCAGGCCTTGAGGGCCTGTTGCCCAAATCCGAAAGACGCCTGCGGCGAGATGTCTCGGCAGGCTCGACATGACAATTCCCTGGGAAACTCGATGGCTTCAGCACGGTCATGCCGAGCGCCGTCGAGGGATCTCCGTTTAGGCAACACGCCATTAACATTTTGATAACGTTCACATGTTGACGCCTGACCATCACGACTCAATCGATTCGAGCTCATCGATGCTGTAGTGCTGGTGTCTCAACATCCAACAATCAACAAGG
>JAFGCA010000447.1 GCA_016932895.1 Sedimentisphaerales bacterium | reverse complement strand
TTCTCCATAGCCTTCTTCTCGCTGACATCGCGGCAGACGCAGAACACGTACTTCTTCCCGCCGAGAACGGCGCCGTTGCTGCTAATCTCGACCTCGAATTCGGTTCCATCCTTGCGGCGATGACGCGTCTCGAAGTGATCACCGGCATCGTCGATTGCGTCAATCATAGCCAGGAGCTCGTGCTGTTCGAACTCGGTATCCCAGTCCCAAACGTGGAGTTTCTGGACCTCTTCCAAGGAGTAACCGAGCATACGGGCATACTGGTCGTTGGCTTCGTACACGCTGCCGTCTGCATTCATCACCACGATGCCGTCTCTTGACTGTTTGACCAGCATCCGGCGCCGGGTGATCTCATCGTTGAGTCGCTCGTCCGCCCGTCTCTGCTCACTGATCTCTCTGATGTGTTCTAGGACTCCGGTGACCACGCCATCGTCATTCCGCAACTCGTAGACGCGCAGCTCATACCAGTCGGGAGGCGTCTTTTCCGGAGGATGCGAAAAGACCCGCGAGCGGGGCATCTCTGCTTGCTCATCCTTGAGTAGGGGGCACTCAGGACAAGGGTCCTGCCTCCGATGGAAGACCGAGTAGCATTTCTTTCCGACCACCGGTAGCTTGTGCGCGACTATCTTCTCCATGAACTTATTGACCAGGAGGATGTTATGGTCGGCGTCAAGGAGCACGATGCCGTCTTGGATCGTGTCGAGCAGACAATCCAGAAGATGTCCTCGTTCCATTGTGCAGCCGTCCTCGAAGCCTCGCATACAGTAGGCCGGGGGTAGCCAATGTCAATCACGGCAGCGAAGCTGCTGTGATTCTCTGTTCTCTATCGGCAGTATGGCCCACACAGTGAATGCGGATATGCTGCTTTGGTACTAGCTTGGGTCGTCTGCAGCGCCGTATCCTGCCGGTGGTGGGTAGGTTTGGTTGACGGGCCGGGCCATGAGTAAGTCGTTCTGCAGGTCGGTACCGAGGAGAAAATGCTGCTCGCCAACGACCTCGAATCCCCACTTTGCGTAGAAGGCGAGCGCGCGATAGTTCTTCTCCCACACGTCAAGCCAGACGACGTCGCAACCCTTGTGGGCCGCCAGTTCGAGCGAGGTCTGCATGAGGGCCGGTCCCGCACCGCGTCCTATCCACGGTCTATCAACATAGAGACGAGCGATCTCGACCGGCTTCCGGCTATCGATGCACGGGCGGGACTCCCCGAAACGCAATCGAGCGTAACCCACCTTGGCTCCCTCCACGTGCGCAATCAAGAAGGTCGAGCTTTCATCTTGCAGCTCCCTGGCCTGCGCGGCAGGGCTGAACGCGGTGGCTAGGTATGAGGCCATATCGGCCTCGGTGTTGTCGGCTTCGAACGTGTCGCGGAAGGTTCTCGCCCCGAGCCCTGCAAGAAGGGCGGCGTCGTGCAGGGTGGCGACACGTATGTGCATGGCCGGAGCATCCATAGGTGGGAATGCTACCAAGACACGCCGGAAGCGACCGCCCGTCTAGAGATCAGCCGGATCGGCGAAGGCGTAGCCGTTCTTGCCGGCGTTCTTGACCCGATACATCGCGGCGTCGGCCAGTTTGATCAGCCGGTCGGTGTCGTCGCCACATGCAAGGCAGAGGGCTATCCCCACGCTCGCGCCCACCGACGCCAGGCTGCCATCGCCCACGACGACGGATTCGCCCACGCGGCTGATGATCTTCTGAGCGATCTGGGCTGCGTCATCCTTGCCGTGTAGCCCTCCCGCCACGACCAGGAATTCGTCGCCCCCTATGCGGGCGACCGTATCCGTCTCGCGCACGCACGACAGCAATCGCCTGGCCGTCTCCCGAAGCACCGCGTCGCCGGCTTCGTGGCCGAGTGTGTCGTTCACCGACTTGAAACCGTCCAGATCGACGAACATCACACCCACCTCAGCTTTCTGACGTCGCGCCATCCCGAACGCCATTCTGAGACGGTCCTTGGCAAGATTGAGACTGGGCAGATCCGTCAGGCTGTCGTGAGTGGCGAGGTGCCGGATCCGGTCTTCGATCTCCTTACGCGCCGTGATCTCTGTGACCATGGCACAGACGCCATGTACGCTCCCGTCGTCCTCGTAAACGGGGAATCTAATGGAAATGAAGAAACGCTTGCCATTCGCGTCCACATGGGTTTCCTCGGTTTCCATCTCGGCCCGCGATTCCATGACCCTTAGATCGTTCGCGCGTGTTCGTTTTGCCATGGGGCCGGAGAAGAGGTCGGCATCTGTTCGCCCGATGCAGACTTCACGCTTCAAGCCCCGCACCTCTTCCCATTTCTTGTTAACCAGCTCGTAGCGTCCGTCACGGTCTTTGACCGAGATCAGCGCCCCGGCGTGTTCGACCACATCGGACAGCAGACGACGGCTTGTCTGAAGCTCATGTTCGACCCGCTTGCGCTCGGTGATATTGTCGACGCTGGAGATGATGCACGGACCCTGGCTCAGGTTGATCGGTTGTGCTGTGAAGACGCATGTTGATAGTCCGCCGCGGCTATCGCGGAACAGGACCTCTCGTCCCACGACGGGCTGCCGGTGCAACAAGGCCGTCGCCACGGCCACGCGCTGGTCCTCGTTGGCCCAGATGCCTAGTTGCAGGGCGGAGCGGCCGATCAACTCGTCCCGCGAAAACCCGGTGAGCGTCGAAAAGGTGTCGTTCACCTCCAAGAAGACACCGTCTTCCAGGCGGGTGATGGCGATTGCATAGGGGGAGGTCTGGAAGGCTTTTGCGAACTTCTCCTCGCTCAGTCGCAACGCCTCTTGTGCCCGCTTGCTTTCGGTGATGTCTCGGTGCGACCAGAGCCGGCCTGCCGGCTTGCCGTCGAGGATGATGGAGGTGGAGTCGAGGACGATCGTTCTTCCGTCGCGCAAGAGGATTTCCTCTCCCAGATGGTCGGATCCGTCTCTCAGAATGGCCTGCAGACGCGAAACGGTTTGGACCGGTTCAGCGCAAACGGGTGCCACGAGTTCCACGAACTGATCGGCCGTGAGCCCTGTCAGCTCCGGGGGGCGTTCCGAGAGGCAGAAGAGGTCGCAGAGCTGCTGGTTGACGAACACGACGCGTCCCTCGTCGCCCAGGAGCACGACGCCATATGCCTGATGGGCCAGCGCCGCCTGGTAGCGCCGGGCGTCAAAGTCCATCCCCAGACCGGCGTTCCGCAGCTGACCCCGCGCCTAGAGCCATGAAAGTGGCGGTTTAGCAGGGAGAAGCAGCGATTCAGCGCGAAGGCGCCG